>JBGVFO010000001.1:0-16156 GCA_045121195.1 Eubacteriales bacterium
GCTCAAAAATATATCCGAGATAGCGGATATATTCTTTCTGCTTTGTTTGGTTTTGGCCCTTGTTTTTATGATTCAAAATCTCATCCGCAGAAAACAAAGAAAAAGCGGAAATTGAGATGAACTTTCACGGAGATGCACAAAATCACCGATTTCCGATTTTGAAGCAGGATAAAGGCGTGCGACATTGCCCGCCCTTCACAGCGACCGGCAACGCCGTTCGCGAGCTTTAACGAGATTTAAGGCGATTTGAAGAGCTTTATCAAATCACTTGCGCGTTACACCTGTGCACTGTTTCAAAAAGTGCGTGCACGGGTTTTTAAGAGCCTTTTTCAGTATTCTCTCATTGTTCTTGAAACATTTTAAAATGTTTTTCATAAAAATGCTTCGATTTTCTGCGCATTGATTGAAAAAACATTCTCTGAATAACAATAATTTTTCGACAAATATATTTGATGGAGGTTGAATTTTTAAAATGACTTTTAAAAAATTATGGAAGCGTATTTGCTGTCTGTTTCATGATGACCGCACGCGTCTTCGTGAGGGCGAAGACATAGAGGATTGGGAAGAAGTTCAGCAAAAGCGTCGCGAGATGGAAGCGGAAAATCAGAGGAAAGAGGATGAGATCCTCTCCACTTGGTTCGTCCGTGACGAGTATATCAATGCCGGATGGTTCAAAAGAATTCTGCTTACCATTCAGTTTTTGTTTCGGGATACACACGGCAAAACAGGCTATCAGGATCCCGAAGCCTTCGCACGTTACTACGAAGCGCAGAAGGAAACCTACGTTGGTCTTCAGAGTGAGCATGAAATCAGCGGCAAGGTTTATCACGTAACAAATTATCTTGACCGAAGCAAAGAAGCCACGGCGTTCGATAAGATAGACGAGCTAATTGACCGAAACAGATGACGATTATGAGATGTTACTTTATTCTTAACATTCCGAAAAACGCTGGATATATAAAGCCCTTTGTGGTAGTATATGCTTGCAGCTTATTCGGTTGTTTTGTAAAACAAATGGTTTAAGAGTAGAAAGGAGAGAAACCATGCACGAAACAAACGAAAAAATCACAGCGCTTTATTGCAGACTCAGCCATGAGGATTCCATGCAGGGCGAATCAAATAGTATTCAGAATCAGAGAAAGATCCTCACGGATTATGCTAAGAGCAAGGGATTCCGCAACATTAAATTCTATATTGATGATGGATTTAGCGGTACGAATTTCAATCGTCCCGGCTTTGAAAGTATGATGGCAGACATGGAAGATGGCAAGATCGGTATCATTGTCGTAAAAGATTTGTCCCGTCTCGGACGAAACTATATTGAGACCGGACGGTATATCGAGCTGACTTTCCCCGAATATGACGTTCGCTTTATTGCTATCAACGATCACTACGATAGCCTTCACAGTGAGAATGAACAGCAGCTTGGCATCATTAATATCTTCAACGAATGGCACGCCCAGACCACCAGTCACAAGGTCAGAGCTACATTTCAAAGCAAAGCCAAGCGCGGTGAACGCCTTGCTACGAATGCACCCTACGGATATGTCAAGGATCCCGATAATTCCGGAAAAATCATGCCCGATCCCGACACCAAGGATATCGTCATCCGTATCTTCCGAGAGTTTCTCAAGGATTCTAATCTCAAAAAAATAGCCAAGGGCTTGCAGAACGATCAGATCATCACTCCCGGACAGTATCTGTATCAGAAATACGGACAGATACGCAGCGGTGTTGATATCACGGATCCCTACAGATGGTCAAGCACCACGATACGTTCCATCCTCCGCAATCAGGATTATATCGGCAACACCGTAAACTGTAAGACGAAGATCAAGTCATTCAAGGTCAAAAAGCAGATACGCTTGCCCAAGGAAGAATGGTTGGTATTCGAGAACACGCACGAAGCTCTCGTCAGCAAATTGGATTTTGAAACGGCACAGCTCATACTTGACGGCAGAAACCGCCCCGATAAGTCGGGTAAGGTTGATATCTTTCACAATGTGATCGCCTGTGCCAGTTGCGGAAATCGAATGTATCTGCACCGAGCTAAGACAATGCGTCCCGAAGAAAACTATTACAGTTGTGGATTTTATCAGCGCAAGGGCAAAGACAGATGCTCGGCACATCAGATCAACGCCATGGCGTTAGAGAAAATTGTTCTTCAGCAGATACGTTGGGTAACTGAGCTTGCAAGAGAAAATCCCGAGGTGTTCTATGAGAAAGCTCGTGCCAAGAAGCGCGATGAAGATGAGAAGAAGCTCGAGGCTGTTAAGGCAGAAATCATCAAAGCTCGCAAGCGTATTGATGAGCTTGACCGCATTATTCAGAAACTTTACGAAGACAACGTCAGCGGACGTATCACAGATGAGCGTTATGATAAGATGGCGCAAAGCTACGAGTCTGAACAAGCAACGCTAACAAAAAAACTCGCCGAGCTTGAAGAAGCCGAAGCGAGCTATGGTGAGGAAAGAAATTCGATTGACGATTTCATTGCCAATGCCAACAGATTTATTGACATTCAGGAGCTGACTCCCGAGATCGTACACGCATTCATATTCAAGATATACGTCTACGAGAAAAAGGAAAAATGGTCACGCACCGAGGGCAACGATATCGACATCGTATTCACCGTAGGATTCAGAGAACAGCATACCGTGAGAACATCCGATGCTATCGCATCATAAGCCCAGAGAAACAGAAATACCGAGGCAAATCAATGCCTCGGTATTTCCGCCGCCTATTTCTCCGCTAAGAATGCAGAGCGCAACGCCCTCGTTTTTTTGTCCCCCGAGTCGGGGGACTTTTTTTATTGGCTCCTCAATGTGACAATTTTTTTATTTGCGCTATGCTACAATGAGGACAGACAAGCAATCCCTATAAGGAGGAAGGTAAATGATAAAGCATCAAGGAAACTTTGACGTTTCCTGCGAAGGAGAGACGATGATCATCTCACTTTCAGGGGAGATCGACCATCATAACGCGGTATCTCTTCGTACCGGAATCGACAAGCTGATCTGTGAAAAACGCCCTCAAAGACTCATCCTGAATCTGGAGAACATCGCGTTTATGGATAGCTCCGGTCTTGGACTGATCATGGGGCGGTACTCATTGGTTCGGGAATTCGGCGGAGAGCTTTCTATCAGAAATCCAAACGAAGGCGTGCTGAAGATCTGCAAGCTGGCAGGTATGGAGCGTATGATCCGAATTGAAAAGAAAAAGTGAAGGGAAAGAATAGAAAAATGAAAGAAAAACAAACCAAGGGAAGCTTCTCGGGACGGGTGATCAACGAGCTGAAGATGGCGCTTCCGTCCCTTTCGGTCAATGAAGGAACGGCAAGGGCGGTGGTCGCCGCGTTTTGCTCACAGCTCAACCCCACGGCAACCGAGATCGCCGACATCAAATGCGCGGTGTCCGAGGCGGTTACCAACTGTATCGTTCACGCGTATCGGGAGACACCCGGGACGGTATACATAGGTGTGAGATTGTATGAGGAACGGTTTGTCCGTGTATCGGTAAAGGATCACGGGTGCGGGATCCCGGACGTAAAAAAAGCACGGGAGCCTTTATATACCACCGACGCCGAAAGCGAACGGAGCGGTATGGGCTTTACCGTGATGGAAAACTTTATGGACAAGCTCTCGGTGCGCTCACGTGTTGGTAGGGGAACGACGGTGATCATGTATAAGCGTATCAGCGCTCCCATACTTTCCGACCTATGAACGGAGGAAACGAGGTCGAAAAAACCGCAATGCAGTCGCAGGATAAATATGCCAGGAATCGGGAGCTTCTCGAACGGGCGCAGGGAGAAGACGAAAGGGAAGCGCTTTCGGCAACCGAGGAGCTGATCCGCTTGAATCTCGGTCTTGTCAGAAGCTTGGCACTTCGCTTTAAGGACAGAGGGACGGAGATGGAGGATCTGATCCAGATCGGTACCATCGGAATGATCAAGGCGATACGAAGCTTCGATCTTTCGAGGGAGACCACCTTTTCCACCTATGCCGTGCCGCTGATCATCGGAGAGATTCGACGGCACTTAAGGGATGACGGGCTGATCAAGGTCAGCCGTTATCATAAGAAGCTGGGAATAGAGTTGATCAATGCCCGCAACCGCATAGTGGCGCAGTATGGGTATGAGCCGAGGATCGAGGAATTGGCAAAGCTCTGCGAGGTCAGCGTTGAGGAGGCGGCGATCGCAATGGACGCCATCTCTCCCGTCGCGTCCCTGTCAGACGTGGTGGGCGGCGACGATAGCAACCTGACGCTGGAAAGCCGTATCGCCGACGACGACAATCAGATCGAGCGGGTGTCGGACAGCATTGCGCTGGGACAAGCCATATCTCATATGCCGGAGCTTTGGCGGAAGATCGTTCTTCTTCGTTATTACCGAAATATGACCCAACAGGAAACGGCAGATCTGCTGGGACTTTCCCAGGTCAAGGTGTCACGGGAGGAAAAGAAGATCATGACCTTCTTACGAGGGGAGCTGGTAGGATAAAAGAGGAGAAGCATCGCTTCTCCTCTTTTATCCTATCTTGTTTTTTGTCATTTTTGCAGACCGTTTACATCGTCTTTCTGCAGCCGTCGATCTGAATGCTTTGTCCTGAGATGTAAGACGCCTCGTCGGATGCCAGGAAAACGATCAGATTGGCATTTTCGCGGTCGGTTCCCGTTCGACCCATAAAAGCAAGGGGAGTGGGCTGATGATAGTCGATGTCAGGATTGGTTCCGGGGCTGACGCTACCGGGTGAAACGGCGTTGACGAGAACGCCCTCCTTGGCAACCTCCTTGGCAAGCGCTTTGGTAAATGCGATGAGCGCGCCCTTGGTTGCCGAGTAATGGGTCATGGTGGAAATGCCGTATACGCCGGCAACCGATGCGACGTTGATGATTCGTCCGTACTTGTGCTCCAGCATTACGGGAAGCGCGGCGCGGGTGCAGTATACAGCCCCCATTACGTTAACGTCAAGATAGGTTTTCCACTCGTCAACAGGAAGCTCCATAAACCTTCCGTGCCGATTCCAAACGGCAGCGTTGTTCACGAGAATATCAATCTTACCAAAGACCTTGAGCGCCTCCGAAAACGAGGCGTTTACTTTTTCCTCATCCCGAATATCACACTCGCAGATCAGGATTTTGTCGGTGATCGCGGCAATCTCTTTCTTTACCTCAACCAGTTTTTCATAATTGATGTCCAAGAGGACCACGTTGGCACCCTCCTCGGCAAAGCGCATGGCAGTAGCCCTACCGATTCCTGCGGCGGCACCCGTAATGACGGCGGTTTTTCCTTCAAATCTCATAATAGCCTCCTAAAATATAATGTTATCGCGTATGGCTTTGACGCGCTTCAGAAGAGGTTGGTCCTTGGTGTCAAGCGCCTCGTGATAGGCGACGCAAAGATACATACAAACTCCGAAATTGGCGCCGAAGTACCGAATCAGCGTTCCTTCTCCACCCAAAAGATACAGAAGCTTTTTGTCGGTATTTGCGAGAATGGTCTGTATCGTTTCAATATGCTTTGGTAAAGAAGCGACGGTTTCTGCTTTGTTTACGATCTTGATGACGTCGGCACCGCGCTCCTCCTGCGCCTTGGCGATCATAAGGGACTCCTCTACGCTGAGATCCTTGTGAGTATGGCAGGAGATCAGCACCTTTCCGCCGCGGCGGTGGATCTCATCGATCAGTTGCCGTTGCTTTTTGATGGCTTGCGGATCCTTTGTTAACTCATAGTAGGGAGAGCGGTCAAACATATCTCCCATAATATCGCATAGGACAGCGCCACAGTCCAGGGCAAGAAGCAAGAGCTCCGCGCACTGCTCGTCACTGAAATTCGCGTTTTCTGCCGTGCGGTAGCTGGTGACGTAGATCGGTCGACCTTCACACGCTTCAAAAATTTCGTTGAGGGTAGCCTTATTTCGATATTCGTGCTTCAGCTTTTCCAGTTGGATACCAAACGCCTCGGCACCGTCCGCGAGGGAAGCCTTGATCTTTCGGATCGCGTCGGTGGGATTGACGGGATGTATCATGGCGCAAAGCAGAGGACGCTCGTAGTGAAAGAAATCGTAGGTCATGCTATACCTCCTTTCGTTCTTTACGTTCAGTATACCGCTTTTTATCAAATCGGCAATGGCAAAAACAAAACGATTTGATATTTTTGATACAAAAAGCGGAAAAATACTTGCTTTTTTTGACAAAAAGAGTAAAATGGGAAGGGGGTGAAACAATGATATTGGAAAAGATTTCGGTAACCGAGATAGCAAGTGTCATTACCGTTTTCTCGGAGCAGGGAAGGATGACGCAAATGAAAAACAGACCTACCTACGGTCTTTCTTTTTGTGTGGATGGGCGGATCACCTATATTCAAAACGGAAAAGAGTTCGTTTCCGACCGAGAACATGCCATACTGCTTCCAAAGGGACAGGATTACACAATACGGCGAGAGAAAAACGGACGGTTTCTTCTAATCAATTTTTTGACGGCTTTCCCCATCAGCGACGAGATATGCGTGTTTCCCATTCGAGAGGTGGAGTCTTATGGCAAGGATTTTGAAGGGATGAAGAAGCTTTCGTTGCTTCCGCGAAATCGCAATAAGCTGTTTAGCGTTTTTTACGAGATCATACACCGCATTTGCGTTCAGCAGCCGTCCAATTTCAGTCAGGCGGATCGAATTGCCGAATTTTTGCAAGAATCGTATGCCGACGCCGAGCTAAGCAATGCCTTGGTTGCCGCGCGGTTTCAGATCAGCGAAGTATATCTGCGCAAACTGTTTTTGAACAAATACGGGATCCCACCGCATCAATATTTGCTGGCGTACCGTTTGGACCGTGCAAAGCAGCTTCTGGCAGAAGGATACCTATCCGTGACCGAGATTGCAGAGCTGTGCGGATTTTCCGGCCTGTATCATTTTTCAAGAACCTTCAAGTCCCGTGTAGGCGATACGCCGACGGAGTATATGAGGAAGAACAAAATGAAGGATCTTTAATGTTCTTGCATCGTTCAGAAAGAAAACCCCGCCATAGTGGCGGGGTAAGAGAGTAGCAATGTCGATAAGCAGAAGACAAAGAAGAACGCACAGGATCTTATTGTACCAAAGATTCTCTCCGAGAGGGTGCTCCGCCGAAGACAGGAGGAGCCTGTGCAATCTTATCTTTTGCTCGTTTGATCGGGTAAACTCCCGATTTTCGTGTCGCAAGCGTGTAGGGCGATGCCCAAAAATGAAGTGCTATTGTTGTTGTCAGGAGGGATTGCTGATGTGCACGTCCAGCTGATTGAAGGGGACTTCAATGTTTTCTGCGATGAAACGATTGTTTATGTTTTCCATCAGATCGAAGTTGACCGTCCAGTAGTCACCGCTATTGACCCAAACACGAAGGACAAAGTCAAGAGAGCTCGCGTTTTGCACGGAAAGACGGGCAAAGGGGGCGGGATCCTTGAGAACCAGACCGTGTTTGTCTGCTTCCTCCAACAGAAGCGACTTTACACGTTCTACATCCGTGCCGTACGCAACCGAGAAGGTAAAATCCACACGGCGGGTGTCGTGAACGGAATAGTTGACGATAGATGAATTCATGATCGTTCCGTTGGGAATCGTAATTTCTTTATTGTCAGGCGTTTTAAGCACGGTGTAAAAGATGCCGATATCTACGACGGTACCGGATTCGGAGCCGGTGTCAATAAAATTATCAATGCGGAAGGGCTTAAAGATCAAGATCATAATGCCGCCTGCAAGGTTACTGAGAGCGCCTTGAAGAGCAAGACCGATCGCAACGCCGGCAGAGGCGATCGCAGCAACCACGGAAGCCATAGGAACACCGAGGATCGCGATGACAGATACAATTAAGATGATGTTCAGCGCGATGTTCAAAAAGTTAATGAGAAAGTGAGAGACGGTGGCGTCGGATTTTGCCATAAACTTGCTCTTTCGGATCAGTTTCATAATAAACTTTACAAGAAAGTGACCGATGACAAGCACCAAGATCGCGGCGATCAGTTTTCCGCCGATGGAGGTTGCCATGGCGATGAGTTGATTAAACAATTCTTCCCAATTCATTTGAATTACTCCTAATCTTAATTATTATGGAAAATTATATCACTTTTATTTTCCCGTGTAAAGGGACCTGTAAAAAATTCACAAAATGGTAAAAAAAAGGTGTTGCGACATGGCAACACCTTTTTGCGTTTTATTCCATAGAAGCGGAGCGTCCAAGCTCGACCTCTGCCGAGAAGATTTCGCCGTCACGCCAAACCTCAAGCGTCAGCTTGTCGCCTACGCGGCAGGTCGCCACCGTGCCTTGCAGGATCTCGATCTGGGAGCAGTTGATTCCATTTACCGTTATGATGATATCCTCGGGCTTCAGCTTTTTGTTCGAGTCAAAGCCTACAGAGGTAGCGATAACGCGAACACCCGAAGCGGGAGCCGTATACGTCTCGTAATCGGTGATCCCCATTTCCTCCATCTTTTCGGTGTCGGAGATAGGAATATATTCACCAAGAAGATTCTCCACGCAGATCTCGCCCTTTTCGTTGCGTACCGTCACGATGATATCCTCGCCCATCAAAAGATAGACGGTATCCTTCACGACTGTCATTCCGGTGATACCGATGGCGGCACCCTCAAAGGCGCTTCCTCCGTTGGGAATGGTCAGCTCGCCGTTTTCGATAATGTCGTAGAGCATATCGATGACGCCGTCAATGGGGATGGCAAAGCCGAGTCCTTCATATTGACTGCCTGCGATCTTCATGGAAACGATACCAATGACCTCGCCGTTCATATTGAACAGGGGACCGCCGGAGTTTCCGGGATTGACGCTGGTGTCGGTCTGAAGAAGGGTGACGACCTTCTTAATGGAGCCGTTATCGTTCTGCGCGGCATACTGTCTGTTGGTAGCGGAAATATAGCCCGAGGTCATAGTGCCGCGGTAGTTAATGCTGTGGGGGGTTCCGATGGCCATGACCTGCTCGCCTACACGGGCTGAGGCAGAGCTGCCGATTTTGGCGGGCTTCAAACCGTTCTTGGCAACTTTAATAATGGCGATATCGTTCAGCTCATCGCCGTCCACGTAATCCGCGTCAAGAGTGGTGCCGTTGTACAAAATTACGTTGATCGCCTTCGCGTCCTCAACTACGTGGTAGTTGGTAGCAATGTAGCCGTCCGAGGTCATTATGATACCCGATCCGGCTCCGCTCGTTCCATTATCGGCAACGATGCTGATGGCGACGTAGGAGGGATAGCATTCTGCATAGAGCGAATCCAGCGAAGAGGTTACGGGCGCGTTGGTTCCGCCGACGAGCAGTACGCCGATCAGCAGGGCAATGGCAGAGAGGAGGGCAATACTCATAACGATTGCGTAGTTGCGAAGCCCCTTGCTATTGTGCTTTTTCGCTTGCTCGTTGTCGTGCTGATTTTGGGACTCATAATTCCAACGGTAGGCGTATCGGATCTCGGGTGCTTCGACCGCTGCGTCCTGCTCGGCTTGACTTTCGTTTGCCGTTTCCGCTACCTCCTCGACCGAGGGTTCTGCAATCGGCGTGCTTTCTGCCTCGGAGAACGCGGCAGACGCATTTTCCTCGGGGTTGTTTATCTTATTCTCGTCCATAGAAGATTCCTTTCCTGTCGGAGTTTGTGACATTGGGTGATAATGAAACGGTTACGGCGCTTTTGCGGAGCCGTTGCCGTCGATGGGAAGGGTGAAGAAGAACTCACAGCTCTGGTGGTGTCGGCTTTCTACCCAGATCTTTTCGCCGTGGGCATCAATGATGGTTTTGGAAATAAACATACCAAGACCCACGCCGCTTTTATCCAGACCGCGGCTCTTATCTGCTTTGTAGAACCTCTCGAACACGTAGGGAAGATCCTCGGGAGCGATGCCTTCGCCCTCGTTGTAAACGCTGACGATCACCTTTTTTCTCTTACTCTCCACGGCATCGTCATATCGGATCCGAATGCGATAGTCACCGCCCTCGGATGCGAACTTTACGCCGTTGTCGCAGATGTTGTAAAGGATCTGATAGATGGCGTCACGGTCAGCGGAGACGAACATACGCTCGTCATCGCAAAGGAACTCCACGTTCAAGCGCTTCTCGTCTATTTTTTGCTCAAAGGAAATGAGGATCAAGCGGGCTTGCTCGCAAATATCGAAGCCCTGCATATTGAACTTTCTGTCACCCGCCTGCAGACGGGAGATGTCAAGCAGGGAAGCAACAAGGCGGGAGAGGCGTCTAACCTCCTCCTTGATGATGCCGAGATAGTAGCTTTGCTCTTCCTTGGGAATGGCGCCGATGAGGATATTGTCAATAAAGCCGGAGATGGTGGTCATCGGTGTACGAAGATCATGGGAAACGTTTGCCATAAAGGTGTTTCTCATTTTCTCAAGATTTTCCAACGACTGTGCCATATTGTTGAAGGCGCGCGCCAGCTCGGCGACCTCGTCCCTTCCGCGGACGGGAACGCGAACGTCAAACTGTCCCTTGGCAAAGCTTTTTGCCGCCTTGCTCATTTCGCGTAAGGGTCCCGTGATCATTTCCGTGATAAAGTACACGGCGATCAGCGTTGCCACCATTACCCAAAGGATCGAGGCAAGGATGGTCTGCGTCATTTCCCGAAGAAGAAGCACGTAGGAATTGCTGGAGTAGCCTGCTATAATGGCACCCTGAACGGTATTCTCGTCATCCAATAGCGGAATGGCGAAGGAAACGTGGGTATTTTCAAACAGACCGGAAAGCTGACCGATAACAGGCGTGCTTTCTCCGCTTTTCAGCTTGGTAAGGGTAGGCTCCGGCAGAACGTACCGCTTCTCCAAAAAGCCGAAGGACTGCTTGGAGGCGTACAAAAGTAACGTGCCATCACGGTCGGCAAGAAAGACGGACACGCCCTCCCAGCTGCTCGCTACCGAATTGAGTATGTCGAAAATATCGTCCTGATTGGATCTGATGAAGGAATTGAAGTCGTTAAAGTTGGAATTCTCGTACTTCATTTCCAAATACGCCTCGGTTGAGGCGGCAACGCTTTCGACGATCTCGGTCCGTACTGCCGAGGAGTGATCGGCGACGAGGGAGAGCATGATCGAAAGGATCATACTGAAGCTGATCGCGATAATAAGTATGAAAGTGGTGATATATTTGGCGAATACGCTTTTGAACATACGTCCCCTTTCATTATCTGCGCCGCAGAGGGCGGGCAGATCAGTTCAGAATTTCAAACTTGTAGCCGACGCCCCAAACGGTCTTGAGGAGCCACTTGTCGGAAACGCCCTCCAGCTTTTCACGCAGACGCTTTACGTGTACGTCCACGGTGCGGGAATCTCCGAGATAATCAAAGCCCCATACCTTGTCCAAAAGCTGATCGCGAGTAAATACGCGGTTGTAATTGGAGGCAAGGAAATACAGAAGCTCCAGCTCCTTGGGGGGAACGTCAACCGACTTTCCGTTCAGCTTCAGCTCGTATTTCTGCAGGCTGATCTCAATGTTTTCAAATTTGACGACTTCTTCGTCATCGCGCGTAGCGTGGGTCTGGTAGCGACGAAGGACCGCCTTGACTCGTGCGGAAAGCTCCTTGAGATCAAAAGGCTTCACGACGAAATCGTCCGCGCCCAGCTCAAGTCCCAGAACCTTGTCGAAGACCTCGCCCTTGGCGGTGATCATAATGACGGGCTTGGAGGAGTTCTCACGGATCTCACGGCAGACCTGCCAGCCGTCCTTCTTGGGCAGCATAATATCAAGAAGCACAAGGTCCGGCTCGTACAGCTTGAAGAAGTTGATGCCGTCCACGCCGTTGTTGGCGACCTTTACCTCATATTCCTCATTCTCAAAGTATATCTTGAGCATATCGCATATTGCGGCATCGTCGTCAACGATCAAGATTTTAGTGTCTATCATAAGTGGTACCTGCCTTTCGATAGAATTATTCATTGTACGATAAAATTATACAGGACAAAAGGGAATACCCTGTGACGGGTATGTGAACTTTATGAAAATTGGAAAAAATACGTATTCACATTATTATACCACTATTTTTCCTGTTTGAAAATGGTTTTTTGAAAAAAACAACGGATTTTTCGCAAAAAGCGGAGAGAAATACCGGAAAATCGGGTGTTACTATGTTTTTTTGCGCGGAAGCACGGCAAGGAAAGCGGATAAATTTTGACAAATGTAAAAATATTCGTCCGTATGTGATTGACAGTTGCGTGATAAATATGGTAAAATATGAAAAGATTGAATGGGTCGATGACCAATGCAAAATAAAGGAGAACAAAAGGAAATGAAACTTGGTATCGTAGGTCTTCCCAACGTGGGAAAGAGCACCTTGTTTAATGCGCTGACCAGCGCGGGCGCAGAATCGGCAAACTATCCCTTCTGCACCATAGAGCCCAACGTAGGCGTGGTAGCCGTTCCCGACAGCCGTCTTGACGTGCTTGCCGAAATGTACAACCCCGAAAAATACACCCCCGCTATCATTGAGTTCGTGGATATTGCGGGTCTTGTTCGCGGTGCCTCCCGCGGCGAGGGACTTGGTAATAAGTTCCTTTCCCATATTCGTGAGGTGGACGCGATCATTCACGTGATCCGTTGCTTCGAGGATGATAATATTATCCACGTTGACGGAAAGGTGGATCCGCTTCGCGATCTTGAAACCATCAACCTTGAGCTGATCTTCTCGGACATCGAGATTTTGGATCGCCGCATTGACCGTGTCAAGAAGGCGATGAAGGGTGACAAGTCCCTTGCGGCAGAGGTAGAGCTTCTCGAGCGGATCAAGGCGGTTCTTGAGGAAGGAAAGTGCGCCCGTACCATCGAGTTCACCGATGACGAGCTGGCGCTTCTTGGCAATGACGTTCCGCTTCTTACCCTCAAGCCCATCATTTACGTGGCAAACGTAAGCGAGGACGAGGCTGGTGAGGAGCCTCTCGGAAACGAGATGTATATGGCGCTGAAGGGATACGCCGAGAGCGAGCATTCCCAGATCATTTCCATCTGTGCGGGAATCGAGGCGGAGATCGCCGAGCTTGAGCCCGAGGAAAAGAAGGCGTTCCTTGAGGATATGGGAATTGCCGAGAGCGGTCTTGACCGTCTGATCCGCGCAAGCTATGCGCTTCTCGGTCTGATCAGCTATCTGACGGCAGGACCCAAGGAGGTTCGCGCTTGGACCATTACCAAGGGAACCAAGGCGCCTCAGGCGGCAGGAAAGATCCACAGCGATTTCGAGCGCGGCTTTATCCGTGCCGAGGTGGTTTCCTTTGACGATCTCGTCAGACTTGGCACTATGAACGCCGTTAAGGATGCTGGTCTTATGCGCAGTGAGGGAAAGGAATACGTGATCGCCGACGGCGACATCGTTCTGTTCCGCTTTAACGTTTGATAACAAAGAAGGGACGTTTTTCGCGTCCCTTCCTTCGATATTCAGAAGGGAAGAAATTTGTATGAGAATGAGAAAAAAGAAGAACGGCGCGGCGCGGATCGATGCCTGCCGTGATCTGTTGATCGAGAATATTTCAGCGCTTTCGGAGGATCCTCAATTTGCCTTTTCGGTGAAGCGTCCGCTCTACATAGAGATCGGTTGCGGTAAGGGAAATTTTGCTTGCGGAATGTCCGCAAAAAATCCCGACTGTAATTTTATCGCTATGGAGCGCGTGGCAGACGTGGCGTGTCTTGCTCTTGAAAAGGCAAAGGCGTGTGCCGAGGAGCGCCCGGACAATCTTCGCTTCCTGATCGGGGACGCCAAAAATCTTACCGAGTGGTTTCCCGCGCATTCGGCGGACGGTATTTATTTGAATTTCAGCGATCCCTGGCCTAAGGCGGGACACGCCAAGCGCAGACTGACCCACCGAGGCTTTTTGGAGCTGTATCGCCGCGTGCTGAAGCCCGACGGCAAGCTGTATCTGAAGACCGATAATCAAGGACTGTTTGAGTTCAGTCTTGAGGAGTTCGCGGCGGCGGGACTCGTTACCGAGTGGCTTACCCGAGATCTGCATCATTCCGACCGCGCAGAGGGCAACGTGATGACCGAATACGAGGCGAATTTTTCCTCCAAGGGGATGCCTATCTATTCCGCAACAGTTCGTTTTATTGAGGATAAAACGAAGGAAACAACGGGCATTGCTATGGGCGAGCTGATGCTTCGTCAGCGTAGCTATCGCAGCTTTGACGAGAGCGTTCGCATTTCTCGCGAGGAGCTTGTAACCTTTGTAGACCACGCCCGTCTTGCGCCCTCATCTATGAATATTCAGCCCCTGAAATATAAGCTTTGCACCGAGAAGGATGAGTGTGATATTCTTCTTGAAAACACCAAATGGGCGGCGGCGCTTCGCGATATGACCATTCCGCCCGAGGGACACGCCCCCACCGCTTACGTGGTGATCTGCGTGGATACGGCGGTGTCGGACAAGGATATGTTTGCCCGCGACGTGGGCATCGCGGCGGAGATCATTATGCTTTCCGCTACCGAAAAGGGATACGGCGGCTGTATGGTGGGCAATTTCTCGGCAAAGAAGCTTGCCGAAGCGCTTGACCTTCCCGAGCATATCGTTCCCAAGCTGGTGCTGGGACTCGGCAAGCCCGACGAAACGGTCACTCTCGTTGGCGTCGGAGAAAACGGAACCTCCTATTTCCGCGATGCCGACGGACATCATTTCGTTCCCAAGCGCAGTCTTGATGAAATCATTCTGTAAAGGATCATTATGAGTGAAAAGATAAACAATAATGCCGTGGAGCCATGCGGCGTCCTTGTGATCAATAAGCATGAGGGCGTGACCTCGCACGATATCGTGAATCGCGTGCGACGCCTTTACGGCACGCGTCGCGTGGGACACACGGGCACCCTGGATCCGCTTGCGACGGGTGTTCTCGTTGTTCTGGTAGGACGGGCGGCGAAGGCGGCAGAGTACCTTGTCAGCGACACCAAGCGCTATCGGGCGACTCTGCGACTTGGCATCACAACGGATAGTGAGGATATCACGGGATCGGTCCTGACGGAAAGCGATTCGCTTCCGACGGCAGAGAAGGTGATCGACGTTTGCCAAAACTTTTGTGGGGAGATCCTGCAGGTGCCGCCTATGTATAGCGCCTTGAAGGTGGGCGGAAAGAAGCTGGTGGATCTGGCAAGACAAGGGCAGACTGTAGAGCGACAAGCAAGACCCGTTACTATATACGAGCTGATCTGTACACCTACCGAGTTGGAAACCGATTATATTCTCGACGTGAAATGCTCGTCGGGTACCTATATTCGCACGCTCTGTGCCGATATCGGTGCGGCGCTTGGCTGCGGCGGTGTCATGGCAACTCTGGAGCGATGCGAAACGGGCGGCTTTTCTCTCGCGGAAAGCCACACGCTGGACGAACTTGAGGCAATGGATGAGGAGGCGCGCGCCGCGTTGCTTTGTCCCATTGAAAATCTGTTCCAAACGTTGCCTGCCGTGCGTCTTCCCGCGTTTTACGAGCGCCTCAGCCGAAGCGGTTGTGAGATCTATCAAAAAAAGATCAAAACCGAGCTTGCTGAGGGACAGCGCGTTCGAATGTGTAACGCTGACGGCGCGTTTTATGCCCTTGGCGAGGTTCGCTCCTACGAGGAGGGAACCGCTATCAAGGCGATCAAGCTTTTTTTGCTTGAATGAAAGGAGATCCTATGGAAACTGTAATGACCGTATTAAAATATTTGTGGGGACCGCTTGTGGGAGCCGTGATCGGCTATTTTACAAACTTTCTTGCAGTCAAAATGCTGTTCCATCCCCATAAGCCGTGGAGGATCGGAAAATTCAGGATCCCGCTTACCCCCGGTATCGTTCCGCAACGCCAGCCGGCGTTGGCAAAGGCCATCGGTGATGCAGTGGGCAATCATCTGTTTACGGGTGATGACCTGAAGCAGCTTTTTCTGTCCGATGCCACCAAGGAGCACGCCGTTGATATGGTAATGGACGCCCTTGATCTGTCTCTTGTTTTTCAAGAAACGGATAAGCCCCTGCCAACGGCGAATCAGCTTGGACTGACCTATTTCAAGGAAGAGCCGTGGGGGACCGCAAAGGCAGGTCTTGTGAGCTTCCTTACGGATCGCATAAGCGATGCGGTGGCACAGATGGATCTCGGTGCGATCATTGCCGAGAAGGGTGCGGAGGTCATTACGGAAAAGAAGTCCTCCCTCGGAATGCTTGCTATGTTTGTGAACGAG
>JBGVFO010000002.1:0-2158 GCA_045121195.1 Eubacteriales bacterium
GGACGTCGCCCCCTACGGTGTTAGATATTTTCGTTCGTTTTGTACGTAGCCGTGACACCCCTATAAACATCAATTTTCCATTTTCACCTGCGTTCCCTTTTCTAAAAAATCATCACATTCCACAAAACAAATTTTCGGGCGCTAAAACAGGTTATCCACAAGAGTTATCCACAGGCTGTGGATAACTCCCCGAAAAACTGTGGAACCCCTTTTCCTATCGCATTTCGCGCCTGTTGATAAGCAAAAAAACCGTGTCCCCTTTGTTCGGGTAACGGACACGTGGCTCGTCCCGAACGCCTTTTCCCACAAGGAATTTGGCAATTTTGACCACAAAAATCTTACCAACCGAAAGGAATCTGCCATGCCGAAAAAGCCGCAATCCGAAAACTACGTTTCTCCGTCGGTCATCAACCGACTTCCCCGATATTTTCGCTACCTCCGCATCCTCATGCGGGAGGGTAAATCCCGCATCAGCTCGGGCGAGCTGGCAAAGCGTATGAACATCACTGCCTCCCAGATCCGACAGGACCTCAACTGCTTCGGCGGCTTCGGTCAGCAGGGGTACGGCTACAACGTCACCTACCTGTACGCCAAGATCTGCGAGCTTCTGGGCGTGGGCGCGGGACTTTCCGCCGTCATCGTGGGCGCGGGCAATCTGGGTCGCGCCATCGTCCGCAGCTCCATGTTCGAGAAGCGGGGCGTGGACATCGTGTCCCTCTTTGACGTCAACCCCATGCTGGTGGGGCAGACGGTCAACGACGTGATGATCCGCAATATGGCGGAGCTGGAAAGCTTTTGCGCTCAGAATCACGTGGACATCGCCGTCCTTACCCTGCCCAAGGAGGAGACCGCCTCCGTGGCGAAATCCCTGCTTGCCCTGGGTGTGAGCGGCTTCTGGAACTTTACGGGACAGGAGCTGGAGCTGGAAGACGCCATCGTGGAGAACGTGCATCTGGGCGACTCCCTTATGACCCTGTGCTACCGCCTCTGCTCCGCTGACGGGCAAAATCAAGAGGAAGGAAACGAAGAATCGTGAAGCTGTGTTTTTATAGCGGCGGGACCACCCTTGACCGCGAGACCCTCCTTGTGGCTGCCGACGCCGATCTGGGCGAGGACGAGCTTTGGCTGCTGCTGGCTCTTGCCGCCGACGAAAGCCTCCTTGCCGACTTCGAGTCGGGCGCCGACGCCCTTGCCGACGCCGTAGGACTTGAGCGCTCCGCCCTGGATAAGGCGCTGGGCTTCCTTTTGGGCGCGGGGATCCTACGCCGCGAGGGCGCTCGGGGACGTAAAAAGGTCGCCCCTAAAAAAGAAGAAAAGCCCGCCCCCCGCCGCGCCGAGGTCAGCGAGCTTCCCAAATACACCACCGACGAATTTACCGAGATCATGGAGCGCCGCCACGAGCTGACCCTTCTCATCGACGAGGCGCAGAACGCCCTCGGCAAGATCTTCAATCAGACCGAGATCCGTCAGCTTGTTTCCATCTCCGAGGGTCTTGGACTGGACGACGAATACATACTTCTGCTCCTCGCCTACTGCCGCAAGCAGGAAAAGAGCAATCTTCGCTATGCCGAGAAGCTGGCGCTCTCCTTTTCCGACGAGGGCATCACCACCGCCGAGGCACTGACGGCACGGCTCTACGAGCTTGAGCTTGCCGCCACCGCCGAGGGACAGATCAAGCGGCTCTTCGGCTTCTCCCGTAGCCTTACGGGAAAGGAAAAGGGCTTTCTCGCCGACTGGACGGCGAAATTCGGCTTTGGCGCCGATATGATCGAAAAGGGTTACGAGATCGCGGTGGAATCCACGGCGAATCCCACCCTGAATTATCTCCACTCCATTCTGACCCGCTGGCACGAGGAGGGCATCAAGACCCCCGAGGACGCCGACCGCGACCGCGAGGCGCGTCGGAACGCCGCCGAGGGCGCCCGTCCCAAGAGCACGGGAAAGCCGTCCCCCGCCCCCAACCGCGCCACAAGCTTTGACGTAGACGATTTCTTCGCCGCCGCCATCGGAAAAGGCTACGGGGAGAAGAAATAAAGGATTGCAAATTTTGATTTGTCGGTGAGTTCGCATATACGAAAAGGCAACGCACGAACCCGTAGGGGCGATCAATGATCGCCCGTTCGTTGGGTAATTGTCGTTCATGGCGGGCGACCAATGG
>JBGVFO010000003.1:0-12461 GCA_045121195.1 Eubacteriales bacterium
TTCCTTTTTACTCGTTCACCACGATGGGGGATCGGTTTCTTTTTTCTTTTCGAAATGATAAATTGATGTTTATCGGTGTGTTCGCAGTGACGTTGCAAGGCCTCTCCAAGAATGGGAGAGGCTCCCGCGAAGCGGGTGGTGAGGTTGCGCCTTTTTATGTTGCAAAATGGCACGGTGCCGTACATTGGTACAACTTCCGCAACCTCATCCGTCGCCTTCGGCGCCACCTTCTCCCATTCTTGGAGAGGCCTTGCAACGTCACTGCGAACACACCGATAAACATCAATTTATCATTTCGAAAAGAAAAAAGAAACCGATCCCCCATCGTGGTGAACGAGTAAAAAGGAAAATTTTGATTGATCGGTGAGTTTGCATATACGAAAAGGTAACGCACAAACCCGTAGGGGCGAACATAGATCGCCCGTTCGTTGGGTAATTGTCGTTCATGGCGGGCGACCAATGGTCGCCCCTACAAACCATCAATTTCGTTTTACAAACTCCCCGACAAACATCAATTTACCATTCCAATTTAATTTTACGGGTGCGCTCACCGTGCAAAACGGCGGCACACAAATCGGTAGGGGGCGGCGCCTACGATGACCCGCAACGAACGGATTTTGCCTGACAAACGGGAAAAAGCTCTCTTCCAACAAGTAATTCATTTTGTTCGGCGGTTCTCCCCCCCGATAGGCATCAATTATAAAAAAACAGGAAGGCGGTTAAAATCGCTCTCCTGTCCTTTTTATTGCGGGTTTTGGCATTTGAGGAAGCTGTCGGCGGTTCGCTTTTGCGAAGCCACATCCGTTATGAAAAAATCTCATCATAGGATACGTTAAGGATCTCTTTTATCAGAATGACTTCGTCAATATAGAGATGTCTTTGACCCACCTCGATCTTTGCCACTGCGCTTCGTGTAATATCGCACCCGCAAAGCTGCAATTTTGCCGCTAAAATCTCTTGTGTCATTCCAAGACGTTCGCGGATGCTACGAATATTTTTTCCTATTCGCTTTTCGACGGTATTGTTCATTATTTTCTCTCTTTGCACTAATTTTAGAAAATCTCTTGACATTATTATATCTGTGTGTTAGAATTATATTGCACCCATATAGGTGCAAGCATCTGTTATTTATGCATAGAGCGAATAAGCAAACGAGGAGAGAAAAATGAGCCAAAAAATGACAACCTGTAAAGCATGTAACAAGGAAATCGCAAAAAGCGCGAAAACGTGTCCGCATTGCGGCGCAAAGAACAAAAAGCCGATCTTTACCAAATGGTGGTTTTGGCTTATTGTTGTAGTCGTTATTGGAGTCGTTGCGGGCGCGGGAAGCGGATCGGATTCCAATACGGACAATTCGACCTCCGAGCAAGAAAAAAATAATGCAGCGGTGGGCGGTGTTGTTTCCGTATTTGACGGTGATTGTGGAATTCGTGCATCTGCCGAAATTGGCAATAATATGATTGGGTATCCCGAAATCACGATTACCATGACAAACACTACCGAAAAAGAAATCGCAGCGGTTAAGTTCTACGCTGTTCCGTATGATGTTTACGGAGACGAGATCAAGGGGTGGACAACGCAAGAGCGGCTGTATACTGACGAGCCGATTGAGGCGGGAAAAACCAAGACGATCTCCTACTCTCTGATAGAGGATTCTGTGAAAACGGTTAAATTATACGTATATAGCGTTTATTTTGCTGACGGAACCGAATGGGGAAATAAGGACGCAACGGTAACAAAAATTTTAGCGGAAGCCCCCACTATTGAGGTTACGATCAAAAAATAATTTGATTGGTGCTATAACGAAAGCCGACGGCATTTTGCCGTCGGCTTTCTTCTTATTTGGTTCCGATGTGGATCTCGCCGTGCTTTTCCTCGTATTTTTCGATGGCGTCGCGGATGAGGATCAGGATCTGACTGTTGGCGCTTCGTCCCTCATAATCGGCAACCACGTGGAGCTTGTCAAGCATGGTCTGGTCAATGCGGATGGATAAACTTTTTGTAGCCATAAAACAACCTCGCAATCAATACATTGTATGTTTATTTTATGCCCGTTTTGTGGTATAATGTGTTAAATGGAATTATAATATATCTAAAATGTATCCAAATGAGGTGTCTATGAAGGTTGCTGTGATTGGATCAAGGGGACTTGAGGTTGATGCGCTTGAACAATATTTGCCGCCGGGCGTAAGCGAACTGATATCGGGCGGCGCGAAGGGAATTGACGCCTGCGCGCGGCGGTACGCCGAGGAGAAGGGGATTCCGCTCACCGAAATTTTGCCGCAGTACGGGCGTTACGGACGGGGCGCGCCTCACCGACGGAACGCGGAGATCGTGGCGCGGGCGGAGACGGTGGTCGCCTTTTGGGACGGGTGTTCGCGCGGAACGGAATCTGTGATCGCGCTTTGCAGAAAGACGGGCAAGGCTGTTCTGGTGTTCCTCGCAAACGGGGACGGCACCTTTTCGCGGCGTGACGCGGCAGGTACCGAATAAAATCAATGGAGCGGTTCAAATTTTGATTGATCGGTGAGTTTGCATATACGAAAAGGTAACGCACAAACCCGTAGGGGCGATCATTGATCGCCCGTTAGTTGGGTAATTGTCGTTCATGGCGGGCGAACACTGTTCGCCCCTACAAACCATCAATTTCGTTTTACAAACTCCCCGACAAACATCAATTTCCCGTTCTCCACTTTTCGTTTTCAACTGCGCACAAGCGCGCCATCTTCCCCACGAAAAAAGCCCCCTTGCGGGGGCAGGAGGGAAATCAAAAGGGTCAATGACCGATTTCTTCAATATTTTCTCTGGCGCGGAAGATCAGCGAGATGCACCAGATGCCCGCCAGCGCCACTACCGTATAGACGATTCGGCTGACGACCGCATCCTGACCGCCGAAGAGCCACGCGACCACGTCAAACTTAAAAAGCCCGACGCTGCCCCAGTTGAGCGCACCGATCACCGTCAGGATCAGCGCAATTCTGTCCATCAACATATAGAAACTCCTTTCTCCCCGCGGGCGATGCCCCGGTCGGGATGTTGCGGTCCATCGAAAATGCGACCGTTCGCTATTAGTTTTCACAGATTTTCCGTTTCTATGTAACGTAAGGGCAGGAATTTTGCCAAAAAAGCGGAATTCTTTTACAAAACAGTTGAATATTTTTTTGTTTTGTGATATACTGGTTTGTATGTTATGTTAAAAATTCGGAGGGAACCTTGAAAACAACCCTGAAATTGCGCTCGGGCGTGACCATTTCCTGTATCGACGAAGCAACCGCCGCCAAGAAGCGGTATCTGTCGCGCAGCGAGCTTGACCTATTGCATCTGATGCCCTCGGGCGACCCCGTGGCATTTACCAATAATGAGGACGGAAGCGTCAAATATTTCTTCGATTCCGAGCACGTGGCAGAGGCACCTGCCGAGTATTGGTACCAGGCAGAAACGGGAAAGAAGGAAAAGCAGGAGAGCTTCCTGCTGGAAAGCGGAACATCTGTTCCAAGAATGAATACCCGCCGTGCCGCGTCGCGTGGCTTTTACACCAAGGAGCGACTGGAGCAAATGAACTATGAAACGGTGGAGGAGCCGGTTGGCTACACCATCCGTGACGGCGAACGGGTGTTCTTTTATGACAAGCACACCGCCACCCGCCTACCCTTAATGTGCGTCAAGTGCGGCAAGGATATTCGGTTCCGCCGCAAGCTGTGCGAAAAGTGCTACGAGGAGGATCTGGTGGTCCGCCGCGCCCTTGGCGACGAGCATCGCGGCGCCGAATACCATATGAAGCGGGAGCGCGTACTCTTCTTCGACCTGGAGCTGACCGGCTTCTACGAGCGGGACGAGATCATTTCGGTTTCGGTGATGAACGGACACGGTGAAACGGTGATGGACACCTTCGTCAAGCCCGTGCGTACCAAAAAATGGAAAAAGACCGAAAAGATCCACGGCATCACCCCCGAGATGGTGAAGGATTCGCCCACGCTTGAGGAGCTGATCCCCAATATCAAACAAATGTTCGATAATGCCGACGCCATCATCGCCTACGGCGTGTCTACCGACTTCAGCCACATCAAACGGATATACGAAACCGAGGAGGAGCGGGAGATCCTGCACAGCAAGATCTGCTGCTGTGCCAACGAGTTCGTTCGCTACGTCCACGAGCACCGTCCCGACGTGGTGCACGCCTCGCTGACCGACGCTATGGAGTGCCTTGGCATCGCATGGGACGGAATTCCCCACTCGTCTATGGCGGATACCGTGGCATGCAAGAAGGTCTGGGAGCGTCTGTTCCCCAATTACTACGAAAACTGAACATAAGAGCAAGGGAGCGCTGTCTCGAGTGGTCCACCTTCGGGCGGCGAATTTCGGGTGCGCCCCTTCCCTTTTTATCCGAAAGGAGTTTATTCTATATGAAGGAAATTTTACTTTGCAAATACGGCGAGATCGTGCTGAAGGGCGCCAATCGCAAGTATTTTGAGGACATTTTGTGCCGTGAGCTTCGCCATCGCGCCAAGCCCTTAGGCGATTTTGAGATCTACCGCGCCCAGAGCACCATTTATATCGAGCCCAAGGACGAGTTCTGCGATATGGACGCTATGTTTGAGGCGGCGCGCAAGGTGTTCGGTATTATCGCCATTGCCCGCGCGGCGGTGGCGCCCAAGAGCTTTGACGACATCAAGGAAATGGTGAAGCGCTATATTCCCCGCTTCCTTGAGGAAAAAAAGACCTTCAAGGTGGAGGCGAAACGCTCCGACAAGAGCTTTCCCATGGATTCTATGGCGATTTCACGTGAAATCGGCGGTGTGATCCTGGAAACGGTTCGCGGTATTAAGGTGGACGTCCACAATCCCGAGGTCACCGTGGTGGTGGAGATCCGCGAGTTCGGCGCCTATATCCACGCGGGACGCTTCAAGGCGGCGGGCGGTATGCCCATCGGCACCAACGGACGGGCAATGCTTCTGCTTTCGGGCGGCATCGATTCCCCCGTAGCGGGCTATATGGTCGCCAAGCGCGGCGTCAAGCTGGAGGCGGTGCATTTTGAATCCTTCCCCTACACCAGCGAGCGCGCGCGGGAAAAGGTTCTGGAGCTGGCGAGCATCGTTGCCGAGTACGCGGGCGACATCAACGTTCACGTGGTGTCCCTGACCAAGATCCAAGAGGAGCTGGCCAAGCATTGCGAGGAGGATTACTTCACCCTGCTTCTTCGCCGTTATATGATGCGGATCGCCTCTCGCGTGGCACACGATCGGGATTGCGGCGCCCTGGTTACGGGCGAAAGCATCGGTCAGGTGGCGAGCCAGACCATGCCTGCCATCGGCGTCACCGACATTATGGCAGATCTTCCCGTCTTCCGCCCCTGCATCGGACTGGACAAGGAGGAAATCGTGCAAATCGCGCGAAAGATCGACACCTTTGAAACCTCCATTCTCCCGTATGAGGACTGCTGCACCGTGTTCACGCCCCGCCATCCGAGGACTCGTCCCGAGCTTGCTAAGGTAGAAGCTGAGGAGCGCAAGCTACCCTTTGAGGCGCTTGTGGAGGAGGCGCTTGCCACCCGTTACACCTATCACGTAACCCCTCGCAATCAATAAAATTCGACGTGTTTCACGTGAAACACGACAGAAATGACACCAAAAGAGGAGCATTTGATGGAAAAATCCTTGTTTTTTGCCGAATATCGCCGTGTTTTTGAGAAAAACGGCATCGAGCAGTATGCCGCCGACGAGATCGTGGACAAGATGTACGCCATGGTCGAGCATATGCTTGCGGTCAATTTCCACACCAATCTGACGGCGATCACCAACTGGAATGAGATCCTCGTCAAGCATCTTGCGGACTGCTGTCTGATCCTGCCCTACCTGCCCGAGGGCGCAAGGCTCCTTGACGTTGGATGCGGCGGCGGCTTCCCGTCCTTGCCTATTGCCATTGCCCGACCCGATATCACGGTGACGGGGCTTGACAGTACGGGCAAAAAGGTGGATTATATGAACAAAAGCGCCTCGGTCCTGGGGCTTTCCAATCTGTCGGCTATCTGCGGACGCGCCGAGGATCTGGCGAACACCGAGCTTCGCGAGAACTTTGACGTAGTGACGGCGCGCGCCGTTGCCGCGCTTCCCGTGCTTTGTGAGCTGTGCGCCCCCTTCGTTCGGGTAGACGGACTGTTTTGCGCCATGAAGGGCGCCAACGCCGACGAGGAAAACGCGGCGTCCCTCTGCGGACGAACCAAGCTTGGACTTTCAGCTACCTCCGAGGATATGAAGCGCCTCTCGCTGGTCTTTGCGGACGGTCATACCGAGGAACGGTGTTTGATCCTGATGAAAAAGAATGCCAAAACCCCAAAGATCTATCCAAGACCCTATTCTCAAATCAAAAAGCGCCCACTTTGAGGCGCGGACAAAAGGCTCTGTTACGGCAGAGCCTTTTCTTTTCGGAAATATTTTCCGACTCGTTTGCTTGCGACAAAATCCCCCTCGCTTCCTGTGCTACAATGGGCTTGTGAGGGCGCCGTTCTGCATTTTCAATGATTCCCCCGCAGAAATCGACAAGGAGCGCCAAAGATAAGGAGGATTTCACATGAAACAAAAGAGAAAACGGGCGAAAAACCCTCGAATTCGGAGTGACGGATATGCCAAGGATGTGGTTTATTCGCTGGATATCGACTGTATTCGCGCCAATGCGTCACAGCCACGGAAGGATTTTGATATTGAATCCATCATCAAGCTGGCGGATTCCATACGAAGATATGGGATCCTACAGCCTCTGACCGTGCGCCGTGTGCCAAAGGAGGAAGCAAAGCATCGCGGTGAACACCGCAAAAAGAACTTGGTAGCCGACGTGCTGGCAGTGGTGAGCGAGAGCGAAGCGGGAGGCGCGTCTGCGGAAGAAACCGCGGCGGATGTGTGGGATGGCATCTATGTTTCACGTGAAACAGAACGCTCGCCCATCCAACTCCGCATTCCCGACGCCGTGCCTCTCATTGGCTCGAGCTTTGAGGAAATGCGCCGCGCGGCGGCGGAAAACGGCGACATTTGCGCTGAAAACGGGGATTCCGTCCCCAAAACCGCCTGTTCCGACGGTCTTTTACCCCAAAACGGGTCTGTTTTCGTTCCCACGGACACCTGCCAATATGAACTGATCGCGGGAGAACGTCGACTTCGCGCCGCGAGGATGCTGGGACTTCGGGAGGTGCCGTGCATTATCGTTGACGCCAACGACGGACTTTCTGCCGAGCTGGCGTTGGTGGAGAATATGCTGCGAGAGAATCTCAATATGTTCGAGCAAGCCGAGGCGTTTGCCCATTTATCTGCCCGCTATTCCTTGACGCAGGAAGAGATCGCTTCGCGAATGTCCCTCAGCCAATCGGCGGTGGCAAATAAAATTCGCTTGCTAAAGCTGGGCGCGGACGAACGGGAGTTGATTATGGAATCGGGGCTGACCGAACGCCACGCCCGCGCCTTTTTGCGTGTATCCGACCCGTCCTTGCGCGAAGCCTGCATCCGAACGGTGATCGAAAGACGTCTGAACGTCTGCGATACCGACAAATACATAACCGCGGTCCTGGAAAAGATGGCGCAGCCTGCGCCCGAAGAGCCGCCGGCCGAGGTGCTTCGACCCTCCCCGGACAAGCTCTGCGCCAATATCTACAAATTTATTAACCGAATGCAGACAGCGTCGGGGAACTATCTGATCGTCAACCGGCGAAGCGACGAAAAGAGCGTGGTCATCACCCTCACCGTTCGCAAAGGATCGTGATGTTTCACGTGAAACAGAGAATTCGCGCGTTTTTGTGTTTCACGTGAAACACAGAGCGACGCAACCGTTATGTTTCACGTGAAACGTGGAAAAATTCGACAAAAACATCAAAAAAGCCATAAATTTTATCAAAAACCTGTTGCAAAACTGTTGCCCGTGTGCTATAATATATCTGTATAAAAATTAAACTTACCACGCAAAAAAGGAGAAATACGATGGCAAAAATCATTTCCTTTGCTAACCAGAAGGGTGGCGTCGGCAAGACGACATCTGCCGTGAACATTGCGGCGTCCCTTGGTATTCTCGGGCACAGAGTTCTGATCATCGACCTTGACCCCCAGGGAAATGCTACCAGTGGACTTGGTGTAGCGAAAAAACAACTCAAATACACCACGAAGGATGTGTTGACGGGCGAGGCTGCTGCAAAAGATGCGATTCTGGAGACGGAATTCACCAATCTTTGGCTGCTCCCCACCAATATGTCCCTGGCAAGCGCAGAGTACGAGCTGTACGATCTGTGCGAGAGCGACGAGCTTCCCTACCGTATGAAGACGGTTCTGGAGCCTATCCAGAACGATTTCGACTATGTGATCGTGGATTGCCCGCCTTCTCTTGGTATGCTGACCATTAACTCGTTCACCGCCAGCGACGGTATCGTTGTGCCTATGCAGTGCGAGTTTTACGCGCTTGAGGGTCTTTCTCAGCTCATGGTTGCTATCAAGGGCATCAAGCAGAGATACAATCCCGACGTAAATATCACGGGTATTCTGATCACAATGTATAACGGACGCCTGTTCCTTTCGATGCAGGTTATCTCGGAGCTCCGTAAGCACTACGAGGACAAGCTCTTTGAAACCAACATTTCGAGAAACGTAAAGCTGGCAGAGGCGCCCAGCTTCGGCAAGCCTGCCTACTATTATAATAAGACGGCGAAGGGTGCGCAGGAGTATCTTGCTGTGGCAAAAGAGCTCAGAGACCGCATTTAACCCCAAAAAGCACGCGTGTTTCACGTGAAACACACATTTTTGAACAGGAAGGATAAAAAACATGGCAGAAAAGAAGTCAAGAGGCGGTCTTGGCCGCGATTTATACGATATTTTCGGCGACAACGATAGCTCCTCCTCCAAGGAAGCAGGCGCCGAAAAGATAAAGATCACCAACATTTCTCCCCGCAAGGATCAGCCCAGAAAGACCTTTGAGAAGGAAGCACTGGAGCTTTTGGCGGATTCCATCTCGAAATACGGCGTTCTTCAGCCCATTTTGGTGCGCGAGGACGGCTTTAGTGCCAATAGCTACGAGATCATCGCGGGTGAGCGCCGCTGGAGAGCGGCAAAGCTGGCGGGTCTTTCCGAGATTCCCGCAATCGTAATTGACGGCGACGAGCTGAAGGCGGCACAGATCTCCATCATCGAGAACGTGCAGCGTGAGGATCTGAATCCCGTTGAAGAGGCGATGGCGTACAACGCGCTTATCGAAAAGTTTGGTCTCAAGCAGGACGAGGTGGCACAGCAGGTGGGCAAGAACCGCTCTACCGTCGCCAATATGCTCCGTCTTCTCGATCTTCCCGACGAGGCGTTGAATATGCTCCGCGACGGCGAGATCTCCACGGGTCACGCGCGTACGCTCCTTGCTCTTGAGAACGAGGACGCTATCGTGCCTCTGGCAAAGAAGATCGTTGAGAACAATATGTCTGTTCGCGAGGTAGAAAATGCTGTAAAGAAGCTGAACGCTATCTCCGAAGACGAGGGCGAGGCGGAGATCGCCGCTCCTTCTCCTTATAAGATGATGGCTCGCTCCCATATGAGAGAGCTGGAGCGCCGTTCTATGGAGGCGCTTGGCAGAAAGGTTCGCATCCTGCAGACCTCCCGCAAGCGCGTTGTCGAGCTTTCCTTCGACAGCAACGACGACCTCGAGGTGCTTCTTACCGCCATCTGCGGCCAGGAGATCTTCTCCGAAGACTGATAAAACCCCGTTTTTGGGGGCAAAAACGCAAGAAAAGGCGCAAAAAACGAGCGTTTCACGTGAAACGTGCGCCAAGTAGAGAAAAAGAAGGGTTCTTATGTTAGACATTAAATATATCAAGGAAAAACCCCAGGAGGTCATTGACCGCCTGGCAAAGAAGGGCAAGGACGCCGCAGAGGATATTCAGGCGATTCTGGATCTTGACGCCAAAAGACGCGAGCTGATCGCGGGCGTTGAGGCGGCAAAGGCGGAGCAGAACCGCACCACCAAGATGATCCCCGCCCTCAAGAAGGAAGGCAAGGACACCACCGAGATCTTCGCCAGAATGAAGGAGCTTTCCGCGTCGGTCAAGGCGGACGAGGAGACCCTCAAGGAGGTAGAAACCCAGCTTACGTCCTTTATGCTGGGTCTTCCCAACCTGCCCGATGACGATCTTCTGCCCGGCGGCAAGGAGAATAACGAGCCTCTGCGCTACTACGGAGAGCCTCGCGTCTTTGATTTTGAACCGAAAAACCACGTAGATCTGTGCAACGGACTGGGTCTTATCGACTACGAGCGCGGAACCAAGCTTTCCGGCTCCGGCTTCTGGATCTATCGCGGCATGGGCGCCCGTCTGGAGTGGGCGCTGCTCAATTACTTTATCGATACCCACATCGGCGACGGCTACGAGCTGATCCTGCCCCCTCATATGCTGGAATATGAGTGCGGACTGACCGCGGGACAGTTCCCCAAGTTTGCCGACGAGGTCTACAAGATCGAAAATCCCACCGATAACCGCATGCGTTATATGCTTCCCACCGCCGAGGCGGCGCTGGCGTCCCTGTACCGCAACGAGATCCTCACCGAGGCAGATCTGCCCAAGAAGCTGGTGAGCTACACCCCCTGCTTCCGTCGCGAGGCAGGCTCCTACCGCTCCGACGAGCGCGGAATGGTGCGCGGACATCAGTTCAATAAGGTGGAAATGTTCCAATACACCCTCCCCGAGAAGTCGGATGAGGCGTTTGAGGAGCTTGTTACCAAGGCAGAGAACATCGTCAAGGGGCTTGGCTTCCACTTCCGCACCGTAAAGCTTGCGGCGGAGGACTGCTCGGCATCTATGGCGAGAACCTACGATATCGAGATCCACATTCCCTCCATGGACGGCTATAAGGAGGTCAGCTCGGTTTCCAATGCCCGTGACTATCAGGCACGCCGCGGCATGATGCGCGTGAAGCGCGCCGACGGACGTATTGAGTATCTGCACACCCTGAACGGAAGCGGACTGGCTACCAGCCGCGTATTCCCCGCCATCGTGGAGCAGAATCAGAACTCCGACGGAAGCGTCACCGTCCCCGAGGTGCTTCGCAAGTACGTGGGCTGCGACGTCATTAAGAAATAAGATAGCAACGTGGGCAGTATGGCAGATTTCCGTACTGCCCATGCTTGTAGAAAGGAGAATTCCATTGAATCCTGTGATAACGACGGCGGCGGTAAGCTTCAAGGAGCTGTTCGAGGAGCTCGCCGCGTGGTTTTACGATTTTTTCAACCCCAAGCTGGAGGGCTACGTCAATTTTGATTTTGGCGGCGGCAATATGGTGAATATCCGCGTGATCGTGTTCGGCATTTTTATCGGCGTGTTTCTGGCGTCGGTGTATATGGTGTACGTGAAGAACGTGGTTGGCGCTTTTGTCCGCAAGCTGCTGGCGGAGGAGTGCCTTTCCGAGGAGCGCGCCCAGACCCTTGAGGCGCTTGGCTTTGACCGCAACCCCTTTGTCAAGCTGGCGCTGCGCGGCAGTCTTCTGGCGAGCACCGTTGTGCAGTTGCCCGCAACGACGGGAACGGGGGAGAGCGGGGAAGCGCAGACGGTACCGACCCGCTATTATATCAAGGAAGAAAAGAAATACGTAGCGGAAATGCGGTTTAACGCCCGCGGAAGCGGCGCGGTGACCCTTTTGTTCGTGCTTTTGATCTCGGTGATCTGCATTTTCGTCATTTTCGGCTTCCTGCCGCAGATCCTGCGCTTTGTAGATAACACCATCAGCATCTTCTCGGTGAAGGGAAATACGGTGAAATGACGGATAGAACATATGTTCTATAATAATCGGTGACATCTGCTCTGTTGTCAAGCCCAAAAAGGAGGACACCGTATGATACGAATTGCCATATGCGATGACGAGAAAAAGATACTCGACGAAGTAGAGGGATATATCAAGAATTACGCGGAAAAGGAAAGTGTTGCTGATATTGAGATTTTCCGCTTTGATTCTGCCGGATCGTTGCTGAGTGCGTTGGAGGACGGCAAAACCTTCGATGTTTTCGTGCTTGACGTTTATATCGGTGACGAAATGGGAACGGCACTCGCTCGAGATATTCGGAAATTTAGGATCGAAAGCCCTATTATTTTCGCAACGACCTCGCTCGAACACGCGCCCGAGAGCTATGAAACAGGAACGCTCCGATATCTCATAAAGCCAATCAATCCCGGAAAGCTTTATGAAGCGATGGGCGTGGCTCTTGTGTGGGCCCGAAAAATGAGTGAGCATTTCTTAAAGTTTAAGACGGAAAACGGTGTTGCAAGCGTAAATGCAAACCATATTATGTACTCGGAAGCGCACGACCATTATCAATATATGAGGAAAGCTGATGGCGAAGAAATCAAGGTCAGAATGACCGTCACAGAGCTGTTTACCATGCTCAGCAAATATGGCGGCTTTGTCCGCATCGGCAGCGCTTACATTATCAACTTGCGGCACGTTAAGAACGTAACTCCGACA
>JBGVFO010000004.1:0-6128 GCA_045121195.1 Eubacteriales bacterium
TTTGATTTTGTTCATGGCTACGTTCAAACCCTTATCACAAAAGGCTTTCACCAATTTTATAATTGCAAATCCGTTCGTCGCGGGGCGCCGAGGACGTCGCCCCCTACAAGGTTTGTATGTCGCCGTTTTGTCACATCAAACCCACCGATAAATCAAAATTTGAAGCAAAAAAAGCCGAGGGCGTTTTTTCGTCCTCGGCTTTTCACAAGCGATTTTTATGGTTTAGGCTTTTGGTCTTTCCTTTTGGCGCGTCCCGATTCTATGAGAAACAGACCCACCATCAGTGTCGTTCCCACCGCAAACAGGAGAACGAACAGCAGCCAATCGAGTACCCCTGTTCCCCCAAAGGAGGTATCGGCAAACATCTGCGGAATCGAGCCCAGCAGAAATCCGAAAATGGTGAGATAGGTTTGTCTCGGAAAACGGGCAATCAGCTTTTCCACCCCAAAGGAGGTAGCAAGCGTTCCCGCCACGCCGCCCACGGCAAAGGGAATGAGGGGAAGCACGTCAAGGCTCGACACCCGACCGATGATCTCCTCATAGATGCCGAACACGTACAGCATCTGGGACATACTGATACCGGGAAGCACCAGACCGAACGCCACCACAAAGCCCCCTACCAGCTGAAGGGCGATACCGCCCACGCCGTTGGCACTTTCCAGAGAAAACACACCGTCGGGGATCAGACCGATCAGCGACACGATACCGATTCCCAGCACCACGAAAAGCGGGTCTGTGACACGGAGGCGCTTGATCTCGGCGGACGCCAGAACGGCGGGAATTCCGCCCGCGATCGCCCCCGCAAACAAAAAGCAAACGTGAATGGGGAACGCCTCAAGAAGCAGCCCCACGATATTGGAAAACAGAACGAAGCCCGCAAGCCCGCCCATGGCGGCGAAAAGAAGAAAGAAAAAGCTCTTCTTTTTTTCCTTCCACGATCCGCGCCGAAACAGCGAGTTCAGGGAGATGACCAAACGGTCGTATATTCCCAGCAGCATTGCCATAGCGCCGCCGCTGACACCGGGCACGGTCAGCGTTCCGCCGATCCAAAGCCCCTTGGCAAGAGTAATCAATGCGTCCTTCACCTTTACACATCCTTTCCACGCTTCCAAGCATAACACAAATTCCCGAATTTTGCAAGTCCTACACGAGCATTGTATGTAAAAAAGTCCCGTCCTTATGTGAAAAAATTTTATAAATTTCAAAATCTATGGACTTTTTCGCGAAACTATGATATTATTACTTTGTATTATTATATATATCGAGGGAGATATTCTTATGGAGTTTGGAATCTGTACCGCCATCGAGAATCTGGAGCGCTTTGCCGACACCGGCATCGACTTTATTGAGGTCAACGCCTCCGCTATTGCCAGCAAAACGGACGAAGCCTTCGCGGATGCCAAGGCTGTTGCCGACCGCTTTCCCGGTATGGTTCGCGCCTGCAACGGCTTGGTTCCCGCCCCCCTTCGTCTGACAGGTCCCGACGTGGACTTTGAGAAGATCAAAGCCTATTCCGAAAAATGCTTTGGTCGCCTTGCCGAGCTGGGTGTGACCACCGTGGTCTTCGGCTCCTCCGCCGCCAAGCAGGTGCCCGACGGCTTCTCACACGAGGAAGCGATGGCGCAGCTCGTCCGCGTGATGCACATCTTCGCCGACGCCGCTGAAAAGCACGGACAGATCGTTGTAGTCGAGCCTCTCAACTTTGGAGAATGCAACATCATCAACACCGTAGCGGACTCGGTCGCGCTGATGAAGGCAACCGACCGTCCCAACGTATACGCCCACGTGGACTTCTATCACCTGATGCAGAACGGAGAGACCCTCTCAGAGCTTGCGCCGCAGGTTCAATATATCCCCCACGTGCATATCGCGAGCCCCGTGAAGCGCATCGTCCCCACCTTTGACGACGGCGCGCACTACGGCGCCTTCCTCAAGACACTCCGCGACAACGGATTTGACGGCACCGTATCCTACGAGGGCAAGAGCAAGCTGGACGAGGAAACGGTCCGCACCCTTATGTCCTTCCTCAGATCTCTGTAATGACCTACGGAGAGCTTTGCCGCCGCCTCTGCGAGGGCGGCGTGGAGGACGCCAAAAACGAGGCGGCGATCCTTGCCGAGCGTCTTTGTCTTGTGCCGCGCGCCTTCCTCCTCCCCGATCAGCCCCTCACGCATCCTCTTCTTGAGGACGCGGTTGTGCGGCGCGTATCCGGTGAGCCTCTGCAATATATTCTGACCGAATGGGACTTTTACGGCGAGACCTATCGGGTAACCCCCGACTGTCTGATCCCCCGCCCCGATACCGAGGTGCTGGTGGAAAACGCCATCCGACTTTTGCCCCGTGGCGCGCGCTTTGCCGATCTTTGCACGGGAAGCGGATGCGTTGCCATCTCGACCCTGGCACACCGCCCGGACTGCACCGCTGTTGGCGTGGATCTGTTTCCGAGGACGGTAGCCCTCGCCCGTGAAAACGCCGAGCGAAACGGGGTTGCAGACCGCTTGACCCTTACGGTCGCGGACGTGCTGGAGCCTCACTGTCTTGCGGACGAAGCTCCCTTTGACGCCATTCTTTCCAATCCGCCCTACATCAGGACCGCGCTCATCGACACCCTCTCCCGTGAGGTGCAGGCAGAACCGCGCGCTGCCCTTGACGGCGGCGAGGACGGACTGATCTTCTATCGCGCCATCGTAAAAAATTGTTCCTCCCGACTCACAGACCGAGGCATTTTCCTCTTCGAGATCGGATATGATCAGGAGGACGACATCAAAACCGTAGCCGCCGAAAACGGTTATCATTGCACGGTGAAGAAGGATCTCTCGGGCAATCCCCGCGTCGCCATTCTCACCCGATGAAAGGAGCATACCTATGCTAAGCAAACGAGAAAGAACCACGGAACGCCTTCACGAGGGCTTCCGTTTTACGAAGCTGGATTGGGAGGACACCACCGATCTGTCTTCCCCCGATCTTGACGACAGCGCCTGGGAAACGGTAGACGTTCCCCACGACTGGGCCATCGGGCACGACTTCTTAGAGGATAACGACGCCTCTCATATGGAGATCGATGCCGACGGCATCACAAAGCCCATCCGCCATACGGGAAGAACCGGCGCTCTTCCTCATATCGGCTGCGGCTGGTACCGTCTTCCTCTGGACCTCCCCGCGGAAAACGAGGGCAAGCGTCTGGAGCTGATCCTGGACGGCGTGATGTGGGAGAGCGAGGTCTACTTCAACGGACAGCCTGTCGGTCGCAACCACTTCGGCTACCGCTCCTACGCCGTTGATCTTACCCCCTATGCCAAGTTCGGCGCCCGCAATCTTCTTGCCATCCGCGCCGTTGTCAAGCCCGACTGCTCCCGCTGGTATCCCGGCGCGGGCATCTACCGCAACCTCTATCTCGTTACCAAGGCGCAGGATTCCCTTGCCTACTGCGGCATCCGCACGTGGATCCGCGACGTCAGTCGGGAATCCGCTACCCTCACGGTCAACGTCAACACCGAGGGCTGTGCCGATTCCTTCGAGATCGAGCTTTGCTCCCCCGACGGCGCCAACGTCCTTTCGGGACGCGGTATGATCGTGGGAAAGACGGGCGTCTACACCGCCAAGGTGGAAAGCCCCGAGCTTTGGTCCCTTGAAAAACGCAATCTCTACACTCTGCGCGTCAAAACCTTCGTCGCAGGCAAAAAGACCGACTCGGACTGCGTTCGCATCGGCTTCCGCGACTGCCGCTTCGACCCGCAGGAGGGCTTCTTCCTCAACGGCAAGTCCATGAAATTCAAGGGTGTCTGCAACCACCACGATCTGGGTGTATTCGGTGCCGCCATCAATCTGTCGGCACTCCGCCGTCAACTGACCGTGATGCAGGAGATGGGCGTCAACGCCATCCGCACCTCCCACAATCCCCCCGCGCCAGAGCTTCTGGCGCTGTGCGATGAGATGGGCTTCCTCGTCATCGACGAATTCTTTGACGAGTGGCGGATCCCCAAGGTGAAAAACGGCTACGCCCAATACTTCGACGAGCACGCAGAGGCCGATGCCGCCGCCATCATCCGCCGCGACATCAATCACCCCTCGGTTATGATGTGGAGTCTTGGAAACGAGATCGGCGAGATCGGTGAGCCCGACGGCTGGCAGGTAGAAAAGCTGCTGAACGACGTCTGCCACCGGGAGGATCCCACCCGTCCCACCACGGCAGGGCTGAACCGTCCGCTCGTCGCGGAAAAGAACGGACTCTTCGAGCATATCGACGTTGTGGGTCTGAACTACTTCCCGCATCACTATAAGGCGCTCCACGAGAAATATCCCGATAAGGTCTTCTACGGCTCCGAAACGGCGTCCTGTATCTCCACCCGTGGCGAGTACCGCCTCCCCGCCGTTGTGGAAATGCCCACCAAGCCCAACGAGGATCTTACCGTATCCGACTACGCGCTGTCCTCCACAAGCTGGTCTTACCATCCCGACCGCGAGTTCGTAGCACAGGAGGACAATCCGTCCAACCTCGGTGAATTCGTATGGACCGGCTTCGACTATCTGGGCGAGCCTACCCCCTACTATTCCCAATGGCCCGCGCGAAGCTCCTACTTCGGCATCGTGGACACCTCGGGACTTCCCAAGAGCCGCTTCTATCAGTATAAGAGCCAGTGGAGCGACAAAAAGGTTCTTTTCGTGATGCCCCACTGGAACTTTGAGGGACGCGAGGGGGAGAACGTCCCCGTTCATATCTTCACCAACTACGACCGCGTAGAGCTGTTCGTCAACGGACAGTCCATGGGCGTCAAGGAAAAGAGCCGCGAGGTTGCCGACTACGGTCCCAACCGCATCATCGAGGGCAATCCCGACATCGCCCGTTGCCGCATCGTTTACGAGGACGTGGTCTACGCCCCCGGCGAGCTGGTTGCCGTCGCTCTCGGCGAGAACGGTGAGGAACTGGCAAGGACCCGCGTCAAGACCGCGGGCGAGCCTTACACCATTAAGCTGGTTCCCGAGCGCAAGACCATTGCCGCCGACGGCGAGGACGCCTGCTTCGTGCGCGCCTACGTGGTCGACCGCTACGGCTACGTCTGCCCCACCGCCTCCAATAGGATCCACTTCCGCGCAGAAGGCGCCGGTACCCTCTACGCCACCGACAACGGTGACCCCAGAGAGACCGACGGCTATTTCCGCCCCGACAAAAAGGTGCTGAACGGCGCTTGCGTCGCCGTGATCAAGAGCATCAAGGGAAGGACGGGCACGGTGGATCTGTACGCCGACGCGGAAGGACTGGTTTCCTGCGCCGCTACCGTTTTTGCAAAGGAATAAAAAAGTTGTACTTGATATGCAATGTTTAACGAAAAATATGCAATTTGCTTTGCCGAAAAATGTTGTATAATAAAGCTGTCAAAGTAACCCCCATTCAAGAAAGGCTATCATTATGAAAAAACTCGGTTATGCGATCCTTGGTCTCGGCATCGGTATGGCGCACGCGGAAGCGGCTGCCGCATCTGAATTTGCCGACCTGGTTGCCGCCTGCGACATCGATCGCGCAAGGCTGGATAAATTCGCGGCGCTCTACCCCGACGCCACCCTCTACGAGGACTTTGAAGAGCTGATCGCAGACGATTGCGTAGACATCATCAGCATCTGTCTGCCCAGCGCCATGCACGCCGACTTTGCCGTCCGCGCTATGGAGGCGGGCAAGCACGTGCTGGTGGAAAAGCCCCTGGATATCACCTACGAGCGGGCGATGCTCATCGAGGAAGCGCGCCTTCGTACGGGCGTCACCGTGGGCGTCGTTCACCAGAATCGCTTCAATCTCAATATGTATCCCATCAAGGACGCCGTGGACAGCGGACGACTGGGTAAGCTGGTGCTCGGCACCTTCGCGGTCAAGTGGTACCGTGAGCAGTCCTACTACGACCGCGGTGGCTGGCGCGGCACCTGGGAAATGGACGGCGGCGGATCGCTGATGAATCAGGCGGTACATACCGTGGATCTGATGCATTGGCTGATGGGTGACGTGGAATCGGTCACCTCCACCATGGGAATTTATAATCACAACATCAAGACCGAGGACCTGACCGCCTCCCTGATCAAATTCAAGAGCGGCGCTACGGCGACCTTCGTCAGCACCACCTGCGCCTACCCCGGCATCT
>JBGVFO010000005.1:0-2343 GCA_045121195.1 Eubacteriales bacterium
AGGCTGTGTCTGTAGCCGAGCTTATATCAACGATCGGAATCGTTTTGAGCCTTCCCGTTTGAAAAGCGGCACGAAGTATTGTTGCCATTGAAGTGTCTAATACAATGCCTTGCGCCTTAATGATTCCCGCCAGATCCACAATACATGTGTTACGGAACATATTGGTTGCGTTTTCGGGCTTGATATCGTATTTTGGTTTGAAGATACTGTCCGTCCAACCGTAATACGAAAAAGCGTAAGTATAATCCTTTCTGGTTCCGTTGGATTGGTAGGTATCCCAAAACGCATCGTATTCCGCTTGCCTTCCCGCGTCAAACCCCTCGGTGTACCCGCCTTGCGCCCTTCCCTCGGCGACACCGGCATCGTACACCTGCTGCTGCTTTTCCGCAAGAGTGACGTTGTTGGCGGAGATCTCCTTCAGCGCTTCTCCGATCCTCATACGCCACCCCCGATCAACGCATCCTGCATAGCAAGAATACTCTTCTGCTCCGCGAGAATAGCGGAAAGCGCTTTATCCATATCGCCGTAAAGCTCGTCAAGCGTTTCCGTCGTTTCCACGCGAACCCGATTCGCCATCACAAGCGCCTCCTCTGCCTTGGCAAGGATCTGCTCTCCTACACTGGGCGGCGTGAGGGGAAGCGGCTCGCCGTCCAGCACGCCGCACGCTTCCACCAGCAGCATATCCGAATTCGTGGTGATCCTGCTGACCACCTCGCCGTTCTCGATCCGCTCTCCGTGGATATACACCGTCCAAATGCCCTCCGAGAGATTCAAGTGATCCTTCGCAAGGATTTGTCCGTCCGAGAGCGCAACGGTAAATACGCGATCCCCGTTTTTGAAATGCACCCATTTGGAAAGTCCCGTCCATTCGGGGCTTAAAAATAAAAAGCTTGCCTTCAAATAATCAAGGGTGTCCGCGACCACCGTGGGATAGGAAAGCCGTAATTTCTGCCCCTTTATCATTCCTTCTATCATAAAAATTCCTCCTTTTTTGTTTTTGCAAAACACGCAATCGTGGCTTGGGCAGTACGCGTTTTGCTATATCCATTGTATAGAACAAATGTTCTTTTGTCAACCGTTTTTCCTCACTTTTTTTCGATTCGTACGGTCGCATAATTTTTGGCACTCTTTTTTTCCTGATCTGTTCAAGATGACACGGACAATATAAAAAAGCCCCGAGCAGTCGGGGCTTTCGTTTATAGGAGGGTGGCGATCAATTCCTCGTAAGGCTTAGGGGAAAGATAGGCGGGCGGTACGTCAAGCACCGTCTTACAGCCGCGCATTCCTTCCCGCTTCATACGGTAAGCGGCGCGCGCATACGCGGCGATGACCGACGCGGTAAACTCAGGATTGGAATCCAGTTTCAGGCTGTATTCAATGACGTGATTATGCTCCAGATCCGCTCCCGTCTTGCCCGTGCGGATCACGAAGCCGCCGTGAGGGATACCGCTGTGATCGCGCTTCAGCTCCTCGGCGCTGATAAAATGTACCGTAGTGTCGTAGTCGGCAAAGTAGTTGGGCATTTCCTTGATTTCTTTCTCAATGCGTGCCTTGTCGGCGTCCTCCGCCGCCACGACAAAGCATTCACGGGTGTGCTTTTGTCTTGTGGTAAGCTCGGGGCAAGAGCCGCTTCTGACCGCCTCAAGAGCGCTCTCCACGGGAATGGTATACTGCTTGGCGTCCACAACGCCTTCAATACGGCGGATGGCGTCGGAATGTCCCTGGCTCACGCCCTTTCCCCAGAAGGTATAGTCGCGTCCGTCGGGAAGCACCGCGCCCGCGTAAAGGCGGTTCAGCGAGAACATACCGGGATCCCAGCCTACCGAGATCAGCGCCACGTTGTCGCCCTTTTTTGCGGCGGCGTCAACTGCCCCAAAATGCTCGGGAATACGGGCGTGGGTATCAAAGCTGTCCACTACGGTAAACAGCTCGGCAAGAGCGGGGGTCTGCGTAGGAAGATCGGTGGCACTACCGCCACAGAGGATCATAACGTCGATCTTACCGACGTAGCTCTTCACCGCATCGGCGCGACAAACGGGAACCCCCACCGTGCCGACCGTAAGGGTCGCGGGATCGCGGCGCGTAAATACCGCCACCAGCTCCATATCGGGATTCTGACGAATCGCGTTCTCAATACCCCGTCCCAAATTTCCGTAGCCGTAAATACCGACTCTGATCTTCATAAAACCACCTTGCCTTTCGCCATAGAAAAATACGCGTCAATTATAGCACAAATCCCTCGGCATTGCAAGTTTTTGGGAGAAAAAAGACAAACAAATTTTGATTTATCTGTGTGTTTGATGTGACAAAACGGCGACGCACAAACCCGTAGGGGGGGGCCCT
>JBGVFO010000006.1:0-2230 GCA_045121195.1 Eubacteriales bacterium
ATAATTGCAAATCCGTTCGTCGCGGGGCGCCGAGGTAGCGAAGCGGCGACACGGTAGTGAATGACTGCCGGTGGCAGTCAGAGCCGTGGCGTGACCGAGTCGCAACGAGACCGTCGCCCCCTACAAGGTTTGTATGTCGCCATTTCGTCACATCAAACTCACCGACAAATCAAAATTTACTTCCTTCAAAGCGCCGCGAGGATAGCGGTGAGGGTGTCCGAAATATGTGCGCCGCCGTCCACCGTGACGTCGGCGTATTTTTCGTAAAGCGGCGCGCGCTCGCGGTACAGATCGGCAAGGGTGTAGCCCTCGGGCATCACCACGCCGCGGTGAACGTAGTCCCCAAGGCGGGTCTGCATCTCCTCAAGCGAGATGCGGATATACACGATCTTGCCGAGGGTGGCAAGGTGCTTCATCGCCGCCTCGCCGTACACCGCGCTTCCCCCCGTGGAGATCACGGCGTCGGTGGCGCGGATGCCGCAGTTGGTCGCCTCCTCGACGTCAAGAAAGCCCGCGCGTCCCTTTTCTTTGATAATATCGTGAAGCAGCTTCCCTTCCCGCTCCTGAATGAGCAGATCCGAGTCGATAAAACGGTACCCAAGCTGCTTGGCAAGCAAAACGCCCACCGTGCTCTTGCCGCAGGACGGCATTCCGATAAGTATAACTGACATACGAGCCTCCAAAGGAAAATTTCTTCTTGATTATACCTGCAAAACGGGAAAAAGTCAAGTCGTTTCTTGACAACGGCGTGCCTTTGTGCTATGATTGACTATCATATATTCCCCTGAAAGGAACCCTTATGGATATCAAGGAACAAGCACTCAAAAAGCATTATGAATGGAAGGGCAAGCTGGAGGTGGTGGCGCGTTGCCCCATCGCCACCCGCGAGGACCTTTCCTTAGCCTATACACCCGGCGTTGCCGAGCCCTGCCTTGCTATCAAGGACAACAAGGATCTCTCCTATTCCCTCACCCGTCGCGGCAATCTGGTGGCTGTCGTCACCGACGGCACGGCGGTATTGGGGCTTGGTGACATCGGTCCCGAGGCGGGCATGCCCGTTATGGAGGGCAAATGTGCCCTCTTCAAGGCATTCGCCGACGTAGACGCCTTCCCCATCTGCGTCCGCTCCAAGGACGTAGACGAGATCGTCCGCACGGTCGCCCTCATTGCGGGCAGCTTCGGCGGCATCAATCTGGAGGACATCGCCGCCCCCCGTTGCTTCGAAATTGAAAAGAAGTTGCAGGAGGTCTGCGACATTCCCGTATTCCACGACGATCAGCACGGCACCGCCATCGTGGTCGCCGCCGCTCTTCTCGGCGCGCTCAAGGTAGTGGGCAAGCGGATCGACGAGGTTCGCGTGGTCATCAACGGCGCGGGCGCGGCAGGATGCGCCATCGGGCGGCATCTGCTCCACGTGGGTGTCAAGCATCTGACGATGGTGGATCGGGCGGGCATTCTGTGCGAGGGTGACGACACCCTCTCCTCCGCCCACGCCGAGATAGCGGCGCTCACCAACCGTGAGCAGCTCCGCGGCTCTCTTGCCGACGCTATGAAGGACGCCGACGTGTTCATCGGCGTGTCTGCCCCCGGTGTGGTAAGCCCCGATATGATCCGCTCCATGGCGCAGGATCCCATCGTCTTCCCTATGGCAAATCCCGTCCCCGAGATCATGCCCGATGAGGCACTTGCGGCGGGCGCGCGCATCGTGGGAACGGGTCGCTCCGATTTCCCCAACCAGATCAACAACGTCCTTGCCTTCCCCGGCATCTTCCGCGGCGCGCTGGATTGCCGCGCGAAGTGCATCAACGAGGAAATGAAGGTGGCGGCGTCCTACGCCCTTGCCTCCCTCATTCCCGAGGAGGAGCTGAGCGAGACCAATATCATCGTTTCCGCGCTTGACAAGTCGGTCGCCCCCGCCGTGGCAAAAGCCGTCATGGACGCGGCAAGAAGCAGCGGCGTAGCACAGGCGTAGTTCAAATTTTGATTGATCGGGGAGAACGGTTACGGGAGAGGTCGCTTTTTTTGGAAAAAAAGCTCCGCAAAAAAACTTTTCTGGAAAAAGTTTTTATAGAGTTTGAGCGAACAGGGTGAACCCCATTTTGTTCAGCAGACGCGCCCCGCATTTGCCTTCGGCAAAGACTCGCTATCAATAAGCGTTTTTTAGGGAGTCCCATTCCTCTGTCGGCTACAAATCGTTCTGTAGAGTTCTCAGGGTGGTGGTCCCTGAGAA
>JBGVFO010000007.1:0-4399 GCA_045121195.1 Eubacteriales bacterium
GGCGATCATTGATCGCCCGTTCGTTGGGCCTTTTCCGTATATGGCGGGCGAACACTGTTCGCCCCTACGATAAAGACATCAAACCGACAAACATCAATTTATTGAAGCTTACGCTTTTCCTACGGAACCGAAGAGCTCCATCTTTTCCTTCACGGTAGCCTTGATGGCCTCAACGCCGGGCGCGAGGATCTTACGGGGGTCAAAGCCCTTGCCCTGAAGGTCCTTGCCCGCCTCGATATACTCGCGGGTTGCCGCCGCGAATGCGAGCTGGCACTCGGTGTTTACGTTGATCTTGGATACGCCGAGAGAGATCGCCTTCTTGATCATGTCGGCAGGGATACCCGTGCCGCCGTGAAGAACGAGAGGCATGGGATCGGTGGTCTTGCCGATCTGCTCGAGAACCTCGAAGTTAAGACCTGCCCAGTTCTCGGGGTACTTGCCGTGAATGTTACCGATACCTGCGGCAAGCATGGTGACGCCGAGATCGGCGATCATCTTGCACTCTGCAGGATCCGCAACCTCACCGCCGCCTACGACGCCGTCTTCCTCGCCGCCGATAGCGCCGACCTCTGCCTCAAGGGAAAGACCGAGCTTTTCGCAGGTCTCAACCAGCTCACGGGTCTTTGCGATGTTTTCCTCAATGGGGTAGTGAGAGCCGTCGAACATAACCGAGGAGAAGCCTGCCTCGATGCACTTCTTTGCGCCCTCGTAGGAGCCGTGGTCAAGATGAAGGGCTACGGGCACCGTGATGCCCAGCTCCTCGATCATACCCTTGACCATACCGACTACCGTCTTGTAGCCGCACATATACTTGCCCGCGCCCTCGGACACACCGAGAATTACGGGAGACTTGAGCTCCTCCGCGGTAAGGAGGATCGCCTTGGTCCACTCAAGGTTGTTGATGTTGAACTGACCGACAGCGTACTTGCCTGCTTTTGCCTTCCTGAGCATTTCCTTTGCAGATACCAGCATGTTGTTTCCTTTCGTAAGGCAGGGGGGTGGATTTTGTGCCGAACACAGATCCCTGCCGCCGAGCGCACGCCTTGTGCGCCCACATACGTTTCCAATGTATTATTTTACACCCTTTTTGCCGAAAAATCAAGGGTATTTCGCAAAAATCCATACATTTTCGGCACAAGAAGCCTTTTCCGCAAAAAAACGTAACCGTTCCGTTTTTAAATTTTGATTTGTCGGTGGGTTTGATTTGACGAAACGGCGACATACAAACCTTGTAGGGGGCGACGTCCTCGGCGCCCCGCGACGAACGGATTTGCAATTATAAAATTGGTGAAAGCCTTTTGTGATAAGGGTTTGAGCGTAGCCATGAACAAAATCAAATTTCGTTGTTTTCGGGTCGCCGGGGACGTCGACCCCTACGGTGTTAGAGGGTTTCGTTCGTTTTCGGCGTAGCCGTAACACACCGACAAACATCAATTTACCGTTCAAATTTTGATTGATCGGTGAGTTTGCATATACGAAAAGGTAACGCACAAACCCGTAGGGGCGATCATTGATCGCCCGTTCGTTGGGCCTTTTCCGTATATGGCGGGCGAACACTGTTCGCCCCTACGATAAAGACATCAAACCGACAAACATCAATTTATCTCCCCTCTCCTTCCGCGAAAAAGCCGTGGCGCGGACGCCACGGCTTCAGGATTGAAGGGTTCAATTCAATGGAAAGATCAGTTCTCCGCCACAAGATGCACGACAGTGCTTGCGTAGTCGCCGATCAGGGTGTTGAAATTCAGACCCGCGTTCATCAGAAGCGCGCCCGAGTAGACCTTGCCCGACTCCACGTCGCGGTATTTCTTGGCAGGATCCAGACCGCGCAGGCGAAGGTACTGCCGCTGACCCTGATGAGAACGGATGATCACAAGGGTCACCAGCGCCTCGTTCTTGTCCTCGGTGACCTGCATCCACGCGCTGCGACTGCGGTCGCCCTCAAAAGGACTGACCAGGCGATACAGCTCGCCGAAATGGGTCACGTCGTACAGCTCGTGGTACTGCTTGACCTGATTCCGCACGATCTCGCACTCCTCCTCGGTGAACTTGCCCGCGTCCAGCTCGTAGCCGAAGGTTCCCTCCAGCGCCACGTTGCCACGGGTGGTAAGAGGGGTCACGCGCTTGGTCTGGTGGTTGGGCACGGCGCTGACGTGAGCGCCCATAGACGAGGGCGGATAGCACATAGAGGTGCCGTACTGAATGTCAAGACGCTCGATGGCGTCGGAGCAGTCGGAGGTCCAGATCTGGGGCGAATAGTAGAGCATTCCGGGGTCAAAGCGTCCGCCGCCGCTGGCGCAGCCCTCAATCAGAAGGTGAGGATAGCGGCTGACAAGGCGCTCAAGAAGACTGTAAAGACCCAGCATATAGCGGTGCGGAACCTCCTTCTGACGCTCCGCAGGGAGCGCGGCGCTTCCCGCCTCGGAGAAGTTGCGGTTGAAGTCCCACTTGACGTACTCGATGTTGGCGTTGTCAAGAACCTTGCACATACTGTCGAAGATGTAATCTTCAACCTCCTTGCGGGACATATCGAGGATCAGCTGATGGCGACCGAGGGACAGAGGACGTCCGTCGATATGCAGACACCAGTCGGGATGGGCGCGGTAGAGGTCGCTGTCGGGGGAGATCATCTCGGGCTCAAACCACAGACCGAACTTCATGCCAAGGCTGTTGATACGCGCGGCAAGCTCGCCCATGGTGCCGCCCAGCTTTTCCTCGTTGACCACCCAGTCACCGAGCGCACAGCGGTCGTTGTTGCGCGCGCCGAACCAGCCGTCGTCCAGCACCAGCATCTCAATACCGAGCTTGGACGCCGCCTCGGCGATGGCGTAAAGCTTGTCGCCGTCAAAGCGCATATAGGTGGCTTCCCAGTTGTTGATCAGAATGGGACGGCGCTTCTTGAGCCACTCGCCACGCATTAGGTGCTTCAGATACAGCTTGTGGAAGGTGCGGCTCATACCGCCAAGACCCTCCGACGAGTAGACCATGACCGCCTCGGGTGCGGTGAAGCGCTCGCCGGGGGCGAGAAGCCAGTTGAAGCCGTCGGCGTTGATGCCCATGGAAAGACGGGGAGAGCCGTAGCCGTCCACGTTGACCTCGGCGGCGAAGTTGCCGCTATACACAAGATTGAAGCCGTACGCCTCGCCGTGCTCCTCGGTGGCGTCGCGAGAAACCAGCGCCATAAAGGGGTTGTGCTCGGCGCTGGAGGCGCCGCGAAGACTGGCGATGCGATGGGTCGCGTAGTCCAGAGGGGTACGGGAGTAGTTGCGCTCACGGCACCAGTGTCCGTGGAGATGCACCACGTCGTAATCGGGGGTGTGGAAGTCCACCGAGGTGCTGTAAATGCGCTCGATGTTGACCGCCCGATCGGTGGGATTGGTCACCACCGCGTGACGGGTCATAGCGGACAGATTCTCAAATACGGTGTAGAACAGGGTGACGTGGATGCCGGTGTGGCGGTCCTCCATCTCAATTTCAAGCGTGGTCGCCTCGTCCTCCCCCGCGAAGGTGGCAGGGAGTCCCTCAAGAGCGGGCTTTCCGCCGTAGATCTTGTGGGATACGTAATGCACGAGGGTGGCGGTGGTGCCGTCAGCCGCACGGATGGAAAGGGCGGCAGGGCGGTATTCGCCCGTTCCCGTGCAGGGGAACTCGATGGGCGCCGTGTCCAGCGTGAAGGTGCCGCCGGGGGCGTAGTGGGGCTTGGGGCAGATGCCGGGGGTGTTGAACTTTTCGTTCAGGTAGGAGAGGTCACACTCCTCCACGGGCGCGCCGTAGTAGGTGTGAACCAGAATGCCGTCCTGGTTGACGGCGAATACGTAGCTGGAGCCCTTGGTGTCCAGCTTGAAGATCTTTTTTTCCGAATCAAAAAATACGGGCATAGCACGTCTCCTTGCTTCATTCAATTCTCGTTGCGGTGCGCGTCGCGCACCTGTCCAAGTATCATTATAACAAAGAAACCGCTGCGAAACTATCACTATCTTGCGGCAATTTATCACTATCTTGCGGATTTTATGCCCAATTCCAACGATCTTGCGATACCCCACCCTGCACGGGCAAATGGAAAATGGAAAATGGGAAATGGAAAATCAAGGATGAAAGCGCAAGGCGTTTTCGGATAGATATTGATGTTTATCAGCGCAACGTCTTTTCCGTAGGGGCGAACTGGTTTCGCCCGTAAAATACGGCGCGCACCCTGCGAACGGGCGAACACAGTTCGCCCCTACGGGTTTGTGCGTTGCCTTTTCGCATTTGCTAACACACCGACAAATCAAAATTTGAACGGTGAATTGATGTTTATCGGTGTGTTCGCAGTGACGTTGCAAGGCCTCTCCAAGAATGGGAGAGGCTCCCGCGAAGCGGGTGGTGAGGTTGCGCCTTTTTATGTTGCAAAATGGCACGG
>JBGVFO010000008.1:0-26628 GCA_045121195.1 Eubacteriales bacterium
GTAAGGCAGGTAAGACCAGACACCTGGGTATCCGTCCTACCGTACGCGGTTCCGTTATGAACCCCTGTGATCACCCTCACGGTGGTGGTGAAGGTAAGTCGCCTATCGGTCGTCCTTCTCCTGTTACTCCTTGGGGTAAGCCTGCTCTGGGTTATAAGACCAGAAACAAGAAGGCGAGAACAGACAAGTTCATCGTAAAGCGTAGAAATGCTAAGTAAGGAGGGAATATAAGATGAGCAGAAGCCTTAAGAAAGCACCTTTTGTTGAAGCAAAGCTTTTCGCGCGTGTTGAGGCCATGAACGCGAAGAACGAAAAGAAAGTTCTGAAGACCTGGTCCCGTGCGTCTACCATATTCCCGGAATTTGTCGGTCACACGATCGCAGTTCACGACGGCAGAAAGCACGTTCCGGTTTATGTAACCGAGGATATGGTTGGTCACAAGCTCGGTGAGTTTGCGCCCACAAGAACCTTTAAGGGCCATGCAGGCTCCAAGACATCCAACAACGGTAAATAATTGCAAAGGGAGGAATCATACAAATGGAAGCAAAAGCATATCTGAAGTATGCAAGAATTTCCCCGCGCAAGGTTAAGATCGTTCTCGACCTCATCAGAGGCAAGGATGTTGGAGTTGCAATGGGAATTCTTAAGAACACACCCAAGAGCGCATCCGAGTATCTTATCAAGCTTCTCGGCAGCGCAATCGCGAATGCAGAACACAATTTCCATATGGACGTAACCCGTCTGTATGTTTCTGAGTGCTTCGTTTGCCCGGGCCCCACTCTCAAGAGAATCATGCCCCGTGCAAAGGGAAGCGCAGACAGAATCCTTAAGAGAACCAGCCACGTAACGCTGGTCGTTAAGGAAAGAGACTAAGAGAGGAGGTAAGGCTAAATGGGACAGAAAGTGAATCCGCACGGCCTGCGTGTCGGCGTAATCAAGAACTGGGATTCGAGATGGTTCTCCAAGGATGAGACCTTCGGCGATACCCTTGTATCCGACTATAACATCAGAAAGTATCTGAAAAATGCACTCAAGGATGCCGGCGTTCCGAAGATTGAAATCGAGCGCGACGGTCACAGAGTAAGAGTATTCATCCACTGCGCTAAGCCCGGTCTTGTAATCGGACGTGGCGGCTCTGAGATCGAGAAGTACAAGGCAGCACTTGAAAAGATGGTTGGTATGCCCGTTGTTGTCAACGTTGTTGAGATCAAGCAGCCCGACCTCAATGCTCAGCTCGTAGCAGAGAATGTAGCAAAGCAGCTTGAGGGCCGCGTTGCGTTCAGACGTGCCATGAAGATGGCGATCCGTAACACCATGAGACTTGGTGCAAAGGGTATCAAGATCACCTGCTCCGGCCGTCTTGGCGGTGCAGAGATCGCGAAGGCTGAGCACTATCATGAGGGTACGATCCCGCTTCAGACCATTAGAGCGGACATCGACTACGGCTTCTGGGAAGCAAACACCACCTACGGTAAGATCGGCGTTAAGGTTTGGATCTACCGCGGCGAGGTTCTTTCCGAAGTAAACAGACCCTCCGCTAACGCTCCTCGCGATAACAGAGACCGCAAGAACTTCCGCAGAGATAACAACAATCGCGGCGGAGAGAGACGCGGCAATAACAGGGGCGACAGAACTCCCAGAGAAGGAGGACGCAGAAATGTTAATGCCTAAGAGAGTAAAGTACCGTCGCGTACAGCGCGGTAGACTGAAGGGTAAGGCTACTCGTGGAAACACCTTGACCAACGGAAGCTACGGCCTTGTTGCTCTTGAGCCCGCATGGATCACCAGCAACCAGATCGAGGCAGCCCGTATCGCAATGACCCGTTACACCCGCCGTGGTGGTAAGGTCTGGATCAAGATTTTCCCTGACAAGCCCATTACCGAGAAGCCTGCTGAGACCCGAATGGGTTCCGGTAAGGGTTCGCCCGAGTACTGGGTAGCAGTTGTGAAGCCCGGACGCATCATGTTCGAGATGGAGGGAGTTGCTCCCGAGGTCGCACGTGAGGCTATGCGTCTTGCTTCTCACAAGCTTCCTATCAAGTGCAAGTTTGTAAGTAAAGAAGAAAACGGGGAGGGTTAAGCTGTGAAGGCAATTGAAATCAGAAAAATGTCTGCCGAAGAGCTGGAAGCAAAGCTCAAAGAGCTTAAGAGCGAGCTGTTTAATCTCCGCTTTCAGCATGCGATCAACCAGCTTGAGAATCCGCACAAGATTGCTGATGTCAAGAAGGATATCGCACGTGTAATGACCATTCTTCGTGAGAAGAATGCGTAAGGAGGATAGGTCATGACAGAAGAAAGAGCGCTTAGAAAGACCAGAGTGGGAATGGTTGTCAGCGATAAGATGGAAAAAACTGTTGTTGTTGCCATCGAGGACAACGTAAAGCATCCCGTTTATGGAAAGATCATCAAGCACACCTTGAAGGTTCACGCTCACGACGATAAGAACGAGTGCGGCGTAGGCGACAAGGTAAAGATTATGGAAACAAGACCTCTCTCCAAGACCAAGAGATGGCGTGTTGTCGAGATAATCGAAAAGGCTAAGTAATCAACAATCGCGAAACAAGTAAATACGTCTAAAATCGTATTGAATTAGGAGGAACGCAAAAGTGATACAGCAACAAACATTAATGAAGGTTGCCGACAACACCGGAGCAAAAGAGCTGATGTGCATTCGCGTACTCGGAGGAACGGGTCGCAGATATGCAAACATCGGAGACGTAGTAGTTGCTTGCGTTAAGAAAGCAACTCCCGGCGGCGTTGTTAAGAAGGGCGAGGTCGTCAAGGCAGTTGTTGTAAGAAGCGTGCACGGCATCAAGCGTGCTGACGGTTCCTACATCAAGTTTGACGAGAACTCTGCGGTAATCATCAGAGACGATAAGACCCCCCGTGGCACTCGTATTTTTGGCCCGGTGGCAAGAGAGCTTCGTGAGAAGGATTATCTGAAGATCCTCTCCCTCGCTCCCGAAGTTCTGTAAGGAGGTACTGACCATGAATATTAAGACAGGCGATACTGTAGTACTTCTTACAGGTAAGTACGAAGAGAAGAAGGACGCAAACGGCGCCGTTAAGACCCACAAGGTAATCGCAGTCTCTCCCAAGGAAGACAAGGTTATCGTAGAGGGCGTAAACGCCGTACACAAGCACGTTAAGGCCCGCAGACAGGGCGAGACGGGCGGCATCGTTGATACCAACGGTGCGATCTACGCGTCCAAGGTTGCACTCTACTGCTCCAAGTGCGGTAAGGGTGTAAGAGCCGGCCACAAGGTGGTCGACGGTAAGAAGGTTCGTGTCTGCACCAAGTGCGGACAGGAGCTTTGATAAGGAGGTAGTGAACAATGGCAAGACTTAGAGATATGTACAAGGCCGAGATCGCTCCCGCCCTTATGAAAAAGTTTGAGTACTCCAGCGTAATGCAGATCCCCAAGCTTGATAAGATCGTTATCAACGTTGGTGTCGGCGACGCAAAGGAAAACTCCAAGGCACTGGATGCCGTCCTTGCTGATCTTGCGCTGATCGCAGGTCAGAAGGCGGTTCCCACCTACGCAAAGAAGTCGGTTGCAAACTTCAAGCTCCGTGAGGGCATGAAGATCGGTGCGAAGGTCACCCTTCGCGGCGACAAGATGTACGAGTTCATGGACAGACTCTTCAACTTCGCACTTCCTCGTGTTCGTGACTTCAAGGGAATCAACCCCAACGCTTTCGACGGCCGCGGCAACTACGCTCTCGGTCTGAAGGAGCAGTTGATCTTCCCCGAGATCGAGTACGATAAGGTTGAGAAGATCCGTGGTATGGACATCTGCTTCGTAACCACCGCAAACACCGATGAAGAAGCAAAAGAGCTCCTGAGACTGTTCGGCGCTCCCTTTGCAAACTGATGGAGGTAAGAAGAAATGGCAAAGAAATCTATGATTCTTAAGCAGCAGAGAGCACAGAAGTTCTCTACTCGTGAGTACAACAGATGCAAGATCTGCGGCCGTCCTCACGCTTATCTCCGTAAGTACGGTATCTGCCGTATCTGCTTCCGTAATCTTGCTTACAAGGGCGAGATCCCCGGAGTAAGAAAGGCAAGCTGGTAATTAGTTCCCATTCGGTCAGGAAGACCGCTCCAACTATCAGAAGGAAGCGAAAGCTTAACCGCTGATATGCCGCCGACCCGTTCGGCAGCAAGAATATTAACTTGCATACAGGAGGATAAGAATTATGCAAATGTCAGACGTAATCGCCGATATGCTCACGAGAATCCGCAATGCAAACGATGCAAAGCACGCAACCGTGGACATTCCGGCATCCAACATGAAGAAGTCCATCGCCGATATCCTTGTTGAAGAGGGATATGTGAAGGGCTATCAGATCGTAGAGAACGGCAGCCAGGGCATCATCCGTGTTACCCTGAAGTACACCGAGGGTAAGCAGAAGGTTATCCGCGGTATCCGCCGTGTTTCCAAGCCCGGTCTTCGTATTTACGCAGGCTATGAGGATATGCCCAAGGTTATGAACGGCCTCGGCATCGCAGTCGTTTCCACTTCCAAGGGTATCATGACAGACAAGAAGGCACGCAGCCTTAAGGTTGGCGGCGAAGTCCTTGCATTCGTCTGGTAATTCAGGGGAGGTATAAGAATATGTCTAGAATTGGTAGAATGCCGATCGCTGTCCCCGCAAACGTTACCGTGACGATCGCTGACGGAAACGTCGTTACTGTAAAGGGACCGCTCGGAACTCTTTCTGAGAAGATCAGCACTAAGCTCACTGTCGCCCAGGAGAACAACGAGATCGTTGTTACCCGTCATTCCGAGGAGAAGGAAGACAAGAGCCTTCACGGACTTTCCCGCGCGCTTATCGCAAACATGGTAGAGGGCGTTACCAACGGTTACTCCAAGACCCTTGAGGTCGTTGGCGTTGGTTACAAGGTAGCAAAGCAGGGCAAGACCCTTCAGCTCTTCCTTGGTCACTCTCTTGTAAACGGTATGCCTCAGGAGAAGTTCCTCATCAACGAGCCCGAGGGAATTACCTTCGAGGTTCCCAACCCCAACACCATCGTTGTTAAGGGTTACAACAAGCAGGCGGTCGGACAGATCGCAGCGGTAATCAGAGGCAAGAGACCCCCCGAGCCCTATCACGGCAAGGGTGTTAAGTACTCTGATGAGCATATTCGCCGCAAGGCCGGTAAGACCGGTAAATAATGAAAGGAGTGGATACAGATGGTTTCTAGAAAAGACAGTAATCTTGTTCGTCTTAAGAGACACAAGAAGATTCGCGCAAGACTTTCCGGTACGCCGGAGCGTCCCCGTCTCGCTGTATATCGTTCCAATGCGAACATCAGCGCGCAGATCATTGATGACGTGAATAAGATCACGTTGGTTTCCGCTTCGACCCTTGAGAAGGATTTCGAGGGAAATGGCGGCAACAAGGTAGCAGCAAGACAGGTTGGTAAGACCATCGCTGAGCGTGCTGCTGCAAAGGGTATCACCGAGGTCGTATTCGACAGAGGCGGCTATCTTTATCACGGACGTGTATCGGAGTTGGCTGACGGCGCTCGCGAGGGCGGCCTGAAGTTCTGATCGGGTTTCCCGACAGTCCGGTTTGTACACTGTTCATCACATTGTTTTGAACAAATTTAAGGAGAAAAAACATGGCTAGAAATTATAATCCGGCAGAGCATGATCTTAAGGAACAGCTCGTTGCCCTTAACCGTGTTTCCAAGACCGTTAAAGGTGGTCGTATCGCAAGATTCGCAGCTATCATGGTAGTCGGTGACGGTAACGGTCACGTAGGCTACGGTCTCGGAAAGGCAGCCGAGGTTCCCGAGGCAATCCGCAAGGGAATTGAGGATGCAAAGAAGAATATGATCGAGGTTTCCCTCAAGGGATCCACGATTCCCCACGAGGTAGTTGGTGTGTTTGGCGCAGGTAAGGTTCTTCTCAAACCCGCCGCACCCGGTACCGGTATTATCGCAGGCGGAAAGGTACGTATGGTTCTCGAGGCTGCAGGCATCAAGAACGTCCGTGCAAAGTGCCTTCGTTCCAACAATCCCGCAAACGTAGTAAAGGCTACCTTTGAGGGACTCAAGGCTCTCCGCACTGTGGAAGAGGTTGCGAAGATTCGTGACATCAGCGTTGAGCAGGTCAAGGGTTAAGGAGGTTGCAGCATGAAAAAGGTTACACTTGTAAAAAGCCTGATCGGTTGCAAGCCCAACCAGATCGCAACTGCGAAGTCCCTCGGTCTTGTTAAGATCGGCAACAGCATCGTTTGCAAGGATGACGCTGTGCTTGCAGGCAAGATCAAGGTTCTTTCCCACCTCGTAAAAGTAGAAAACGTATAAGGAGGCAAGCGAAATGAAACTTTATGAACTTTCTCCCGCAGAAGGCTCTGCAAAGGCCACATGGCGCAAGGGCAGAGGCCCCGGCTCGGGTAACGGCAAGACCGCCGGAAAGGGTCACAAGGGACAGAATGCTCGCTCCGGCGGTGGTGTAAGACCCGGTTTTGAGGGCGGCCAGCTCCCCTTGTACAGAAAGCATCCTAAGAGAGGCTTTACCAACAGATTTGCAGTCAACTACGCTACCGTTAACGTAAACAAGCTCAACGTATTTGAGGACGGCGCAGTTGTTGACGTGAACGTTCTTCTGGAGAAGAGAATCATCCGCAAGGAGCTTGACGGACTTAAGGTTCTCGGCACCGGAGAGCTCACCAAGAAATTAACTGTTAAGGCAGCGGTCTTCTCGGCAACTGCAAAGGAGAAGATTGAAGCAGCAGGAGGAAAGGCAGAGGTGGTATAAGGATGTTCCAGACGTTAAAGAATGCTTGGAAGATTAAGGACCTTCAGAAGAAGCTCCTCTTCACATTGCTTATCGTCCTCCTGTATCGCTTGGGCGCACAGATTCCCGTTCCTTATATTTCAAGTGCCGTTATCGAGGGCGCAGCAATGCAGTTCTCTGGTATTCTTGAGTATATGGATTTCCTTGCGGGTGGCGCTCTGTCTCAGGCGACCTTGTTCGCCCTTTCAGTCAACCCCTATATCACGGCATCCATCGTAATTCAGCTTCTTACCATCGCGATCCCCGCCCTTGAGAGACTCTCCAAGGAAGGCGAGGAGGGTCGTAAGAAGATCAACGCAATTACTCGCTACGTAACCATCGGTCTTGCGCTCGTAACCAGCTACGGTTACATGAAGCTGCTCAACACCTACGGTTACTTCACTCACGAGCTGAACGTATTCGAGCAGATCGTTGTTGTAGCTTGCTATTGCGCAGGTGCTTCCCTTGTTATGTGGTTGGCTGAAAAGATCAACGAAGTCGGTATCGGAAACGGTATTTCCATGATCCTCTTCGCAAATATCATCTCCAGAGGTCCCGATCTTGTGATGAGCCTTTGGAATATGATCGTAAGTGACAACTATCACCTCGTTGTGGGTATCCTTCTCGGTATCCTCTCGGTTGCCATTACACTCGCTGTTGTGGTTCTTGTGGTTCTTGTTACCAATTCGGAGAGAAAAATTCCGATTCAGTACGCAAAGCGTGTCGTCGGTCGTAAGATGTACGGCGGTCAGAACTCCAGTCTGCCCATCAAGATCAATATGACCGGTGTTATGCCCATTATCTTTGCAGGTTCCATCGTTTCGATCCCTGCAACGATCGCAAGCTTCTTCCCCAACAACAAGTTTTTTGCATCCATTGCTAAAAACTTCAGCTACGATTCCTGGTTCTACATCGTGATCTACCTGCTTCTTATCGTAGCATTCTCCTACTTCTATATCATGATTTCCTTCAACCCCGTAGAGGTTGCCAACAACATCAAGAACAATGGCGGTGCGATCCCCGGTGTCCGTACGGGCAGACCGACTGTGGATTTCATCACCAAGATCTTGAACCGCGTTACCATGATCGGCGGTATCTTCCTGTGCTTCATCGCAGGATTCCCCATGATCATCAATGCTGCGTTTGGCGGTGCCTTCTCCGGAATTGCGTTCGGCGGTTCTTCCTTGCTCATCGTTGTCGGTGTTGCCCTTGAAACGGTACGCGACCTCGAGGCACAGATCACCCTTCGCAACTACAAGGGCTTCCTTGATTAAGGAAGATCCATTTGGAGGAAACGAATGAACTTGATTTTGATGGGAGCTCCCGGTGCCGGCAAAGGCACACAGGCGGAGAGAATTTCAGCAAAATGGAATATTCCCGCAATCTCCACGGGTGATATGCTTCGCGCAGCCATCCGCGAGGGCAATGAGCTTGGCAAGAGTGCGAAGAGTTATATCGACGCGGGTCAGCTTGTTCCCGATGAGGTTGTGATCGGAATCATCAAAGATTATCTTTCATCCGACAAATGTGAAAACGGTTTTATACTTGACGGGTTCCCCCGTTCCATCGCCCAGGCGGAAGCGCTTGATACGATGGGGGTTCGAATCGACGCGGTCCTCAGCATTGAGGTGGCGGACGAGGTCATCGTTGAGCGTATGAGCGGTCGCAGGATCTGCTCGGGCTGCGGAACCTCCTTCCACGTCAAGTATAACCCCTCTTCAAAGGACGGCGTTTGCGATAAGTGCGGAAAGGATCTCTACATCAGAGATGACGACGCACCGCAGACCGTGACAAAGCGTTTGGAAACCTATCACGAACAAACCGAACCTCTTAAGGATTTTTATGAGGAAAAGGGCTTGCTCGTGACTGTGAAGGGCCAGGAGGAGGTCGAGGATACGACTGCTCTTGTCTTCGCAGCGTTGAAGCGTTTTGAGGTGTAAAAGCTGTATGATACAGATCAAAAACCAAGATCAGATAGCCATAATGAAGGAAGCGGGGCGCATCACGGGCGAGGCATTGCTCGTGGCGCGGGAGCACGTGCGCGAGGGTGTGAGCACGTTTGAGCTGGATAAGCGCATTCGTGAGCATATTGAGCGCGCAGGTGCCAAGCCCTCCTTCCTCGGTTATCATGGCTTTCCCGGTTCCGCTTGCATCAGCATCAACGACGAGGTCATCCACGGGATCCCTTCCAAGCAAAGGATCCTCAAGGAGGGTGACATCGTCAAGATCGATGTGGGCGCATATTACCGAGGATTTCACGGTGACAGCGCAAGAACGATCGCGGTCGGTAAGGTGAGCGACGAGGCGGCGCGCCTGATAGAAGCTACTGAAAAGAGCTTCTGGGCGGGAATTGCCAAGGCGCAATCCGGAAACCGAATCGGAGATATCGGAAACGCTATTGAGAGTTGTGTCCGCGAGTACGGATACAACGTAGTAAAACGCTATATCGGTCATGGAATCGGACACGAGCTTCACGAAGCACCGGACGTTCCCAACTTCGGAACGGCAGGCAGAGGCGTGAGACTGTGTAACGGAATGGCGTTGGCGGTAGAGCCTATGGTGAACGTAGGAACGAGCGACGTGATGGATATGGCAGACGGCTGGACGGTGAAGACCGCCGACAGAAGCCTTTCTGCCCACTATGAAAACACGATCGTAATAACGGCTGACGGCGTGCTTGTCCTGACTGAGGTCGAGCGTGGATTATAACAGATTGGAGGGAACGTTGTGCCTAAGGATGACGTAATCGAGTTTGAAGGCGTGGTGGTAGAAGCAATGCCCAATGCGACCTTCAAAGTAAAGCTTCCCAACGAGTATATCGTAACGGCTCACATTTCGGGAAAGCTTCGTATGAACTATATTAAGATCCTGCCCGGTGATAAGGTAACCGTTGAGGTGTCGATCTACGACCCCAGCAAGGGACGTATTACCTGGCGTGCTAAGTAAACCAACAATGCTAAAGAAAGGAAAGGTATAATAACCAAATGAAAGTTAAACCTTCCGTGAAGAAGATCTGCGAAAAGTGCAAGATCATCAAGAGAAAAGGCAAAGTCATGGTCATCTGCGAGAATCCCAAGCATAAGCAGAAGCAGGGCTAATGACACACATTAACGAACAGAGAGGTGAATAACGAATGGCTCGTATAGCTGGTGTTGACATTCCGAACGCAAAACGCGTAGAAATCGCCCTTACCTATATCTACGGTATCGGACGCAAGAGCGCAAACGATATCCTGGCAAAGACCGGTATCAACCCTGATACCCGTGCAAAGGATCTGACCGAGGAAGAGGTTGCAAAGCTTCGTGACGAGATCGAAAACTCCTACACGGTAGAAGGTGACCTCCGCAGAGACGTTGCTCTTAACATCAAGAGAATGGTTGAGATCAACTGCTACCGCGGTATCAGACACAGAAAGGGTCTTCCCGTAAGAGGTCAGAGAACCAAGACCAATGCAAGAACTCGCAAGGGTCCTGCAAAGACCATCGCAAACAAGAAGAAATAATTAGGAGGGCAGAAAGATGGCAAAGGTTGCTAAGAAGGTCATCAAGAAGCGCCGCGAACGCAAGAATATTGAAAAGGGCGCAGTGCATATCAGTTCGACCTTCAACAATACAATTATCACCATTACCGATGTTGACGGAAATGCAATTTCCTGGGCATCCGCAGGTGAGCTTGGCTTTAAGGGCTCCAGAAAGTCCACTCCCTTCGCAGCACAGAGCGCAGCAGAGACTGCGGCAAAGGCAGCGATGGAGCACGGTCTTAAGTCCGTTGAAGTTTTCGTAAAGGGTCCTGGCTCGGGACGTGAATCCGCAATCCGTGCACTTGAGACTGTGGGTCTTCAGATCACTATGATCAAGGACGTAACCCCCATTCCTCACAACGGATGCAGACCCCCCAAGCGCAGACGCGTATAATTTTACAGGAGGAACACGAATATGGCAAGATATACAGGTCCCGCATGTAAGCTGTGCCGCAGAGAAGGCGTTAAGCTTTACCTCAAGGGCGAGCGTTGCATGACCGGCAAGTGTGCTCTCGATCGTAGAGGAACCGCTCCCGGCCAGCACGGTGCAGGCAATAAGAAAATGAGAGAGTACGGAAGACAGCTCCGCGAGAAGCAGAAGGCAAAGAGATACTACGGTATCCTTGAGAAGCAGTTCCTGAACTACTTCAAGGAAGCAGATCGCAAGGAGGGTATGACCGGTGAGAACCTTCTTACCCTGATCGAGCGTCGTCTGGACAACGTTGTTTACAGAATGGGTATGGGCGAGAGCCGCAAGGAGTCCCGTCAGCTTGTTCTTCACGAGCACATCGAGCTCAACGGTAAGAAGGTAAACGTTCCTTCTATCATCGTTAAGGCCGGTGACGTTGTTACCGTAAGAGAGAACTTCCGCGGATCTGAGAAGTGCAAGGCACTTGCAGAGACGATGAAGGATAAGACGGCTCCCAAGTGGCTTGAGGTCAACAAGGACGGTCTGTCTGCAAAGGTTGTAGCTCTTCCCGAGAGAGAAGATATCGACTTCCCCTTCGAGGAGCAGCTTATTGTCGAGCTTTATTCCAAGTAATAACGATATTGCGAATGCTTTGTCGGTATTACTTGCCGCAGGGATTCGCGATAGGAAACCGAACCCCGTATCACAGATGTTTGTGTGCAACAAATTTTTAACAGGAGGTTTTATTTGGAATGATTGAGATCGAAAAGCCCAATATAACAACGGTTAACCTCAGTGAGGATGGAACAAGCGGTAAATTTATCGTAGATCCCCTTGAAAGAGGATACGGTATCACTCTTGGAAACTCTCTGCGCAGAATTCTTCTGAGCTCGCTTCCGGGTGTTGCCGTTACCAGCATTAAGATTGACGGTGTTCTGCATGAATTTTCCACCATTCCCGGCGTGAAGGAGGATGTAACTGAGATCGTCCTGAACGTAAAGGGAATCACGGCAAAGCTTCATTGCAGCGCGCCTAAGACGGTTGTGATTGACGTCACGGGTGAGCAGAATGTTACCGCAGGTGACATCAAGCAGGATTCCGACATCGAGATCCTGAATCCCGACCATCACATTGCAACGGTTGGTGCCAATGAGAGATTCTATATGGAGTTGACCTTTGAGCACGGCCGCGGATACGTTTCCCAGGAACGCAACAAGCAGAATCATACTATGCTTGCGGGTCAGAATGTATCGGCTCCCATCGGAACCATCTTTACCGACTCGATCTATACGCCCGTGTACAACGTAAACTACTCGGTTGAAAACACCCGTGTAGGAAATATCACGGACTATGACAAGCTGACGCTTGAGGTTCTTACCAACGGAACGATTTCCGCAAAAGAAGCGATTTCGCTCGGCGCCAAGATTCTCAACGAGCATCTCAACTTGTTTGTGGATTTGTCTGATGAAGCAAAGAAGGCAGAGATCATGGTGGAACGCGAAGCTGTGAAGAAAGAAAAAGTTCTTGAGATGACCATTGAGGAGCTTGACATGTCTGTACGTAGCTTTAACTGCTTGAAGCGTGCGGGCATTGACACAGTAGAAGACCTGACGAACCGTACCGAGGAGGATATGATCAAGGTAAGAAACCTCGGTAAGAAGTCGCTTGAAGAAGTCATTCAGAAGCTGCACTCGCTTGGCTTGGATCTGAAGTCTGAGGACGAATGATCGCCGCAGTGCACAACTAAAAACGTATTAGCAGAAGGAGGGAATTTACAATGCCCGGAACCAGAAAACTTGGCAGAACAACTGCTCATAGAAAAGCAATGCTCCGCGGACTTGTTACGCTTTTGCTTGAGAATGGCAAAGTTGAGACCACTCTCACCAGAGCAAAGGAAGTTCGTTCGGTAGCAGAGAAGATGATCACGCTTGGCAAGAAGAACACGCTTGCAAGCCGCCGTAGCGCACTGGCTTACATCACCAAGGAAGATGTTGTAACCAAGCTCTTCAGCGAGATCGCTCCCAAGTACGAAAACCGCAATGGCGGATATACACAGATCTTTAAGATGGGTCCCCGTAGAGGTGATGCAGCCGAGATGGCAATCATCAAGCTCGTTGACGAGGACGTAAAGACCGAAGCATAATTGCTTTGATCAACCAATATGGGGTTGCCGTTTTTCGACGACAACCCCGTAATTTTCGTTCACTTTATTTTGTCAGTATCGCGGCGTTGCCGCTTAATATAGGAGAAAGAGTATGCACACGCAATCGGTGAAGCGCAGCGGCCCCCATGCAAGGGATCTGACGGTAGGAAATCCGTATTCCTTGATCATCAGCTTTGCGCTTCCTCTTCTTTTGAGTCAGGTTTTTCAACAGCTCTATAACACCGCCGATTCGCTGATCGTCGGTCAGTTTCTTGGTACGGAAGCGTTGGCGGCGGTCAGTTCGTCCGGCTCGGTTATCTTTTTGCTTACCAGCTTTTTTGACGGAACCGCTATGGGGGCGGGCGTCATTATATCCCGCTATTTTGGCGCAGGTGACGATGAACGCGCCTCAAGAGCGATCCACACCAATCTTGCCTTCGGCATTGTCAGCGGCATTTTGCTGACCGTAGTGGGGATCCTGTTTACACCCACACTCTTGGGATGGATGAATACCGATCCCGATGTTATGCCGAACGCCGTGGAGTATTTCCGTTACTACTTTTTCGGGGCGCTTGCGTTGATCCTTTATAATATTTGTCGCGGTATCATGAGCGCCCTTGGAGATAGCCGAAGACCTCTGTATTATTTGATCTTTTCCTCGGTCCTCAACGTGCTTCTTGACCTGCTTTTCGTTGGCGTATTTCGCTTTGGTGTATGGTCGGTGGCGATCGCGACGGTGATCTCTCAGGTGGCAAGCGTGGTGCTTTGCCTGGTCCATCTGCTTCGCCGCAAGGACGCCTTCCGCGTAGAGCTTCGAAGGATTCGCTTTCACTGGGATATGTTGAAGGAGATCGTTTGCTACGGTTTGCCCTCCGGCGTTCAGAATTCGGTTATCGCCCTTGCTAACGTGATCGTTTTGTCACAGATCAATTCCTTCGGTAAATTTGCCACGGCTGCCTTTGGCTCTCACGCCAAGATCGAGGGCTTTGCCTTTATGCCGATCATCAGCTTTAATATGGCAATCACCACCTTTATCGGGCAGAATCTCGGCGCAAAGCAGTATGATCGTGCTAAGAAGGGCGCACGTTTCGGTATCTGTACCGTGCTTGTGCTTGCTGAAACCATCGGCTTGATCTATTATTTTCTTGCACCGATCTTGATAGGGGCGTTTGATAGCACGCCTGAGGTGATCGCAATGGGCGTTCAGCAAGCCAGAACTGCCGCGCTGTTCTATTTCCTGCTTGCCTTCTCACACGCGATTGCCGCCGTTTGCCGAGGCGCGGGAAGAGCATTCGTGCCGATGCTCGTGATGTTATCCGTCTGGTGTGTTCTTCGTATCGCCTATATTCATTTCATTATGGTGACTTTTGGAAGGATCGAGTACATATACTGGGCGTATCCTCTTACGTGGACAATCAGCTCGGTAATTTATCTTATTTACTACTTGTGCTCCGACTGGGTACACGGATTTGAAAAGAAACCGAAAAAAGCATAAAAGAAAACCCGTTTCCTAGGAAACGGGTTTTTTATGTGACAGTAATTAGTCGTTGTTCTCCTTGGACTTGCCAAGAATCAGGTTGGTAATGATACCGAGGATCAAAGCACAAGCAGTGGTGGTGATGTAAACCTTTCCGATTGCCATTGCCATACCGCCGATACCTGTGATCAAAATAACAGAGGTGGTGAAGAGATTTCTGTTATCCTCAAGATTTACCTTCTGGATCATCTTAAGACCGGAAACGGCGATGAAGCCGTACAGGGTGACGCAAACGCCGCCCATAACGCAACCGGGGATGGAATCCAGGAAAGCAACGAAGGGAGAAACGAAGGAGATCAGCATCGAGAGGATCGCCGTGGTCGTGATGGTTACGATGGAAGCGTTTCTCGTGATAGCAACACAGCCAACCGACTCACCGTAGGTGGTGTTGGGGCATCCGCCAAAGAGAGCACCAACGAAGGAGCCAACGCCGTCTCCAAGAAGGGTTCTGGAGAGACCGGGATCCTCGGTGAGGTCGTGCTCAATGATGGTGGAGAGGTTCTTGTGGTCAGCCAGATGCTCTGCAAATACTACGAAAGCAACGGGCAGATACGCTACGGCAACGGTAGCAACGAAGGACAGGTTGAAGTCCTTCAGACCGTCGATCGCGGTAAGGAAGGTGAACTCGGGGAACGCCAGGAAGGTCTTGATACCTACGCCGTCGGCAACGAGATTGGTGAAGGGGGTAAAGTCAATAACGCGAAGCGCGTCATTGCCCGTAGCAATACCGATCACGGTGAAGATCAGAGCAACTGCGTAGCCGGCAAGGATACCGATAATGAAGGGGATCAGCTTCGCCATCTTCTTTCCGTAAACGGAGCAGAGAACTACAACGACGAGGGTTACGAGCGCACACGCCAGGGAAACCCACGCCGATGTGGTCATAACGAAATAGGAGGATACGCCGAAGCTTACCTTTGCACCGTAGGAGAATACGTCGCTGATCGCCGCGCCCGCGAGGGAAAGACCGATAAGAGCAACCGTGGGACCGATAACGACAGGAGGCATCAGCTTGTTGATCCAGTTGACACCGGCAAACTTAACCGCAATGGCGATAATCACGTATACAAGGCCTGCGAGAAGCGCACCGATGAGCAGACCGAGATAGCCGAGCTGCATAGAAGCTGCACCGCCGAACGCCGCGCTCATAGAGCCGATGAAGGCGAAGGACGAGCCAAGGAATACGGGGCTACGGAACTTCGTGAAGAGTTGATAGATGATGGTACCTGCACCTGCACCGAAGAGTGCGGCGGAGGCTGTCATACCGTTTCCGACGATCGCGGGAACGGCGATGGTAGCTGCCATAATGGCGAGCAACTGCTGGAATGCGAAGACAAGCATCTGACCGAACTTCGGCTTGTCATTCACTTGGTAAACCAATTTCATGTTTTCCTCCTGCTTGCGCGATTTTTGCGCGATATTAAATTTATCGACACGGGTGACCCCGAATCAACCACTGGGAAATCCTGCAAAAAAAGAAGGCCTTGCCCGGGCAAGACCTGATCTGCGCGCGCGCGGAGGCGCACGTAATATGGAAAGAACCTTGCCGCAAAAACTTCACTGTGAATCTCTTTTTTGTTAGTATATCACAATCACGTATCGATGTCAATCGTTTTTTTGTGTTTTGTGTCGGTTTTTGTTGCTTTTGGAAACGGCTCCCTCGGAAAAAGGTGTTGACAAAAAGGCAAAGAAAGACTATAATTGTTGTGTATGAAATTTGCAAGAACGCAAGGAAGGAGCTTCTTCTGATGCCATCCAATCTGTTGAATATCATAGAGGACCGCTTCGAAGGATTCTCGAAGGGGCAAAAGAGCATTGCTCAATATATATTGGAACACTACGAGAAGGCGGCGTACATGACGGCCGCTAAGCTGGGAAGTCTGGCAGGCGTGTCCGAGTCTACCGTCGTGCGCTTTGCCGATGAGCTTGGCTATGCGGGCTATCCCGGGCTGCAGCGCGCTCTTAGGGAGCTGGTGAGAACCAACCTGACCTCCTTCCAGAGAGTAGAGGTCGCTGATACCATTATCGGTGACAAGGACGTGCTGGAGCAGGTCCTCCTTTCCGATGCGGAGAAGATTCGCCGTACGCTGGAGTCGATCGATCGGGTCGCCTTTGATAAAGCGGTGGATAATATTATCAACGCCAAGAGGATATACATCATCGGTGTCCGCTCCTCGGCAACCCTTGCGGGATTCTTACATTATAATCTTCAAATGGTATTTGACAATCTGACCCTGGTGCAGACCACGTCCGGCAATGAAATGCTGGAGCAGATCATGCGGGTCGGTGAGGGAGACGTGGTGATCGCCATCAGCTTCCCCCGATATTCCAAGCGGATCATCAAGGCGGTGGAATTTGCCAAGAAAAACGGTGCTGACGTGGTGGCGCTGACCGACAGAGCGACCTCGCCCATCGCCAAGGAAGCCGATCAGCTTTTGACGGCAAACAGCGATATGGCGTCCTTCGTGGATTCCTTGGTCGCGCCTCTGAGTATCATCAACGCTATCATCGCGTCGGTGACCAAGAAAAAGCGCGAGGAGATCACCGAGCGCCTCAAAAAGCTGGAAGAAATCTGGGACGAATACGATGTGTATGATAAAGGAAGAGATTGAGCCTCGCCGCGTTGCCGTGATCGGTGGAGGAGCCGCCGGGATGATGGCGGCGATCAAGGCGGCAGATATGGGCGCTTCGGTCACGTTGTACGAAAAAAATGACCGTATGGGCAAGAAGCTTCGGATCACGGGTAAGGGAAGATGCAATCTGACCAATGACTGTGACATCGAGGAGTTTATGAGAAACGTTCCCACCAATCCTCGCTTTCTCTACGGTGCGTTGAACCGCTTTTCCCCCGAGGATACCAAGACGTTTTTTGAGGAGCTTGGCGTGCCGCTTAAAACCGAGAGGGGCAAACGGGTCTTTCCTTGCTCCGATCGGGCGCAGGATATTGTAGACGCGCTGGTTTCCGCTTGCCGCGAGCGAGGGGTAAGGTTCGTTCAAAAAAACATAACGGGACTTTTGGTTGAGGACGGCGCCGTTGCGGGTGTTCGCGCAGGAGAAGAAATCTTCCCCGGTGACGCAGTGATCGTTTGTACGGGCGGCGTTTCTTATCGCCAGACCGGCTCGGACGGCGCGGGATACCGCTTCGCAAAGCAAGTGGGTCTGCACGTTACGCCTACCGTTCCGTCCCTCGTTCCTATGGTATCGAAGGACAAATGGTGTCCACAGATGCAGGGCTTATCTCTTAAAAACGTTTCCATGGAGATCTTTGATAAAGCGTCGAAAAAAACGGTGTTTACCGACTTCGGCGAAATGATGTTTACCCATTTCGGACTCACGGGTCCGCTGGTACTTTCCGCTTCGGCGCATATTCCCGACATCGAATGGGGAAGGTACGAGGCGAGAATCGATCTGAAGCCCGCCCTCGACGCCAAGACCTTGGACACAAGGGTGCTTCACGATTTCTCCCAATACGCCAATCGGGATTTCGCCAACGCCCTTGACAGGCTTTTGCCGCAAAAGATGATTCCCGTTGTGATCGCCCGTTCTGGGATCGATCCCCGAAAAAAGGTGAATTCCGTTACCAAGGAGGAGCGTCAGCGGCTGTGTGAGCTTCTCAAATGCTTTACCGTGTCCCTTGACGGATTCCGCCCTATCAATGAGGCGATCGTCACCAAAGGGGGCGTGGACGTGAAGCAGATCCGCCCGGGGACTATGTGCGCTAAGGAGATCTCGGGACTTTACTTTGCGGGTGAGGTTCTTGACGTAGACGCCTATACGGGCGGCTTTAATCTTCAAATCGCATTTTCTACCGCTGTGGTCGCGGGCGAAAGCGCCGCTCTCGGCGAAGAATAATAAAGGAGAAAACTATGAAATTTCAGTTTCTCGGAACGGCGGCTGCCGAAGGAATTCCCGCTCTCTTTTGTAATTGTGAGCGGTGCGCTCGCTCCCGTGAGATCGGCGGTCGCGCTCTTCGTACCCGTTCGCAGGCGATCATCGACGGCACCCTTCTGATCGATTTTCCTGCAGATACGTTAGCGCATACCTACCATAATAACATTGACCTTCTGAACGTGTCCGCGTGTCTTGTTACCCATACGCACGAGGATCATCTGTATCCAAGCGACCTTGTTAACCTTCGTCCCGGCTTCGCGCATATGCCCGAGGGATGGCATATGCGCTTTTACGGATCGGAGAAGGTGGGAGCCAAGATCCTTCCCATGCTGCAGGGAAAAATTCTGGATATGGACGTGGCATCCTTTCACACCCTCGCGCCGTTTGAAACGGTAGAAGTCGGTCGCTATACCGTCACGGCACTGCCGGGGCATCACGCGCCCTATTCGGGACCGCTTTTCTACCAGATATCCGACGGCGAAAAAACGGTGCTTTACGCGCACGATACTCATTATTTCTTCGATGAGGTGTGGAACTTCCTTGAGAAGACCAAGCCCCACTTCGATCTGGTATCGCTGGACTGCACCAACGCCACCTTGCCCTTGACCTACGTGGGGCATATGGGGCTTGCGGAAAACGCGCAAGTCCGCGCTCGGATGCTGGAAATGGGACTTGCTGATGAAAAGACGGTTTTCGTTTGCAATCACTTTTCTCACAACGGCACGAACGTAGTGTATGATGATTTCGTCCCGCTTGCCGCCGCCGAGGGCTTCCTCGTTTCTTACGACGGTATGATTCTGAATATATAAAGGAGACAGTATGTTTAAGATCGCAATAGACGGACCCAGCGGTGCGGGAAAAAGCAGCATCGCAAAGGCACTTGCCAAAACCATGGGCATTGTTTACGTGGATACGGGAGCCCTGTACCGCACCATCGGTTATTACGTTCGCAGCAAGGGCGTTGATCCCAAGAACGGCGAGGCGGTGACCAAGCTGTTGCCCGAGATCCACATTGAAGTGAAATATGAGGACGGCTCGCAGTACGTGTACCTGAACGGAGAGAATCTCGGCGACAGGATCCGTGAGCCCGAGATCTCTATGTACGCGTCTGCCGTTTCCGCCATTCCTACCGTCCGTGAGTTTCTGCTGGAAACCCAGCGCTCCATCGCGCGCGTAAACAGCGTGGTAATGGACGGACGCGACATCGGCACCGTGATTCTTCCCGACGCGGAGGTTAAGATCTTTCTGACCGCCTCCGACGAGTGCCGCGCAATGCGCCGTTGTCTTGAGCTGAAGGAGAAGGGAATGGAGACCTCCTACGAGGAGGTGCTTGCCGATATGCGCGAGCGCGATCATAACGATAAGAACCGCTCCGTGGCACCCGCCGTCCCCGCGCCCGATGCCATTTTCCTCGATAACTCGGGTTATACCGTGGAGGAGACCCTTGCCGAGGCAATGAAGATCATTAACGGAAAGCTGGCAAATATAAGATGAAACGAAAGAGCGACACCAAATTTCACCGATTTATCTGCTTCATTTTCAGCCCTCTTTTCCATTTTTTGTATCGGCTTCGCGTAGTTGGACGGGAGAATGAGCCGGAAAACGGCGGCTTTCTCGTTTGCTCCAACCATCTTTCCGCGGTGGATCCCATTTTGATCACCGCCGCGTTGTCCCATCAGGTTTGCTTTATGGGGAAGAAGGAGCTGTTCAAGATCCCGCTTTTGTCCTCCCTCATCCGTGCGCTGGGCGCGTTTCCCGTGGATCGGAAGGGCGGTGACGTCAGCGCGGTCAGAACCTCGATTCAGTTGCTGAGAGACGGACGTTGCGTGGGTATGTTTCCCCAGGGAACGCGTCAGCCGGGCAAGGATCCCCGCGAAACCGCGGTACGTAACGGCGCCGCTATGATCGCCTATCACGCCAATGCTACCATTCTCCCCGTTTTCATTCACCGCAAGAACCACACGCCGAAGCTGTTCCGCAAGACGACCATCGTGATCGGAAAGCCGATTCCTTTCTCCGAGTTTGCCTACGATCCCGAGGCGAAGGGGGAGTATAACCGAATCACAAAGGACGTATTCGACCGCATTTGTACGCTGGGAGAGGGGATCGAGCAATGCCAAAAGTAAAGGTCGCGCAAAACGCAGGCTTTTGCTTTGGGGTCAAGCTTGCCGCCGATAAAATCGAAGAGGCGCTTCGACAGGGCAAGGAAACCCGTCTGTTTACCCTGGGACACCTGATCCATAACGCCGTTTATAACGCAAGGCTGGAGGAGCAGGGGGTTCGCGCGGTTACGCTGAAGGAGATCGCAGAGATCGCCGCGGAAGCCACGGAGGAGGCGCCCGTGTGCCTTTTCGTCCGCGCCCACGGCATACCGAAGCAAACCGAAGAAACACTTCGCGCCCTTTGCCGAGCCTATCCGTATTTTTCCTTTGAGGATTGCACCTGCCCTCACGTAAAAAAGATCCACCGCATTGCCGACGAGCATTCGGGCGAGCAGAGCCTGTTTGTGCTGTTCGGTGACGAAAAGCACCCCGAGGTCGTGGGGATCATGAGCTACTTTGAGGGGGAAAAGTACGTTTTTGAAAGCCCGGAGCGTTTCGCGGAGACTGTGGAAAACGGCGAGTTGTGCAATTTGAACAAGAAAACTCCGATTTTTGCCCTTCAAACGACTTATAATTTGTCGAAGTGGAAAAAAACGCAAAAAGTTATAAAAAAAGTCTGTACAAATCCCGTAATTTTTGATACAATATGTAATGTTACGGAAAAAAGACAGCTCGAGGCCGAAGAGCTGGCAAGAGAGAGTGACGCTATGATCGTGGTAGGGGGCAGAGAGAGCTCCAACACCGCGAAACTGAGGGATATTTGCCTTGGGCAATGTCCCGATACCGTTCACATCGAGTCGCTTTCGGAATTGAGTCTTCTTGATCCGAACAGATACACCCACAAGAGCGTGGGAATCGTCGCAGGGGCGTCGACTCCGAGCGACATAATAGAGGAGGTTTACAAAAAAATGAGTGAACAAGAAAACTTTGCTCAAATGCTCGACGAATCATTCAAAACTTTAAATACAGGAGACACCGTTACCGGCATCGTAACCCATGTTACCGATACCGAGCTGCAGCTTGACCTCGGCACCAAAGTGACCGGCATTATCAAGGCTGAACAGATCACAGACGATACTTCTGTAGAGCTCACCGAGCAGTTCAAGGTGGGCGACACCGTAGAGGCGTTCGTTATCCGCGTAAGCGATATCGAAGGCGTTGCAGAGCTTTCCAAGAAGCGTGTTGATGCAGACAAGAACTGGATCAAGATCGTTGAGGCAAGCCAGAACGGTGATATCCTTGAGGGTAAGATCACGTCCGTTGTAAAGGGCGGTCTGGTTGCCATCGTGGATTCCGTTCGCGTATTTATTCCCGCAGCACACTCCGGTGTTCCGCGTGACGGCGATCTCTCCGTTCTCGTTGGTACCACCGCAAAGCTGAAGGTGATCGAGGTTAAGGAGTACGGCAAGAAGGCTGTTGGCTCCATCCGTGTTGTTAAGAGAGAAGAGCAGCGCGCGAAGGAAGCAGAGTTCTGGGCAACCATCGAGGAAGGCAAGCAGTACACCGGTACCGTTAAGAGCATGACCAGCTACGGCGCGTTCGTAGATCTTGGCGGCGTTGACGGTATGGTACACGCAACCGAGCTTTCCTGGAAGCGTATCAAGAACCCCGCAGAGGTTGTTGCGATCGGCGACGAGATCACGGTTTACGTTAAGAGCTTTGACGCTGAGAAGAAGCGCATCTCTCTTGGCTACAAGACCGAGGAGTCCAATCCTTGGGTGATCTTCAAGAATACATACATCGTTGGCGACGTTGTTTCGGTTAAGATCGTAAACATGATGCCCTTCGGTGCATTCGCAGAGATCGTAGACGGTGTAGACGGTCTGATCCACATTTCTCAGATCGCGCAGAAGCGCATTGAGAAGCCTGCTGACGTTCTTGAGATCGGTCAGGTTGTCGATGCCAAGATCATCGACATCGACGATGAGAAGCAGAAGGTAAGCCTTTCCATCCGTGTTCTTCTTGACGAGGCACAGGCTGTTGAGGAGGCTATGCCCGAGGAGTATGCTGAGGAGATCCCCGCAGAAGAGGTTCCCGCAGACGCTGAATAATCAAAAAGCAGGACGCTCTCCGCAAGGAGAGCGTCTTTTTTGCGGAAAAACGCGAAAAAGCATTGCACTTTTTCCGCTTTTGCGGTATAATGATGTATCAATAAAAGCAAAGGTAGTGAAAAGAATGCTTGATACAGTAAAAATACAAGCGGAAACGGCGATTCGTGAGCTGATTGAGGTCGCAGGATTGCGACAGGGGGATCTGGTTGTCGTTGGTTGCTCCTCCTCGGAGATCGTGGGAGAGCGGATCGGAAAGGGCTCCAGCCTTGAGGCGGCACGCGCCGTTTTTGACGGAATATATCCTATATTGAAGGAGCAGGGGATCTTTCTCGCCGCCCAGTGCTGCGAGCACCTCAACCGTGCCCTTATCGTGGAGCGCGCGTATGCCGACAGCCACAACCTTGAGGAGGTGGCGGTAAGACCGATGCCCAAAGCGGGCGGCTCCTTTGCTACGACGGCGTATGAGAATTTTGATTGCCCCGTGGCGGTGGAAGCGATTTCGGCAAACGCGGGGATCGATATCGGCGGTACGCTGATCGGTATGCACCTTCGACCCGTGGCGGTGCCCGTTCGTCTTTCGGTCACCAGGATCGGAGAGGCGAATATTTTGTGCGCAAGGACCCGTCCGAAATTCATCGGCGGCGCCCGCGCGGTCTATCCCGACAACCTTTCATAAAATCATGAGAAAAGCCCGTAAAAATATGTGCAAAAATGTGCATTTACGGGCTTGACATTTTCGACAGAAAGTGCTATGATATTCCTGTTTTGATAAAGAAGAAGGTGTTATTTTTATGGAAATTCTTTTGAGTATTGCCGTTGCCCTCTTTGCGGGCCTTATGATGACGCGTGTCATCAAGCCGCTTGGACTTCCCGCCGTTACGGGCTATCTTGTAGCAGGCGTTCTGATCGGACCCTTTTGCTTGGGGCTTCTCGGCATTGAGGGACTGGGCTTTCCCTCTATGGAGTACGTGGAGCATTTCGGGATCATTGCCGATGTTGCCCTCGGCTTTATTGCGTTTTCCATCGGAAACGAGTTCCGTTTGTCGCAGCTCAAGCAGATCGGCAAGCAGGCTACGGTTATTGCCGTATTCCAAGCCCTTACCGCAACGGTGTTCGTTGATATTGCCCTTTGCGTTTTGAGCTTGATTTTGGGCGAGGATAAGCTCCCTATGAGTGTCGCCATCACCCTTGGCGCGGTAGCAACCGCAACCGCACCCGCTGCAACGCTGATGGTCGTGCGTCAGTATAAGGCGAAGGGTAAGCTGACCGATATTCTCCTTCCCATCGTCGCTCTTGACGACGCGGTAGGACTTGTGGTATTCGCCGTTTCCTTCGGTATCGCCAAGGGAATGCAGAGCGGTGAGGTCAGCCTGATCTCGGTGCTGGTCAATCCTATCGTGGAGATCGTGGTCTCCCTCGCACTCGGCGCGGCTATGGGCTTCGTCTTCTCGGAGACCGAGAAGCTGTTCCACTCCCGAAGCAAGCGTCTTTCGGTTTCTGTCATGTTTGTGATTGCCACCGTGGCAATTACTATGCTTCATTTCAATATCGGACCCGTTTCGGTCGGTTTCTCCCCTCTGCTTTCGTGCATGATGCTGGGTACCATCTTCTGCAACGTGTGCGAATCCTCCGAGGAGCTGATGGACCGCGTGGACCGCTGGACAACTCCGCTTTTCGTTCTGTTTTTCGTAATCAGCGGCGCGGAGCTTGAGTTGAACGTCTTCCTGGATCTTGCTATTGTGGGCATCGGCCTTGTGTACATTCTGTTCCGCTCCCTTGGAAAGTACTTCGGCGCATACGCCAGCGCGAAGTTTATGAAGTGCGACGATAATATCGTGCAGAATTTGGGAATCACGCTTCTGCCGCAGGCAGGCGTAGCGCTGGGTATGTCGGTTACGGCTATGCAGCTGGGCGGCTACGAAGGCGGACTGATCCGCAATATTATCCTGTTCTCGGTGCTGATCTACGAGCTGGTAGGTCCTATGCTTACCAAGATGGCACTGACGAGAGCAGGGGAGATCGTTCCTCACGAGCGCAGATCCTCCAAGGTCATCAATCCGGACCGTCAGAAATAATTTCAAAGCGTCGCGTTTGCGGCGCTTTTTTGATTTCTTGTAGCTCTTATGCGCGGAATTGTCTTTTTGAATAATCCGAATCGCCGCAGAGAACCCCAAAACCTCCGTTTTTTGTGCGATGTGCCAAAAGTTTCATTTCTCCCGGTAACCGGTTGACTTTTTGGAAGATTTGTTATAAAATAAAGTTACCAAATTGCGAATATCGCAAAACAGTAAGGAGAAACAATTATGAAAAAGTTACTGCTTGTTCTGTTGGTTCTCGTTGTTGCGCTGGCGGTTGTTGCTTGCGGCGGTCCTGCTGAGACCGGCGACGGCGAAACCAATGCACCCGAGACCAACGCACCCGAGACCAATGCACCTGAGACCGACGGTGAGACCGAACACGTCCATGACCTTGAGGTCGAAGAAGTTCTTGCTACTTGCCAGACGCGCGGTTACAAGAAAGAAACCTGCAAGACCTGTGGCGAGCTCGTAACCGAGACCGCATACCCCAAGACCGCTTGCACTCCCACAGCGGCGGCTACTTGCACCGAGGCATCTGTTTGCTCGGTTTGTAACGAAGTTGTTGAGGCAGCAAAGGGTCACACCTGGGGCGAGGCTCAGGTAACCGCGGCTACTTGTACTGCCGACGGTAAGAGCGTTACCACTTGTAGCGTTTGTAATGCTACCGAAGAGACCGTCCTTTCCATGGTTGACCACGTGATCGGTACCGTTACCGAAGAAGTTGCTCCCACCTCCTGCAGCCAGAAGGGCTACAAGAAGGGAACTTGCGCAACTTGTAACACGGAAGTAACCATTGACCTTGTTATCGCGCACGATTATGCAAACAATTCCTTTGTGATCGCTGAAGACGGTTCCATCTCCGGTACCTGTAACACTTGCGGCGAGCAGGGAACACTTGCATTGGATATCGCACTGAAGCTCGACTTTGAAAACACCGACCTCAAGACCGAGATCGCGGCAAACGAGAAGGGTGAGTTTTTCACAGTTACCGATACCACCAATGCAAAGGGCGTATTTGAAGCGGCAGGCGACAGAACGGTTCTTTCCACCTCGGCTCCCGCCTTCATCGACTTTGATCCCAACCTATTTGTAGGAACTTCCTACTACGTAGTTTCCTTCGACTTCTCTTACAATGCAGAGAAGGATTACGGCACGACCCGTCCCACCTTGTTTGCATTCGTTCCCGGGTGGTCGCAAGACGGAACGGTGAAGAATCCCACCATGTCTTGGGGTACTTGTGCAAAGTTTGATACTGGTAGTATGAAACTGGCAGCTGTGTCTTCGAACGGTGCAGAGATCACCGATGCCAACAGTATCGACATTACTCTTGGTGAGTGGCATACCATGACCGTCGTTGTAAACAACACGACCGGTGCAAGAAACGTGTACATTGACGGCGTATACAAGAATACTCCCATGAAGGACGGCGTGATCGATGCGGCTACAATCGAGAAGTATCAGTACTTCTGCATCCGCTTTAACGACCAGTCCGGCAACAAGCCTCAGATCGACAATTTCCGTTTTTACACGGTAGACTGATCGAACCCAAACCGCAACCGCGCTTCGGCGCGGTTGTTTTTTTGAAAAGGGAATCGTCAAAGTGCCTCGCAAGAGCAACTTGGTTTTGTGCAGGATTTACAAAAAGAAAAAACACGATTCCGTATTTTAATGAAAAGGTTGACAAAAAAGCGAATTTGTGATAGATTATTCATAGATGTATCCAAGTCCCACCAATTTCCTTGGATGCTTACATATTTTCAGTTATGGAGGATCAATTATGAAGCTCAGAAAACTCTTAGTGCTTGCGCTTGTGCTGGCTCTGTTTGTCTGTGCTTTCGCGGCGTGCGGTGACGGTACGGATACCGAAACCAATCTCCCCGGAACCGACAGCGAGACCGACGCGCCCGTAAGCGACACCGAGGACCCCGGTAAGGAAACCGAGGATCCCGGAGAAGAATGTACACACGAGCTCGAAGTAGAGGAAAAGCTTGCTACTTGTACCGATCGCGGATACAAGAAGGAAGTTTGTAAGCTCTGCGGCGAGACCGTATCCGAGACCGCCTACCCCAAGGCAGCACATACCCCCACGGCAGCGGCAACCTGCAC
>JBGVFO010000009.1:0-2603 GCA_045121195.1 Eubacteriales bacterium
TATAACGTGCAAGATATGTTCCCCGGAAGCAGCATCGCCAGCGGCGTTATGCCCAACAAGCTGATGCAGTCCTTCTTCTTCAAGCTGCAAAAGTGTGCCTACGATAAGGCAGACGTCATCGTCGCCATTTCCGACGACATGAAGGATAAGCTGATCGAGCAAGGGGTCGACGAGGAAAAAATTCGCGTCATTGTCAATTGGTTTGACGACAAAACAGTAACCGAGATTCCGTGGGAAGACAATCGCTTCGTCAAAGCATTCGGCATGGACAAGCAGCGGTTTTATGTACAATACGCAGGAACTATGGGCTACGTGTTCGATTATTCCATGATTCTGAAGGTAGCCGAAACCTTGAAAGAATATAAGGACATCGTTTTCCAGATGATCGGAGAGGGTAGCCAGAAAAGCGATTTCGCTGCCGCCGCCAAGGAGCGGGGGCTCGACAATATTGTCTTTCTTCCCCTGCAACCCCAGAATATGGTTTCGGATGTGTATAGCGCCTGTTCGGTTTGCATCATCCCCCTAAAGCACGGTGTCATCGGCAATTCGGTTCCCAGCAAGGCAGGGCTTTTAATGGCGTGTAAACGCGCTATCGTCACCTCTACGGACGCCGACTCAAAATACAATCGTATGATCAATGAAAATCATATCGGCATTGCCGTTGGCGACGACGACCCTTGCGGCATGGCAAATGCCATCCTGTATTATTATCAAAATCGTCAAGAATGCCAAAAAGCTGGACAAAACGGTCACGTATTCGGTCATGAACTCTTTTCCCGAAGCGCTAATATGAAACGGTATCTCGCACTCTTTGAAGTGCTTGCACAAAAAGGAAGCTGACGCAATGAAACATTCGTATAAAATCGGAATATGGGGACAGTTCGGCGGCGGAAAACAGGTCGCTGACGGTCAGGCGGTCAAGACCATTATTTTTGCCGAGGAGCTGCGGAACCGCTACGGCGCCGACAAGGTCTTCACGGTCGACACCAACAACTGGAGAAAGCACCCCTTCAAACTGTTTTTCAACACCTTGAAAATGAATGCCACGTGCGAGAACGTGTGCATTTTGCCCGCAGACAACGGCTTTAAGGTCTGCGTTCCGCTTCTGAATTTCACCAACACCTTTTTCCGCAAGACGCTATATTACGTGGTGATTGGCGGATTTCTGCCTGCCCTTCTTAAGCGCAAGCCTCGTTATCTGAAGATGCTGAAAAAATACAGAGCCCATTTCCCCGAGACGGAAAATCTCAAAAAGGACATGGAGGAGGCGGGTCTTGAACAGGTCTACGTGCTCCACAATCTCAAGCGGCTGAACACCCTCTCACCCGATGAGGTGCAGATCTGCCGCGACAAGGAGATCAAGGTTTGCACCTTTGCCCGCATTACCGAGACCAAAGGCGTCGCCTACGCGGTGGAAGCGGTCAGGCTGGCAAATGAGGCGCTTGGCGGCAAGTATATCCATCTGGATATGTACGGTATGTGCCCTCCATCGTATCAGCCAACCTTTGACGCCATTCTGGCAGAAAACGGAGATTTCGTTACCTACGGCGGTGTGGTGGATTTCGATAAAACCACAGAGGTGCTGAAGGGTTATTTTGCTATGCTGTTCCCCACTTACTATCACGGCGAGGGTTTCCCCGGAACGGTGATCGACGCCTACAACGCGGCGATCCCTATGATCGCCACCGACTGGAATTATAACGCCGACGTCATTACGGACGGCGTCAACGGCATTCTCGTCCCCATCAAGGACGCCAAGTCTATGTGCGACGCCCTGTTGGCGCTTTACCATGACCGCGACCGCGCCTATGAGATCGCGATGAACAATCTGAACGCCGCCGAGGCGTATACGCCCGATAAGGTCCTGGCAAAATTCTATGAATTTTTAGACTGAGTACTAAAAAACGGGAGCACCGTAAAATACCACGAGAGGAACCCTGCTATGAAGAAGATCGGCTTATTGATAAGCACCATGAACAGCGCGGGCGCCGAGCGCGTCGTGTCCCATCTGTCCCACATTTTAAGCAAGGACTACGACGTGCACGTCATTCTGTTCGAGGACACCCATATGGAATACGAGTGCGGCGGCACCATGCACAATCTGAACGTGCCCGCGAGAAGCGGCTCACCCCTTGTGAAGCTGAAGCTTCTCCGTCAGCGCGTGACCGCCCTCAAAAAGCTGATCCGAGAGGAGAAGCTGGACTGCGTCATCAGCTTCCTCGACTCCCCCAACTTCGTCAATCTGCTGGCGCGGGTCAAAGGCTGCCGTCACGTCATATCCATCCGCAATTATTCGGGTCTTGAGAATCGGCAAAATCTGATCCTTCGCCTGACCGACTTCGCTATGAAGCGCCTCTACCGCAAGGCGGACTGCGTGGTGGCGGTGTCCCGTCTGATCGAGCAGGACTTCCGCACCCGCTATCACATTCCCGCCGAGCGCATCACCACCGTCTACAACCCCAATAACTTCGACGATATGAAGGAGAAGGGAAGCCTTCCCCTCTCGGAGGAGGAAGCCGCCTTCTTCGACGGACACTTCGTCTTCGCCAACGTGGGACGCATTATGTATCAAAAGGCAGCCTGGCACCTTGTCAAGGCCTTCG
>JBGVFO010000010.1:0-6327 GCA_045121195.1 Eubacteriales bacterium
TGAACGGGCGACCAATGGTCGCCCCTACGGGTTTGTGCGTTGCCGTTTCGTTCGGCGTAACAAATCGGGGTTGCGTTAGCAATTCGCGGTGTTTAGCCGCGAAACCGATTTGTTATCGAGGTTGCATAGCAACCTCAAAACTCACCGATCAATCAAAATTTGAAATTCCCCATACAACCTCATAAAACGGGAAAAGGTAGATCTTGAAGGCGCGTCTTCTCTGACGTATCTTCGCGATCTACCTTTTCGGGGTCTTACCTATGAATGTGTTTTATCTTGGGTCAAGAGGCTGTCCTCTTTTTTCGTAAGCTTATTCCTCCTCGGAGGTCTCGACGGCTTCCTCGGCGGCTTCGGGGGCTTCCTCAACCTCGGTGATCTCCTCGGTTCCCTCCTCTGCCTCGTCCTTTTCCTCGTCCTTCTCCACGTGGGTGAAGTTGACCACCTTCTGCTCGCCCGCGCGCATAACGATGACGCCGCCCGCCGTTCTGGAATAGGTGGGAATATCGGCGACGCGGATACGGATGATGGTACCGCCGTCGGTGATCAGCATCAGATCCTCGTCCTCGGAAACGGTGGCAATGCCGCAAAGCTTGCCCGTCTTTTCGGTGATATTATGGCAGGTGACGCCCATACCGCCGCGATTCTTCATCTCGCGGAAGTCGGCAAAGTCGGTCTGCTTACCGAAGCCGTTCTCGGTGATAGTGACCAGCTTCTTATCCTCCTCAACAAGCACCGCGCCCACCACCTCGTCGTCGCCGCGGAGAGAGATACCGCGCACGCCGCGAGCGGTACGTCCCATTGCGCGGACGGTGGTCTCGCTGTACTTGATAGCGGCGCCGTTACGGGTAGCAAGCAGGATATTGCTCTCGCCGTCGGTCTTGATCACAAACAGAAGCTCGTCGCCCTCGTCAAGGGTCAGAGCGATCTTACCGCTCTTACGCTGATATTCGTAATCCGAAAGAATCGTCTTCTTGATAACGCCGCGACGGGTGACCATAGTAAGGTACTCCTCGTCAGAGAAGCCCTCCACGCTGATCATCGCCGTTACCTTTTCGTCCTTCTCCAGCTCAAGAACGTTGGCAAGGCTGGTACCCTTGGAGGTACGGGACGCCTCGGGAATGAGGTAGGCGCGTCTTGCGTGTACCTTTCCGCGGTTGGTAAAGAGCATGAGGGTGGAATGGCTGTTGACCGCAACCACCTGCTCGATATAGTCCTCGTCGCGAGTAGTAGCGCCGATGATGCCCTTACCGCCTCGATGCTGTGCCGAGTAGGTATCGGCGGGCTGGCGCTTGATATAGCCCACGTGGGACAGGGTGATAACGCAGTTGTGCTGCTCGATGAGGTCCTCAAGGTCGATCTCGTCGGTAGCCTCCACGATGTCGGTACGGCGAGGATCGGCGTACTTATCGCGGATGGCGGTCATCTCCTCGCGGATGATGCCGTCGATGCGAGCGGGGTCGGCAAGAATGCCGCGCAGCTCGGTAACGAGGGCGATAAGGCGGTTGAGCTCTTCCTCGATCTTGTTTCTCTCAAGACCCGAAAGTCTACCCAAGGTCATTTCCACGATAGCCTGCGCCTGGGCGTCGGACAGACCGAAGCGCTCCATCAGCTTTGCCTTGGCGTCGGGGATCGACTCGGATGCCTTAATGAGAGCAATGACCTCGTCGATGTGATCCACGGCGATCTTGTAGCCCTCGTAGATGTGCATACGGGCAAGCGCCTTGTCCAGATCGTGCTGGGTGCGTCTTGTGATGACGTCGCGCTGATGCTCGATGTAAAGGTCAAGAATACGCGCCAGAGGCAGTACCTTCGGCTCGTTGTTGACCAGCGCCAGCATATTGATAGAGCAGGTGTCCTGAAGCTGGGTGTATTTGTAGAGCTGATTGAGAAGGATCTCGCCGTTCACGTCGCGGCGGTACTCGATGACGATCTTCATACCGTCACGGCCCGACTCGTCGCGAAGGTCGGTGATGCCCTCCACCCGCTTTTCCTTATGCAACGTACCGATGGACTCCACGAGAAGGCTCTTGTTGACCATATAGGGGATCTCGGTGACGGTGATGCGATGATGCTCCTCGTCGATCTCCGCCTTGGCGCGAACGCTGATGCGCGCCGCACCCGTTTCATAGGCTTTACGGATGCCCGCGGTACCGTAGATGGTAGCGGCGGTGGGGAAATCGGGTCCCTTCACGTATTCCATCAGCTCGTCCACGGTAGAATCGGGATGATCCATACGGTAGAGGGTCGCGTCGATGACCTCGCCCAAGTTATGAGGCGGAATGTTGGTCGCCATACCGACGGCGATACCGACCGCGCCGTTGACAAGAAGGTTGGGGAATCTTGCGGGAAGGACGGTAGGCTCGTCACGGGTGTTGTCGAAGTTACGGGTCATCTTGACCGCGTCCTTTTCGATGTCGCGAAGCAGCTCGGCAGAGATCTTTGCCATTCTCGCCTCGGTATAACGGTAAGCCGCTGCGCCGTCGCCGTCCACAGAGCCGAAGTTACCCTGACCCTCGATAAGAGGATAGCGATAGGAGAAGGGCTGTGCCATACGGACCATAGTGCCGTAGACCGCCGCGTCACCGTGGGGATGATAGCGACCCAGCACGTTACCGACGGTGGTCGCCGATTTGCGGAAGGAGGTCAGATTGTCCTCCCACATGGCGTACATAATGCGGCGCTGACCGGGCTTCATACCGTCGCGGACGTCGGGCAGAGCGCGCGCCATAATGACCGACATGGAATATTCGATGAAGGATTTCTTCACCTCTTTATCCATTTCGATGTCTACGATTTTTTGATCGGGAAATTCGATGTTTTCCAGTTCGCGTTTCTTTGCCATTGTTTTGGGGAAGCTCCTTTCAATGGTTGGTTGTTGATAAATTGTTGGAAATTTTTGACGTTATTCACAGGCTGTGGAAAACGCGGAAAGCCGCGCCGTACAAGCCTTTGCGGTAGGTATCCGCAGAAGTTTTCCACAAGAGTTTTCCACAGGGGTGTGGATAAATTGAGGGAATAGGTAACAGTGAAAAGTGAAAAAGTAAGGTAAAAAATGTAAGCGTTTTCAAATATAAATTGATGTTTATCGGGGAGTTTGTAAAACGAAATTGATTGTTTGTAGGGGCGACCATTGGTCGCCCGCCATGAACGACAATTCCCCAACGAACGGGCGATCAATGATCGCCCCTACGGGTTTGTGCGTTGCCTTTTCGTATCTGCAAACATCCCGATAAATCAAAATTTGAATCTTCGTTCAGCTCTACCTTAAATATCCAAATTTTCTGCAAATTTGGCGTTTTCCTCGATGAAGAGCTTACGAGGCTCGACCTTATCACCCATGAGAAGGGAGAAGGTAGCGTCGCACGCCATGGCGTCCTCCATGGTCACGCGGAGAATGGTGCGCTTTTCGGGGTCCATGGTGGTTTCCCAAAGCTGCTCGGCATTCATCTCACCAAGACCCTTGTAGCGGTTGGTTTCAATATTAGGACCGCCGCCCAATTCCTCGATGCACTTATCACGCTCGGCGTCGGAATAGGCGTACAGGATCTGCTTGGAATTCTTCTTCCACACGCGATAAAGAGGCGGCTGCGCAAGGTAGATATGTCCCTGCTCAATGAGGGGCTTCATATGACGGAAGAAGAAGGTCAGAAGCAGGATCCGAATATGCGATCCGTCCACGTCCGCATCCGCCATAATAATGATCTTGCCGTAACGGAGCTTTTCCATATTGAAATCCTCGCCGATGCCGCATCCCAAGGACTGGATAATAGGGATCAGCGAAAGGTTGCCGTAAACCTTGTCGGCACGGGTCTTTTCTACGTTCAGCACCTTACCGCGAAGGGGAAGGATGGCTTGGAAGCGAGAGTTACGACCCTGGGTCGCGGAGCCTCCTGCGGAATCTCCCTCCACAAGGTACAGCTCGGTCAGCTCTACGTTGCGCTCGTTACAGTCGCGAAGCTTACCGGGAAGCACGCTACCGCCCTCAAACAGACCCTTTCTGCGCGTCTCCTCTCGAGCCTTTCTCGCCGCTTCACGGGCACGGGACGCCGCCAGCGCCTTGTCGATGATGGCACGACCCACCTGAGGATTCTCCTCAAGGAACTCGGTCAGCTTCTGGGTGACGGTATTCTCTACCAAGGTACGGATCTCGGAGTTACCCAGCTTCGCCTTGGTCTGGCTCTCAAACTGGGCGTTCTCCAGCTTGACGCTGACGATGGCGCAGATACCCTCGCGCACGTCCTCGCCCGACAGATTCTTATCCTTGTCCTTCAGCGCGCCGATTTTGTGGGCGTAGGCGTTGAGTACCTTGGTGATACCCGCCTTGAAGCCGGTCTCGTGCATACCGCCCTCGATGGTGTTCATATTGTTGGCAAAGGTAAGGATAATTTCGTTATAGGAGGTATTGTACTGAAGCGCGATCTCGGCAACCGAGGTGTCCTTTTCGCCCTTCATATAGATCACACCCTCGTGGACGGGATCGTTGTGATGGGTTTCGTTGAGAAACTCCACGAAGCTGCGGATACCACCCTCAAAGCAGAGATCGTCCTCGCGGATGTTGTCGGGGTCACGCTCGTCACGAAGGACGATACGAACGCCGGCGTTGAGGAAGGACTGCTCGCGCATACGGGTGAGCAAGGTATTATAGTCAAACACCGTTTCTTCGAAAATCGTGGGGTCGGGCTTGAAGGTGACCTTGACGCCGTGTCTGCGATCAGCGGGCGCAGGCTCGGTCTTGCCGGCACGTGCCACCATACCCCGCTCAAAGCGCTGGGTATAGCGCTCGCCCTCGTAGCAGTCGTCAAGCTCTACCCACTCCGACAGAGCGTTTACCACCGACGCGCCAACGCCGTGAAGACCGCCCGCAATCTTGTATCCGCCGCCGCCGAACTTACCGCCCGCGTGGAGGATGGTATAGACCACCTGGGGGGTGGGAATGCCCTGCTTGGGATGTATACCCGTGGGAATACCGCGTCCGTTGTCCTCAACGGTGATGGTATCGCCCTCGTTGATGGTGACGGTAATCTTGTCGCAGAAGCCTGCCAGCGCCTCGTCGATGGAGTTATCCACGATCTCGTATACCAGATGATGCAGACCGCGGATCGAGGTGGTACCGATATACATACCGGGACGCTTTCTGACCGCCTCAAGTCCTTCAAGAACCTGGATCTGACTCTCGTTATAGGAGATCTCCTCGGTTTCCGTCTGATTGTTTACTTGCTTTTCCATTTGATTGTCCATTGTTACCCTTCCTTATTGTTCGTAAGTATGGATGTATGTGAAATGAATTGATTTATAAATTGATGTTTGTCGGTTTGATGTCTTTATCGTAGGGGCGAACAGTGTTCGCCCGCCATGAACGACAATTACCCAACGAACGGGCGATCAATGATCCCCCCTACGGGTTCGTGCGTTACCTTCTCGTATATGCAAACTCACCGATCAATCAAAATTTGAACGGTAAATTGATGTTTATCGGTGTGTCACGGCTACGCAGAAAACGAGCGAAAATATCTAACACCGTAGGGGTCGACGTCCTCGGCGACCCGAAAATGATGAGATTTGATTTTGTTCATGGCTACGTTCAAACCCTTATCACAAAAGGCTTTCACCAATTTTATAATCGCAAATCCTTTCGTTTCGGGGCGCCGAGGACGTCGCCCCCTACATGGTTTGTGCCTCGCCGTTTCGTTTGGCAAAACCCACCGATAAATCAAAATTTGAAATATTCTTATTTATCGTACTGTTGACCCTTTTCCATCCTTCCCCCAAGAGCAGAGGAGGAAAGCTGGGAGAAGCAGATACGCTTTTTTCCCTTGGCGTCAAAGTATACCACAAAGGATTTCGGCAGCTCCTCGTTGGCGGCCTCTACGGCGCCCTCCTTTTCCGCCTGCGCCAGATATTTTCGCGTTACCGACGAAATGGTGGCGCTATCGGCGTCAAAGATCCCGAGGATCTGCTTTTCTCTGATATTTCGGTTGTTTCCAACGTGTAAATACATAATGCTTCCTTTTGGTTGAAATGGAGATAAATTGATGTTTGTCGGGGAGATTGTAAAACGAAATTGATGGTTTGTAGGGGCGACCAATGGTCGCCCGCCATGAACAACAATTTCCTTACGAACGGGCGATCATTGATCGCCCCTACGGGTTTGTGCGTCGCCGTTTTGTCACATCAACAACACCAATAAATCAAAATTTGAACGATAAATTGATGTTTGTCGGTGTGTTTCAAATTTTAATTTGAACGAAATTGATGGTTTGTAGGGGCGACCAATGGTCGCCCGCCATGAACAACAATTTCCTTACGAACGGGCGATCATTGATCGCC
>JBGVFO010000011.1:0-7242 GCA_045121195.1 Eubacteriales bacterium
CTTCCACGGTGACGAGCATGTGACCGACTTTGCGCTCTTGGCCGACGGGATTTCCTACACCCCCGGTGCCGAGGGCAAGAAGGTTGTCGCTTGCTCCGAGCTTGTGATCCACCAGACCTCCGTGCTTGACCGCTGGGAGGAAGGACTTGGCACCGACGGCAAGAAGGAGCAGGTTCTTGAGCACGACCAGATCTTTACCGTTGACCGTAACGGCATCAGCGTTGACAGAACGCTGACCTGGCTTGTTTCCGATTTTGAGATCAACGCCGCGTATCCTATGATGTTCACTCTGCAGCGTGTAACCGATTCTACCGAAACGGCACCCGTTTGTGAAATCGTGGATATTTACGACGCAAACGGTGCCCGCCTCGGCGGTGCGGTTACCGATTTGTCCTATGCGAAGCAACTCAACCACCTTTCCTACGCAAGCGGACGCGAAGCGCGTTATAGCAGTGCAACCAGCGGAATCTCCGCTAAGGCGGGCGTCAAAAATCTGTCCGGCGTCAGCGTAGCCAAAACCTTTATTGCTTCCCGTCCCAAATTGGACAATAAGTGGTACGTTAAAATGGTCTCCGCGAAAAACGGGAACAAGCCCGTCAGCGGAGAGGCATGGAGTCTTACGTGCTACTATCAAATTGATTACACTACCCCTGATACACAGAAATGATTTGTCCCGGAAAGGATAGACCTTTATGAAAAAGTTTTTACCTCTTTTGTTGGCGTCCTTGATGCTTCTGTCGGTCGTTTCCTGCGGCGCCCTGCCGAAGGAGGTGGCGAGTGACGGAAACGCCGTCGCGCCCATAGAAAATTTGCAGGCCCTTGCCGCGTCCGCTCCTGCAAAAATGAGCACAATGGCAACCGATGACGCTTATATCCGTAGTGGAGAGCATGGAGGAAAATGCTATTACGACGAGAAGCGCTCCTCCGGCGAGCTTGAGATCAAGGCGGATATTCCCGGCTACTCCCGCGAGGTGCTGATCAAGTTCGATATCTCCGAGCTGGATCTTATTAAGGCGCAGAGCGTCCATTTGTACGTTAATTTTACTACCAGCGGCGGCGGAGCCAAATCGGGCAACGATCTGTACCTTTACGTGTATGAGGCCATCGGCGAGTGGGACTCCAAAACGGTAACCTACAACACCGCGCCCGTCCATGACGTGAATAAAAAGGTCGGTACCGCGGCTGTGCCCCGTAGCGGCGGCGTTTGTGCCGTTGACGTTTCCGACGCAATCTTTGACGCCGACTACGATGGCAAGACCGAGATCACCCTCCGCCTTGCTCTGAGTGAGCAAACCGTCAGCCAATGCATCATTTCTTCGGTCAGCAGCAGCAATACGTACGTCCGCCCCAAGCTCATGGTGCAAAGCTCTGCCTCAAGCAACAATTACGAAAAGATGCTCCTTGCGGACGGCGCGGCCAACGACGCCCTCTGGGCATATGCCGAGGAGATGTATGACAGCTGGTACGGCCGCTATCAGGAGATCCTCGCAAAGGGAGACTATTCCTACGAGTCGGTGGTGACCGATAGCGACGAATACAACCGCACGGTCTCGGCCAGAGGCGGCAACGGAAGCAGCAAATATTATACCTTTGACACCCGACTTGTGTCCGATCTTGAGGGATATAAGGAAACGGTATACGACGTAGACCGCTACGGCGGCGTCCTTTCCGGCGAAAAGCAGGAGGCGACGGGCTATTATTACACCAAAAAGATCGGCGACAGATGGTGGGTGGTGGATCCTCTGGGTAACCTTGTGCACATCCACGGCACCTCCCACTTCAAATACGCTTACATCAACACCGCAGAGGCTCAGAAGGCATCTGCCCTCCGCGTCTTTGGAACCTATGAAAAATGGGCCATTGCCGCAACCCGTTGGGCCATGGAGGATCTGTATATCAACGTAGCGCACTCGGTTTCTAATGAGGCGCGTGACGTGGAGCTTTCCATGCCCATCACGGGTAGCTTCAGCGGTATCAACGCCTATTCTAACAGTATCGGTGCCATCATTCCCAACGGCGGTGGCGTACCCCAGTTTGCGGGCGGCGCAATGCCCGTGTTCGATCCCGCGTTTGAGGAGTACGTAGACGAAAGCGTGCAGAAAAAGGTGGCCGAGTATGCGGGCAGAACCGACGTTATCGGCTACATCTCGGACAACGAGGTGCTGATGGGCGACAGAATGCTGGAGTCCTATCTGTCCCTTAACTACACCGCGCCTATCTTCCTGTACTCTTACGCCTGCGCATGGACGTGGTACAAGAATATCACAGGTGAGGAAAATCCCTCCGTCGAGGATATCGACAAGTACTGCAAAAAGCTTGGCGTGGACCTTTGGGATCTTTTTAAAGGCTTCGTTTACGACCGCTATTATAAGGTCTGCTCCGAGACCCTGGATAAGTACGATCCCAACCGCATGTATATGGGCAATCGCTATCTGATCGACTGCAGTAAGTGGGAGTGGATCATGCGCTTCACGGGCTATTGGTGTGACCTTATGTGCATCAACTACTACCACGTTTGGGAGATTCCCACCAGCCGCGAGACCAAGGACGGCTCTCCCACCCTGGATCAGCTTGGTGCGTGGCTCGGCATTCCCTTTGTGGTAACCGAGTTCTACTCCAAGGGTAACGACGCGGTGGATGCCAACGGCACGCCTATGAACAACAACGGCGGTGCCGGATGGGTGGTTGCAACCCAGAAGGAGCGCGGATACTTCTACCAGAACTTCTGCCTGAAGCTTCTGCAATGCAAGTACAACGTAGGCTGGTTCCAGTTCCAGTTCATCGATAACGATCCCACCGACCCCATCGGATCTCCCGCCGCGGCGCAGAGTGCCAACAAGGGAATCGTTGACTGGAATCAGGATTTCGAGATCTACAGCGACTTTACCGAGCAGCTGGCTATGCTCAACAAAAACACCTACGCCCTCATCGAATATTTCGACGGCGTAGATTCCATCAAGTAAATCTATTCCCTTTCGGCAGCAGACCACAGTTGTGGTCTGCTGCTTATTGTATAACGAAAACCACGCGACTATCGCGTGGTTTTCGTTATACAATGAAGCCCGCTGCAAATGCAGCGGGCCCTGTTCTTTCATCAAAAAAGCACTCTGTTCATAACACCTTCAAGATATTCCTGTCTGCCGCTATCGGGGGCGGGACAAGTACCCATTTTCTCTGCGTGAGCCGCAAGCTCTGCGAGTGTCGACTTTCCGCTTCTGATCTTCTGTCCAAGCTCACCCTTGAAGCTCTCGTACCTCTTCTCAACGAAGGCATCAAGCGCGCCGCCTTCGATGATCTCCGCAGCCTTGATCAGACCCAAAGCGAAGGTATCCATTCCCAAAATATAGGCGTAGAACATATCCTCATAGGTGTTACTGGGCCTGCGGTTCTTAGCGTCAAAGTTAAAGCCGCCCGTAAGACCGCCTGCTTTCAAGACCTCATACATACATTTTGTGCTTTCATACACGTCATAGGGGAACTCGTCGGTATCCCAACCAAGCAGGTAATCGCCCTGGTTGGCGTCGATGGAGCCGAGCATACCGTTGATCGCGGAAATACGAAGCTCATGCTGGAAGGTGTGTCCCGCAAGCGTCGCGTGATTCGCCTCAATATTCATCTTAAAGTCTTTGTCAAGTCCGTACTGACGCAAGAATCCAATTGCCGTCGCCGCGTCAAAGTCATACTGATGCTTCATAGGCTCCTTGGGCTTGGGTTCAATGTAGAAGTCACCTGTAAAGCCAATGCTTCTTCCATATTCAACTGCCATTCTCATAAGATTCGCTATGTTCTCTTGCTCAAACTTAACGTCTGTATTCAGGAGGGTTTCATATCCCTCTCGGCCGCCCCAAAATACATAACCGCGACCGCCGAGCTTGACAGTAAGCTCAAGCGCCTTCTTGATCTGTGCCGCCGCAAAGCAGTAAACGTCAACGGAGTTGGTGCTTCCTGCTCCGTTCATAAAGCGAGGATTGGAAAACATATTTGCCGTTCCCCAAAGGCACTTGATGTCTGTTCCCTTCATCTTTTCAAGTATGTAGTCGGTTATCTCGTCAAGACGGCGATTGGTCTCGTTTATATCGTCTGCTTCGGGAACGATATCTACGTCGTGGAAGCAGAAATATTGGATGCCGAGCTTCTGCATAAACTCAAAGCCCGCGTCAACCTTTGCTTTCGCGTGCTCCATAGTTCCCTTTTCCGCGCCAAAGCCCTTGTCGGCAGTGTCTCTGCCGAACATATCCGTGCCTGCGGCACAAAGATTGTGCCACCAAGCCATGGCGAAGGGCAGATGCTCACTCATCTTTTTGCCCATTATAACCCTGTCAGCGTCATAATATCTGAAGGCAAAGGGGTTCTTTGTGTTTTTCCCCTCGTATTTTATTGTGGGAATATTTTTGAAAAGCTCACTCATTGTCTTACTCCTTTATTTCCTTGTATAATTCTTTAACCGCGGGATATATTCTGCGGTATTTTTCATATCTGTCGGCATAAAGTGCCACAAGCGCGCGGCTTGGCTTTACCGTTTCTCTTATCTCAAAGAATTTATCAATGGCCTCATTTACGTTTTCAAACTGTCCTGCGCCAACCATGGCAAGTATGGCAGATCCATACCCGGGACCTTGCTCTGTTACCGGAATAGTAAGCTCAATATCAAGCACGTTCGCAAGTATCTCGCGCCACGTCTTGGATTTTGCTCCGCCGCCGCACAAACAGCTTGACTTTACATGGATTCCAAATTTCTTGATTACCTCAAGATTATCCTTGATAGCAAAGGCAACGCCCTCCAGCACGGCCTGGTACATATCCGCTCTCGAGGTGTTCGGGCGAAGTCCTATGAACATTCCCGTAGCATTCGCGTCGTTGATCGGGCTTCTCTCGCCCATAAGATATGGCAGGAAGAACACTTCGTTTTTTCCAAGCTCCGTTATGGCGTTTTCCTCTGATTTATAGTCCTTTGTATTGAGGATCTCATCGCAAAACCACTTGTTGCACGACGCGGCAGAGAGGATACAACCCATAAGGTGATATCCGCCATCGGAATGGCAGAACGAATGGATCGCTTGCTTTACATCACCCGAGAAGCTGTCGCTTGACACGAAGACGGTACCCGACGTACCGAGGGAGATATTACATTTTCCGTCACCGACCGTTCCCGTACCGATAGCGGCCGCCGCGTTATCCCCCGCACCTGCTACAACTACGGCACGCTTGTTGATGCCAAATGCTTCGGCAAGCTCTGCTTTGATCGTTCCCACCACCTCAAAGCTTTCATAAAGCCCCGGCATTTGCGCTTCGGTGATACCGCAAATATCAAGCATTTCTCTTGACCAGCGCTTATTCTTCACGTCCAACAAAAGCATACCCGAGGCATCGGAGTAGTCGGTGCAATGTACGCCCGTGAGCAGGTAATTTACGTAGTCCTTCGGGAGCATGATCTTGCTTATCCTTGCAAAATTCTCCGGCTCGTTTTCTCTGACCCACAGGATCTTAGGCGCGGTAAATCCTGCAAAGGCTATATTTCCCGTATTTTCAAAAAGCTGTTCGACACCCACCACCTCGTTGAGATAGGCCGTTTCCTTGTCTGTGCGCCCATCGTTCCAAAGTATTGTGGGGCGTATCACCCGATCCTCCCGATCAAGTATCACGAGCCCATGCATCTGTCCCGCGACACCAATGCCCCGAACGTCCTGTCCGTCAAAGCCATCAAGCAACGCGGGGAGGCCCTCGCAGATCGCATTCCACCAATCATCCGCATTTTGCTCGCTCCAACCGCTACCCGGATAATAAACAGGATACTCCCTTGTCTTTTCGTTGCGAATGTTTCCCGTTTCATCAACGAGCATAAGTTTTACGGATGATGTTCCAAGGTCAATTCCTATGTAAAGATCCATACCTTGTCTCCTTTCAAAAGACCGAATGAAGGAAGTTCCCTTAAAATGATACCGAAATCGGTGCTTTTCAACACACAAAGGAATCCCCTCAATGTAATTCTACCACCTCCCGCTTGACAAAACAAGAAAAAACCTGTATAATAATAGACAGAATTTTACTTTTTCGAGGGAATATGTTTTATCAGAACGAACATTTTGGGACAACTGAATATTTCAGAAAAGAAATCGGCACAAACTTCTCCTATCCGGTCCATCTGCATCGCTCCTTTGAATTTATCACAGTGCTGGAAGGACAGATGACTGTGTCGGTTGCAGATAAGTCCTACGAATTGTCTCACGGAGAAGGCATTTTAGTCTTCCCGGGACAAGTGCACGCTTTGAAAAGCGAGCTGTGCAATCATATGTTGATCATTTTTTCTCCGGATCTTGTCAGCGCCTATTATTCAAAACGCACGTCAAAGCTCCCCTTGAACAACAAAATAAAATTCCCGAGCTACCTTGAAGGGCAACTGTGTGAGCTCGGCAACGACTCTTCCGTTATCAAGATCAAGGCATTGCTATATTCGATCTGCACCCTTCTGGATGAGGATACAGAATATGTTGAAAGAAAGAATTCGGAAAGCGCTTTGATCTTCTCTATGTTTGATTTCGTAGAAAACAATTATGATAAGGAATGTACGCTTCGCGCGATGAGCAACGTGCTCGGGTACAACGAAGCCTATCTGTCCCGTTGCTTCGGAGGGGCTACCAATATGTCGTTTATCACTTACGTAAACCATTTCAAGATAGGAAAAGCGTGTTATATTCTTCGAAACACCAACAAATCCATTCTCGAATGTGCTTACGAAAGCGGCTACAATACACTTCGAAGCTTTAACAGAAATTTCAAGAACATTATAGGACTCAGTCCAAAGGAATACCGAATTCAAAAGTAGCCAATGCATATAGCAATATCATCCCGAAAGGTTGGCATGATATGTACCTTAGAATACTCAGCCCACATAAAAAGAAGAGCGGTCGCAAGACCGCTCTTCGGTGTTATAAAGCCTTATGTTACTTGAGGTTGTGGGATTACTTGAAGTATCTGTTAAGCAGACCCTCAAGAGCCTTGCCGTGACGAGCCTCGTCGCGTGCCATTTCATGTACGGTGTCGTGGATGGCGTCAAGACCGTTCTTCTTTGCGCAGGAGGCAAGGTCAAACTTGCCCGCGGTTGCGCCGTACTCGCAATCAACGCGCCATGCAAGGTTATCCTTGGTGGTCGCCTTCATATTGGGCTCAAGGGTGCTGCCAAGAAGCTCGGCAAACTTTGCGGCGTGCTCTGCCTCCTCGTAAGCTGCCTTCTCCCAGTACAGA
>JBGVFO010000012.1:0-29249 GCA_045121195.1 Eubacteriales bacterium
CGTAAAGAAGCACCACATCGGTGTCATAATCGGCAACACGGGTCTCCAGCTCCTCCAAAAGATCCAGATACACCGCAAAGCCAATGGCACCCGACTGCCGTCCCATCTTGCGCATCAGGTTGTCATACTGTCCGCCCGACAAAATGCTGGAGGACACACCGTTGACAAAGCCCTTGAAGACAATACCGTTATAATAATTCATATCGTTGACAACAGAAAGATCCACACGCACCCGAGCCGCCGGCACACAGTTGCGCACCGCCGCAAGAATACCTCTCAGCTCTGCCGCCGCCTCGCCGCAGCCATCGAGGGCTGCAAGAATGTCTTCACAACCGTTCTCAGCCGTCACAAGGCTCTTGAGCGAAGCCGCCCGCGCCGTGTCGATCCCCTCGGAAACGCAAACCTCATCAATGCCGTGAGGATTCTTTTCCCCCACGCACTGCAAGATCCGCTGTCTGCCCGCCGACGACACGCCCATCTCATCGATCAGTGCCGAAATGACGCCCAAATGGGAAACGTCCAGCACATAGTCGGGCGAAATTTGCTCAAGGCTCTTGGCCGCAAGAATCAATACCTCTGCCACGTTGTAGCTGTCGATGTCACCCAAGCACTCAAGTCCTACCTGCATGATCTCGCGGAAGGAGAGGCCGCCGCGGGGAACGCGGTAAACGTTTTCGTTATAATACACCTTATGCACCTTTTCGGGCACGTCTCGGCTGTTCTTAACAATGGACAGCGTCACGTCGGGCTTGAGAGCCATCAGGCGTCCGCCCATATCGGTGAAGGTTATGATGTGATCGGACACCAGAAAGCTCTTGTTTCTGACATACAGATCGTATTCCTCAAATTTACTCATTTTGTACGGCGAATATCCGTACTGACAATAGAGAGCCTGCAGACCGAGGGCGGCACGCTCTTCCCGTTTCAAAACCAATTCGCTTGGCATATTTTATTCCTTTCCTTGACCGTCATCCAGGCGCGCAAGAACCGTGCGGTATCCGCCGCTGCCGTAAACCAGGCACTTGTTGACACGGCTGATGGTCGCCGTGCTGGCACCTGTCACCTGCTCGATGGTCTGATATTTTTCGCCGCGGTTGAGCATGGTGGCCACCTGCAATCTCTGAGAGAGATCCTGCATTTCCTTAACGGTACACAGATCGTCAAACAGCGCCGCACACTCTTCCTCGGTAGTAAGGGTCAGGATCGCGCGGAATAACTCGCGAACCTCGGGGGTAATAGTTTGTTTCATCCTCTTTCACCTGTCCTTTTTAGTTCTTTAATATTTTAGCACATTAAAGCGTGAAAGTCAACTACCTTACTACAAAAACAGCAAAACCATCAAATCTTTTCCCTATTTTTTTACCCTACTTGTTACTTTTGATGGGATAAAAAACCAAAGGCAACACAATGGGTGCCTTCCATAGAGCAGTATACTCGAACTGACAGGAAAAGGACAGAGAGTGTTTTACATTCTCTGTCCTCTTTTCTTGACAAGCACTGCATTTGTAGACGCAAATGCCGTATCAAATTGGAAGTGATATGCTGACCGTGTCAGCGTGATATTGTTGCAAGCAACAGTGATATTGCTCCGAGTTGCTTTGCAACTCTGTGGTCGCAGTGATATTATATTCGCCTCTCAAGCTCGCGTAGCGAATATCACTCGGCGATAGCCGAATACCACTGCGAAGCAATAGAACTCGCCGCAGGCGAATATAACTGTGGCACCTGCTCTACGGCAGGTGCCACAACGTGCGACCTTTTGATCTGACTTGATTACTTGATGGTGCTTCCCTTTTCCTTCTGGATGACGTCGTGGGCGCCGCCCTCGATGATACTGGTTGCGGAAACAAGGGTAAGAACCGCCTTTTCCTGGAACTCGGGGATGGTGAGCGCACCGCAGTTACACATGGTGGACTTGACCTTTGCCAGGGACATAGCAACGTTGTCCTTGAGGCTACCTGCGTAAGGAACGTAGGAGTCAACGCCCTCCTCGAAGGACAGCTTCTTATCGCCGCCGAGGTCGTATCTCTGCCAATTTCGCGCGCGTGCCGAGCCCTCGCCCCAATACTCCTTGTAGTAGGTACCGCCGATGCTGACCTTATTGGAGGGAGATTCGTCAAAGCGGGCAAAGTATCTGCCAAGCATCACGAAATCCGCGCCCATAGCCAGCGCCAGGGTGATGTGGTGATCGTAAACGATACCGCCGTCGGAGCAAACGGGAACGTAAACGCCCGTCTCCTCGAAGTAGCGGTCACGCTCTGCGCAAACGTCAATGAGGGAGGTTGCCTGTCCGCGTCCGATACCCTTGGTCTCACGGGTGATACAGATGGAACCGCCGCCGATACCGACCTTGATAAAGTCAGCACCGCACTCGGCAAGGAAGCGGAAGCCTGCGGCGTCAACCACGTTACCGGCACCGATCTTCACGGTGTCACCGTAGTTGTCGCGCACCCACTTGATGGTTCTTGCCTGCCACTCGGAGAAGCCCTCGGAGGAGTCGATACATACGACGTCAACGCCGGCTTCAAGAAGAGCGGGAATTCTCTCGGCGTAGTCACGGGTGTTGATACCTGCGCCTACAACGTATCTCTTATGAGAATCCAAAAGCTCGTTCGGATTCTGCTTGTGCTGATCGTAGTCCTTACGGAATACGAAGGCGCAAAGTCTTTGATTCTCATCAATAATGGGAAGGCTGTTCAGCTTGTGATCCCAGATAATATCATTCGCTTCCTTGAGGGAGGTTCCCAAGGGGGCGGTAACAAGCTTTTCAAAGGGGGTCATAAAGGTAGAGACCTTGGTCGCGGGATCCATACGGCTCACTCTGTAATCTCTGCCGGTAACGATACCCACAAGCTTACCCTCGGCAGTTCCGTCCTCGGTGATCGCGATGGTGGAGTGACCGGTCGCTTCCTTGAGGGCAACGCAGTCAGCCATGGTAGCCTCGGGGCTGAGGTTGGAGTCACTCTTGACAAAGCCTGCCTTATGCTCCTTGACTCTCTTTACCATAGCCGCCTGATCCTCAATGGATTGAGAGCCGTAGATAAAGGATACACCGCCCTCGGTGGCGAGTGCCACGGCAAGTCTGTCACCCGAAACCGACTGCATGATGGCGGAAACCATAGGAATGTTCATGCTGATGGCGGGTTCTTCGCCCTTCTTGAACTTGACAAGAGGGGTCTTGAGGCTGACGTTGGCGAGTACGCACTCGGAGGAGGAGTACCCGGGGATCAGCAGATATTCGTTAAAGGTATGGGAAGGCTCGTTGATAAACTTTGCCATGATTATTCTCCTTTTCGTTGCAAGATTTGTTTGGATTCGCAGTAAAGACAGCGGCAGATTCCGCGCTCGGCATCCACAAGACGGAACACCTGCGCTAGCTCCTGCTCGGTACGGGTAATACAGACGGGATTCTGACACGCGAGAACGTCACGGATCAGCTCTCCCTCGGGAGCGGGCTGCTCGGCTCCCTTCTCCGCCTCCTCAAGAAGTCGGAGAATGAGTGCCATTCTCATGTACTTTCCGTTCAGCACCTGCTTGAAATAGCAAGCGCGGGGATCGTCGTCCACCTTGACGCTGATCTCGTTGACACGGGGCAGCGGATGGAGGATGGCAAGATCGCTCTTGGCGCTCTCCAGCTTGTCCACGGTCAGAATGTAGCTGTCCTTCAGACGCTCGTACTCGTCGGGGTCGGCAAAGCGCTCCCGCTGGATACGGGTCATATACAGAATATCAAGCTCGGGCATTGCCGCCTCGAGATCGGTGACCTCGGTATACGCCATGCCGTTCTTTTCGATGACCTCATAACGTACGTAGCTGGGCACGCGAAGCTCCTCGGGGGAGATCAGCACCAGCTTGATGCCCGTGTAACGGGACAGCGCCGCAATGAGGGAATGTACCGTTCTGCCGTACTTCAGGTCGCCGCAGAAGCCGACGGTGAGGTCGTGCAGTCTGCCCTTCTCGCGGTGAATGGTAAGAAGGTCAGCCAGGGTCTGGGTAGGATGGCAATGACCGCCGTCGCCCGCGTTGATAACGGGAACGGTGGCGTTGACCGACGCCACGTAGGGTGCGCCCTCCTTGGGATGGCGCATTGCCATAATATCGGCGTAGCAGCTGATGACCTTTGCGGTATCGGCAATACTCTCGCCCTTGGCGGCCGAGGAGGAATTCGCCTCGGAGAAGCCGATGACGCTTCCGCCAAGCTCCAGCATCGCCGCCTCAAAGCTGAGGCGCGTACGGGTAGAGGGCTCGAAGAAGAGGGTCGCCAGCTTCTTGCCGCGGCAGGACTCGCTGTACTTTTGGGGATCGTCCACGATATCGGTGGCAACCGCGATCAGCTCGTCCAGCTCCTCGGTGGTAAAATCGTGAATATCAATGAGATGCCTCATACGCTTCTCCACTTATGCCTTGGCGCCGTTGACGGCAAGGTAGTTCTTGATTCTTGTGACGTTCTCCTCGTTCTTGGGATCCTCCTCAAGATACTCGATGATGTCGTAAACGTCAACGATGGAGTATACGGGGAAGCCGAACTGCTCCTCGATCTCCTGCATAGCGCCCTTTTCGGTCTGACCCTTTTCCTTGCGGTCGACCATGATGAAGGTTGCGGCAACCTTGGTACCCTCCAGATGAGAAAGGATCTCCATGCTCTCGCGGATAGCGGTGCCTGCGGTGATAACGTCCTCGATGATGACGATCTCCTCGCCAGCCTGGGGAACGTATCCTACGAATACGCCGCCCTCGCCGTGGTCCTTGACCTCCTTGCGGTTGAAGAAGAAGGGCACGTTGAGGTCCTTCTTGGAAAGAGCAACTGCGGCGGATACCGCAAGGGAGATGCCCTTGTAAGCGGGGCCGTAAAGGACAGCCTTCTTGGCACCCAGCTTCTCAAAGTAAGCCTTTGCGTAGAACTCGCCCAGCTTTGCGATATCGTCGCCGGTCTTGATCATACCCGCGTTGATAAAATAAGGGATCTTGCGTCCGCTCTTGGCGGTGAAATCTCCGAACTTGAGAACGCCAGCGCCCTCAAGGAACTGTATAAATTCTCTCTTGTAACTTTCCATATCTGCTCTCCTTAATCAACAAATTCAGCAACGCATCTCTCGTACGCCGCTACGGGATCCTCAGCGGCGGTGATAGGTCTGCCCACGACGATGTAATCCGAGCCGATCTTCTTTGCCTCGGCGGGGGTCATCACGCGCTTCTGGTCGCCAATGTCGCCGTCGGCAAAGCGAACGCCGGGGGTGACGGTCACAAAACCGTTTCCGCACACCTCGTGTACCTTACCTGCCTCAAGAGGCGAGCAAACTACGCCGTCAAGACCCGCGATCTTGGCGTTGTGCGCGTAGTGCATAACCACGTCGGCGATGTTTTCCTTAATGAGAAGATCCTTCTCCATGCTCTCCTGGTCGGTGGAGGTAAGCTGGGTTACGGCGATCAGAAGAGGACGGGTGCCGTCGGGACGGGTAAGACCCTCGATAGCCGCCTCCATCATACGAACCGTTCCTGCCGCGTGCAGGTTTGTCATATCCACGTCAAGACGGGAAAGCACAGCCATTCCCTTCTTTACGGTATTAGGGATATCGTGAAGCTTCAGGTCAAGGAAGATCTTGTGTCCTCTCTTCTTGATCTCACGCACGATGGAAGGTCCCTCGGCGTAGTACAGCTCCATACCGATCTTGACAAAGGGCTTTCTGCCCGTGAATCTGTCAAGAAAGGCAAATGTCTTTTCCGCGCTGTCAAAATCACATGCAATAATTACGTCTTTTCCCATTTTTCTATATCCTTTCCAATTATAATTTCTTTCTGATCGCCGTCTTATCGTTGGGATTCATAGCAAAGTTGGTATTTTCCGCCGAACGCTCCACGCGATTGTGCATCAAGGACAAAAGCGCATCCCGTCCTACGGTATGCCGCGGTGCAAAGGCATCGCTCTGCGCATAGCGCAAGATCTGCCCCTTCAGCCACATAGCCGCCGGGTCATTCTTGCAGAAACGGAAGCCACAAACCAAAAGCCTGCCGCCGAGAGCACTGAGCTCAAAGAGCGCCGCCTGGCGAATCACGTTTTTGTGAGTGGAAACCACCTCGATAATGGGATCAAAGGGAACCTCGTCACTTTCCAGAATCACGGCCTTGCCCCCCTCCAGCATACTCTCAAACTGCCAGCCGCAAAAGCCGCCGTGAGGCAGGTCTTTCACGATGGGATGCTCGGAAATGACGGTGGCAAGATTGCCCGCCGTTCTTCCTGCAAGAGAGATTTTGAAGGAGGTCGCGTTGCTTTGGAAGGGCGCAGCGCCAAAAAGAACCACATCCCGTCCGTTCTCCAAAAGGGAAAGCAGCTCCTCCTCACAAAGGCCCTCCGAAACAACCAAATTGCCACAGGAGAAGGTCGTCTCTTCCTCAGCGGGATACAAATACAACTCCCACTCATTTTCGGCCGCAAGGCCATCACCCTCAAGCAAAACCGAAAGCTTCATTTCCGCAGGCTTGTTCACCGTTGGAAGCAAAGCGGAAAGCGCATATATCTCGTGGATTCTGCCACCAGCAAGGGGTGCGATCTTCTCGCACGCTTCAAAGATAACGTCATCGCCCACCGTAAGTCGAAGGGTCATCTGTCCCTTCTGTGTTCTCGCCACGCCGTAGCAGGAGGCTAAGATCCGACAGGAAAGCGTATCACCCGATCGGAAATTGGAGCGTCTGCCCAGATCGTGGAGAAGAACGGTGGGGCTGTTATACCGCAACACGTTCCGAACGCTCTCCGAGGGCTTCATTTCATAAAACTCATTCATCATACCCACGTCGTAGCCAAAGGTGTGCCAGTGGGTGTCAATGGGACCAAGAAAATCATACCCCGCCACCGTTTCACTCCGTCTCACCGCTTCAAAGCCGTACTTTCGTACCCTTCTCTGCCACTCGCAGGAATTTTTAAAATACAGGGGGGCGCGTTCAAGGAGCCCTTTGCTCAAAAGATGCTCCTCAAGGGAGGAAAACATCTCGGTCTCGCCGATTCTCGTGCCGCGGTAGCGATCCTTCAGCGACAGATCGGTATAGGTTCCGTCGATACAGATCTCGTGACTGAGTCTCGGCTTATTGTAAACGGGGCTCCAGCAATCCACCTTCTCTGCATCACAATCGGTAGAGCGATAGCTGTGATTGCCCGATGTATAACTATTGTAAAGATCACAAAATTGACTCGCAAAAGCAAATCTCCGAGGATTGTGGGGCATTGGCTCCCCCTGCACCTCGTCCATTTTCTCAGGCTCGTTCCCGAAGGCATATTCCAGTCCGCGCAGAGCACTCATGGGCGAAAACAACGAATCGGTGTTCTCGTGCACAACATTGGCACACGCACGCAAATGCTCTAAGAAATCATCGTACAGCTGAAGCTCGTTGCCGCAACAGTAGATCACCGTTGAGGTGTGTCTGCGACAGAAGCGAACGATCTCCCGCCACTCTGCAAGACCGGTATTATTGGGGCTCTCCACATGCATCATCATACCCAGCTCGTCGGCCGCTGTCATATACTCCTCAGGGGGGATATAGGTGTGGAACCGAATGGCGTTGAAGCCAAGCTCCCGGAGCCGACGGATCACGTTACGGTAGAAGTCCACGTCATGGGGGGGCTGAACCGTTTCGGGATAGTAGCAATGCTCACAAGAGCCGAGCCAATAATAAGGAATATCGTTTAAGAAAAGCTGTGTCCCCTTGGCCGTCAGCCGTCGGACGCCAAAACGCCGCGTAAGCGTAGCATCGCCACAACAAACCGTCAAGGTATAGAGCTTTGGGTTTTCAGGGCTCCAGAATGCAAGCCCCTCGGTGTCAAAGAAGAAATCGCCTGTGGCAGTTCCCTTTTTAACCACCTTATCACCGTCCGTAACCGTAAAGGAAAGGCAGACGTCAGAAACCGCCTCCACCATAACCTCAGCCATTCGGCAATTCTCAGAAATCAGAACGGCAAGATCGCGAAGGGGGCTCAGATACGTGCGAAGCTCCACCGTATCGGTTATGCCGCCACTGTATTCGCAAGCGGCTCGCGAGGTAATTCCCACGATCGGCTGACCGTCAAAGCCGAAAAGCCGTTCGTTGGAGACGGAAAGGATCAGCGTGTTTTCCCCTTCTGCCAGTAATCCGTCCGGAACCGCCATTTCAAAGGGGGTACTGTATCCCTCGTGCCTGCCGAGGAAGGTGCCGTTCAGCCAAACCGAGGCCGCGTTCATCACGCCACCGAAATACAAGCTCACGTCTCCCGAGCATCCATCGTACCAAAAGGTGCGACGGTAAAAGAAATTGCCGACAATGTTGGGAAGAGCCATATCGGGACAGCTGCCCGACATGGGATATCGCTGGTTGTCGTATTCGGGATTGATACGAAAGGCATCGGGCATTCCTGCCTGCAAAAGCTTCGTCTTCATATTCTCCCAGTAGGACGGAACCGCGTCATCCACAAGAACGCCTTCAAAATCGGGACATACACTTTTCGTATAGGGTTCCTCGGAATATTCCATTTTCCATGCGCCGTTAAGGGGCAAAGCCTGATATATCATAAGGAGTCCTTTCCAAACAAAAGCGTCAGATCTTCAGTCCTTCCAGAGAATCAATTCCGTATTTTTCCATCACACGAGGCAGATCCTCAATGATGGTCTTGCAGACGAAGGGATCTACCAGATTGGCGGCACCCACCTCCACGGCAGTAGCACCCGCCAGCATCATTTCGATCACGTCCTCGGCAGTCGATACGCCGCCCATTCCCACAACGGGGATATTCACAGCGTGCGCCACCTGATATACCATTCTCACGGCTACGGGGAAGATAGCAGGTCCCGAGAAGCCACCCATTTTGTTGGCGATGATAGGCTTTCTCGTGCGGAGATCGATCCGCATACCGAGCAGGGTGTTGATCAGGCTGATGCCGTCCGCGCCCGCCGCCTCGCAAGCCTTTGCGATGGAAACGATGTCGGTGACGTTGGGGGAAAGCTTGATGATGATAGGCTTGGTGGTCACCGCCTTGACGGCTTTCGTCACCGCGGCCGCGCCCTCGGCGGTCGTACCGAACGCCATACCGCCGCCGTGTACGTTGGGACAGCTGATATTGACCTCGAACCAACCGATCTCGTCGCATCCGTCAAGCATCCGACAGGTCTCGGCGTACTCCTCCAGAGAGAAGCCCGAAACGTTCGCCATAACCTTTTTTGAGAACACCTCCCGCATCTTGGGAAGCTCCTCCGAAATCACCTTTTCCACGCCCGGATTCTGCAGTCCCACGGCGTTGATCATACCCGCGGTGCATTCCGCGATACGGGGCGTAGGATTGCCGAAGCGCGCCTCGCGGGTGGTTCCCTTAAAGGAAAAGGTGCCTAACATATTGATATCGTACAGCTCCGCAAACTCGTAGCCAAACCCGAAGGTTCCCGACGCGGGGATCACGGGATTGTCAAGCTCGATGCCGCACAGATTGACCTTTAATTCTGCCATACGATCTCCTCCTTTCGGAGCACGGGACCCTCTCGGCAGATGCGCTTGTTGCCCGTCAGGGTCTTGCAGGAGCATCCCATGCAGGCGCCGAAGCCGCATCCCATACGCTCCTCAAAGCTCATCTGTCCGCTTGTGGCGCTTGCCTTATGCACCGCCTTTAACATAGGCTCGGGACCGCAGGTATAGAAATAGGTATAATCCATACCTTCCATAGCGTTGGTCACGAAGCCGCGGACGCCGTAGGAGCCGTCTGCGGTGGCAACCGTCACGTCACAGCCGAGGGCGCGGAACTCGTCCTCGTAGAAGATCTCGTCCTTTGTGTTAAAGCCGAGGATCACCGAAACCTGCTTGCCTGCGGCACGAAGCTGCTTTGCCAGCATATACATGGGAGGAACGCCCACGCCGCCGCCCAGAAGCAGAGGCTTGTCGCCCGCAGGGGTCAGATCGTAGCCGTTGCCAAGACCCGTCAGAATGTCAAGCTTCTCCCCTGCCGCCATGCGGCTCATATCCTCGGTTCCCTTGCCCACTACCTTGTAGACCAGGGTCAGCACGCCGTTCTCACAGTCGCACACCGAGATGGGGCGGCGAAGGAACTTGCCCTCCAGCTTGATGTTGACAAACTGTCCCGAGGCGGTGATCGCCGAGGTGTCCCCCGACAAGCGCATTTCGTATACGCTTGCCGTGAGAGCCTTATTTTCAATGATTTCAAACAGTCCTTGCTTCATGTCTACCTCTTACGAATCAATGGTGGAAATAGTCAGGGTCGTTTCCTCAAGAACGTCCAGAAGAACACGGACGGTATCGAGAGAGGTGAACATAGTCACGTTGTTCTCAGTGGCGTACTTACGGATCTCAAAGCCGTCGCGCATCACGCCGGAGGAGGAAGGATCGCTGGTGTTGATGACGTACGCGATGTGTCCTTGGCGAAGAGAATCTGCGATCTCCTCAGAACCGTCGGACAGCTTTCTCAGCACGTGGGTGCGAATGCCGTTCTCCTTGAGGAATTTTGCCGTTCCCTCGGTCGCCTCGATGTTGAAGCCCAGATTGTAGAAGCGGCGGATGAGAGGAAGTGCCTCCTCCTTGTCGCAGTCGGCGATGGTGGCAAACACGGTACCGTAATTCTGCAGGTGCATGCCCGATGCCTGAAGCGCCTTGTAAAGTGCGCGGTAATACTTATCGTCATAGCCGATTGCCTCACCCGTAGACTTCATTTCGGGAGACAGGTAGGCGTCAAGTCCGCGCAGCTTGTTGAAGGAGAATACGGGAACCTTCACGTACCATCTCTTCTTCTCCTCGGGATAAATATCGAAGATGCCCTGCTCCTTTAAGGACTTGCCGAGAATGACCTCGGTGGCAATGTCCGCCAGGCTGTAGCCCGTTGCTTTGGAAAGGAAGGGTACGGTACGGGAGGAACGGGGGTTGACCTCGATGATGTAGACCTTTTCGTCCTTATCTACGATAAACTGGATGTTGTAAAGGCCAACGATGCCGATGCCCAGACCCAGCTTCTTGGCGTACTGAAGAATAATGCCCTTGACCTTATCGGAAATACTGAAGGTGGGATATACGCTGATAGAGTCACCCGAGTGGATACCGGTACGCTCGACCAGCTCCATAATACCGGGCACGAAAACGTCCCGTCCGTCGCAGATGGCGTCAACCTCAACCTCTTTACCGATGATATACTTATCAACAAGAACCGGCTTGTCCTCATCGATCTCAACGGCAGTTTTGAGGTAGTGGCGAAGCTGTTCCTCGTTGGCAACGATCTGCATCGCGCGTCCGCCAAGCACGAAGGAGGGACGGACAAGCACGGGATAGCCTACCTTTGCGGCGGCGGCAACGCCGTCCTCAATCTTGGTTACGGCGCGTCCCTCGGGCTGAGGAATGCCAAGCTCCTTGAGGAGCTTCTCAAAGGCGTCGCGGTTCTCCGCGCGGTCGATTGCGGCGCAGTCGGTACCGATGATCTTAACGCCAAGATCGTCAAGAGGCTGTGCCAGATTGATAGCGGTCTGTCCGCCAAGAGAGGCAATAACGCCCTCGGGCTTTTCAAACTCGATGATATTCATAACGTCCTCGGGGGTCAGAGGCTCAAAGTAGAGTTTATCCGCCGTGGTGTAGTCGGTGGAAACCGTTTCGGGGTTATTGTTGATGATGATTGCCTCGTAGCCCGAATTCTTGATGGTGGTTACGGCGTGTACCGTGGAGTAGTCGAACTCAACGCCCTGTCCGATACGGATGGGACCGGCACCCAGCACCACGATCTTCTTGCGGTCGGTGAGCACCGACGCGTTCTCGCCCGTGTAGGAGGAGTAGAAGTAAGGAATATACGCCCCCGTGTGGCAGGTATCCACCATACGGAATACGGGGAACAGCTTGTTCTCGCGGCGGAAGTTGAAGACATCGATTTCCTTACACTTCCACATTCTTGCCACATACTTGTCGGAGAAGCCCATCTTCTTTGCCGCCTTGAGCGTGTCAAGGTCGAAGGCGTGCGCCTTGAGAGTCTCCTCCATGTCCACGATGCGCTTGATGGCTTCGAGGAAGAAGGGGGTGATCTTGGTGATCTCGTGGATCTCGGCAACGGTGGCACCGCGATAAATCAGCTCGGCGATGGCAAAGATGTTGTCGTCGCGGAACTCGCTGATGTAAGCGCGAAGCTCGTCGTCGGTCAGATTGTCAAACTTGTGATGATAGATATGGTTTACACTGACCTCAAGGGAACGGACGCCCTTGAGAAGACACTCCTCCAGGTTAGAGCCGATGCCCATGACCTCGCCCGTCGCCTTCATCTGGGTGCCGAGGGTGTTGGAGGCGGTGGTGAACTTATCGAAGGGGAAACGGGGAAGCTTGGCAATGACGTAGTCAAGCTTCGGTTCAAACGCCGCATTGGTGTTGGCGATCTTGATATCCTCAAGTGCCATACCTACGGCGATCTTGGCGGTCACGCGGGCGATGGGATAGCCCGACGCCTTGGATGCCAGTGCCGAGGAACGAGATACGCGGGGGTTGACCTCGATGAGGTAATATTCGCTGGTGTGGGGATTGAGCGCAAACTGTACGTTACAGCCGCCCTCGATCTTGAGCTCGCGGATGATCTTGATGGCAGAATCGTTGAGCATCTTCTCGTCCTCTTTGGAGAGGGTCATGATGGGTGCCACAACGAGGGAGTCACCGGTGTGAACGCCGACGGGGTCGATGTTCTCCATGCCGCAGATGGTGATGGCGTGATCGTTCGAATCACGCATAACCTCAAACTCGATCTCCTTATAGCCCTTAACGCTCTTCTCGATCAGTACCTGATGAACGGGAGAAAGCTTGAAGGCGTTGACGCCGATCTCGCAAAGCTCTGCCTCATTGTTGGCAAAGCCGCCGCCCGTACCGCCGAGAGTAAAGGCGGGACGAAGGACCACGGGATAACCGATACGTGCCGCCGCTTCCTTTGCCTCTTCAAGATTATAGGTGATCTCGGAAGGAATGGTGGGCTCACCGATGGACTGGCAAAGCTCCTTGAAAAGCTCACGGTCCTCGGCGCGCTCGATGCTCTCGCTGGAGGTACCGAGAAGCTCTACGCGGCACTCGCGGAGAATTCCCTTCTTTTCCAGTTGCATCGCGAGGTTCAGACCCGTCTGTCCGCCGATGCCGGGCAGGATGGCGTCGGGACGCTCGTAGCGAAGGATCTTTGCGATATACTCCAGGGTCAGAGGCTCCATATAGACCTTGTCCGCAATGGTGGTGTCGGTCATGATGGTAGCGGGGTTGGAGTTGACGAGGACCACCTCGTAGCCCTCCTCCTTGAGCGCCAGACACGCCTGGGTGCCCGCGTAGTCAAACTCTGCCGCCTGACCGATGACGATGGGGCCCGAGCCGATGATCAGAATTTTTTTGAGATCTGTACGTTTTGCCATAATTTCCTCCCGAATCTATTACACAGAATGTTTGTACAAAATTTTGCCGCCCTTCACCGTCAGATAATTGACGCCGAAAAGCTCCCAGCCCTCAAAGGGGGTGGCCTTGCCAAGGCTTGCGAAGTCCGCGGGGTCTACCGTGAATCTCTCGTCGATCTTCCACACCGAGAAATCCAAGCCCTGCGGAATGCCGAACCGCTTGCGGGGATTGGTCACCAAAAGCTCGATCAATCGCTCAAGAGTGATGATCCCCTCCTTCACCAGCTTGGTATACGTCACGGGGAACGCGGTTTCAAGACCTACCACGCCGAAGGCGCTTCCCTCAAGGCCGCGGGATTTTTCCTCGGCGCTGTGGGGCGCGTGGTCGGTGGCGATCATATCGATGGTGCCGTCCACGATGCCGCGCACCAGGGCTTCCCTGTCCTCACGGCTCCGCAGAGGCGGATTCATCTTGAAGCGTCCTTCTTCGCGAAGGTCGCCGTCGTCCATCACGAGGTAGTGAGGCCCCGTTTCACAGGTCACGTCAAGTCCCTCTGCCTTCGCTTTGCGGATCAGTTCCACGCTCTCTTTCGTAGAGATATGACAGACGTGATAGGCACAGCCGATCTCACGCACAAGCTCCAAATCGCGGGCGATCTGGGCGTATTCGCTCTCGGAGCAGATGCCGCGGTGTCCGTGGGCGCGAGCATATTCGCCGTCGTGAATGTAGCCGCCGCGCAGAAGCGAATTGACCTCGCAGTGTGCCACGATCATTTTGCCGAGCGCCTTGGCGCGTTTCATCGCCTCGCGCATCATACCGTCGCTCTGCACGCCCCGTCCGTCGTCCGAGAAGGCAATGGCGCGATCCGCCATGGCTTCCATGTCGGAAAGCTGCTCGCCCTTCTGCCCCACCGTAATGGCGGCGTAGGGGTAGACGTCGATGGTGGCGTCGCGGTCAATGATGGCGGTCTGCTCGCGAAGATGTTCCGCCGAGTCGGGAACGGGATTCAGGTTCGGCATGGTGCACACCGCCGTATAGCCGCCCCGCGCCGCCGCCGCGCATCCGCTGGCAACCGTTTCTTTATAAGAAAAACCCGGCTCACGAAAATGCACATGCACATCGCAAAAGCCGGGAAGCACAACAAAACCCTCGGAATCAAGGCAGGAAAGACCGACACGGGACAAAAACGCCTTGACATCCGCCTCGGTAATCACCGTATTCATACCAACACCGTACTGAATCGCCATGTCTTTTCTCCTTTTCCGCATATATAAACAAAAAGCCTTGCCACAGCAAGAACTCCTATACAAGGATATTCCCCGCCTTCCGCGCGGATCATTTGCCTTGCCGTCACACTTAATTTTTTATTTCAAATATTATATCATATATCCTTTTATTTTGCAAGGGTTTTTTTGAATTTTTCATTGGTTCTTTTACACGATTTTTCCCCCTTCGGGACAAGGTTTCCTCGCAATTTGGATAAATCGATAAATGGATGTTTGTCGGTTTGATGTATTCTTTGTAGGGGCGACCAGTGGTCGCCCGCCATGAACGACAATTCCCCAACGAACGGGCGATCAATGATCGCCCCTACGGGTTTGTGCGTCGCCATCTCGTCACATCGAACCCACCGATCAATCAAAATTTGAAGATTTAATTCTACTTAGAGCGTTTGATTTCTTTTATGTATACAGCCTTGTTCTGCTTTTTGGCAAGGGCGATCATAGAGCTTGTCACCCTGCTCTCCCCGTCCCAGAAGCAAATGACAAGATCGCACGCCTCCGCCATTTGTTGGTTTCGGCGGATCCCTGCGGCTTTTCCGTATATCTGCCATCGCGCGGGATACCGTTCTATGGCAAGTCCTCGCTCGTAAGCGTAGCGCTCACCAAGAGCATCCGCACCACGCGCGCCACCCGACAGTACGATGATTTCTTCCTGCTCATACAAAACCAGACATTGATCGATAAAACGGCAAGCCGCTTCATAGTCACAAAATCCGCGACTGCCCGCGATCACCACTCTTTTTGCCATAGCTCCCTCTCCTGTTACAAAAACGCTCGCTATCAGCATACCACAGCGCATCCAAAAATGCAACCATAATTGGTTATATAAATAAATCTTTTTTGAGCATATTATTGTAACAGGAGATGATGTTATGTTTAAGATTGAAAATGAGTTCAAGGGTGCGAATATTTCACGCACCGTACGCTTTACCGAACCGCTTTTTGAAGAGCTGAACAAGATTGCCGCCGAAAATGATATTTCCTTTAATCTTTTGGTTCTTCAGTGCTGCAAATACGCCCTCGAAAACCGAGAAAAGAAGGACTAAATACAAAAAAGCACCCCACTGGGGTGCTTTTTTATTGTCAATTTGAATCAGAACAGTCCCGAGATCTTGCCGTTCTCGTCTACGTCGATGCGCTCGGCGGCGGGAACCTTGGGAAGTCCGGGCATGGTCATAATATCGCCGGTCAGCGCCACGATAAAGCCCGCGCCTGCGGACACCTTGACATTCCGCACTGTTACCGTGAAGCCTTCGGGTGCACCGAGCTTTGTCATATCGTCGGAGAAGCTGTACTGGGTCTTTGCCATGCAGATGGGAAGCTTATCGTAGCCAAGCTCGGTGAGCTTCGCGAGTTCCTTCTTTGCGGCAGGTGCGAAGGTCACGCCGTCGCCGCCGTATACGCGGCGCACGATGGCGGCGATCTTGTCCTCGATGGTGCCGTCAAGCTCGTAGCTGAAGGAGAAATCATTGGGCTTTTCGCAAAGGCGAACCACCTCCTCGGCAAGCGCCGTACCGCCGTTGCCGCCGTCTGCCCATACGGTGGACAGAACCACGTTCACGCCGAGAGCGCGGCACTTTTCAATGACGAGGTCGATCTCCGCGTCGGTGTCGGTGGGGAAACGGTTGACCGCTACCACGCAAGGAAGCTTATATACGTTCGTAATGTTGGAAACGTGACGAAGCAGGTTGGGGATTCCGCGCTCCAGCGCCGCAAGATCCTCGTTACCAAGCTCGGTCTTGGCAAGTCCGCCGTGCATCTTGAGGGCGCGGACGGTAGCAACCATCACCACAGCCGAGGGATTCAGACCCGCGTAGCGGCACTTGATGTCAAGGAACTTCTCGGCACCAAGGTCAGCGCCAAAGCCTGCCTCGGTGACGGCGTAGTCACCCAGCTTCATTGCCATTCTGGTGGCAATGACCGAGTTACAGCCGTGTGCGATATTGGCGAAGGGACCGCCGTGCACGAAGGCGGGGGTACCCTCGAGGGTCTGCACCAGATTGGGCTTGAGAGCGTCCTTCAGAAGCGCCGCCATAGCGCCAACCGCCTTGAGGTCGCCTGCGGTCACGGGCTTTTCGTCGTAGGTGTACGCCACCACGATGCGGGAAAGTCGCTCCTTAAGATCAGAGATGGAGGAGGCAAGGCAGAAGACCGCCATGATCTCGGAGGCAACGGTAATATCGTAGCCGTCCTCACGGGGCACACCGTTGACTCTGCCGCCAAGGCCGTCGGTGACGAAGCGAAGCTGACGGTCGTTCATATCGACGCAACGCTTCCAGGTGATGCGTCTGGGATCGATGTTAAGGGCATTGCCCTGATAGATATGGTTATCCAGCATAGCCGCCAGCAGATTGTTTGCCGCACCGATGGCGTGGAAGTCACCCGTGAAATGCAGGTTGATGTCTTCCATGGGAACCACCTGGGCGTAACCGCCGCCTGCGGCGCCGCCCTTGATACCGAAAACGGGGCCGAGAGAGGGCTCACGGAGCGCTACGACCACGTTCTTGCCGATCTTGCGAAGACCGTCCGCAAGACCGATGGTGGTGGTGGTCTTTCCCTCCCCTGCGGGGGTGGGGGTGATGGCGGTGACAAGGATCAGCTTGCCGTCCTTTCTGGGGGAGTCGGCGAGAAGCTTGTAGTCTACCTTCGCCTTATATTTTCCGTACTGTTCAAGATAATCCTCGCCTACGCCCGCCACCTTTGCGACGTCGGCAATAGGCTTCATGGGAGTGGATTGCGCGATCTCAATATCGGACAAATAAGCCATAATTAGCCCTCCTTAAAATATTTGACAGCCGATTCGAACAGCTTCATATCGTATTCGCCTACGACGTTGCGGTAGAGATCCTTGCCGATACGCTCGGAGTGACCCATCTTACCAAGCACACGTCCGTCGGGAGATATGATTCCCTCAATGGCACAGATCGATCCGTTGGGATTGAAGGATGTGTCCATAGAGGGCACGCCCGCAAGATCCACGTACTGGGTTGCGATCTGACCGTTTGCGGCAAGCTTGTCAACCAGCTCGCGGGAGGCGTAGAAGCGCCCCTCGCCGTGGGAGATCGGAACGTTGTAGATCTGTCCCACCTCGGTACCCGCAAGCCAAGGAGATTTGGCGGTACAAACGCGAGTCTGCACCATCTTGGACTGGTGGCGACCGATGATATTATAGGTCAGGGTAGGACAGTCGGCGTCGGTGTCGATGATCCTTCCGTAAGGCACAAGACCCAGCTTAATGAGTGCCTGGAAGCCGTTACAGATACCCAGCATCAGACCGTCGCGCTGTTCAAGAAGCTTCGTCACCTGCTCACGGATGGCGGGGTTACGGAAGAACGCCGTGATAAACTTGGCGGAGCCGTCGGGCTCGTCGCCACCCGAGAAGCCACCGGGAATGAATACCATCTGGCTTTCGGCAAGCTTCTTCGCCACAAGCTCAACGCTCTCGGCAACCGCGTCGGCGGTGAGGTTACGAATGACAACGATGTCAGCATCCGCGCCTGCGTTCACAAGGGCGCGCGCCGAGTCGTATTCACAGTTGGTACCGGGGAATACGGGGATGAGCGCCTTGGGACGGGCGCACTTAACGGCGGGTGCCGCGGTGCTCTTCTCGGTATAGGAGAAGGTAGGCGTATCGCCCGTAGCGGGCGCCTTTGTGGGATATACGTCCTCAAGGGTCGCCTCGTTGAGTGCCATCAGCTCGGCAATGGTCGCCTCGTCGCCGCCGTCAAGACGGATCGCGGGCTCGGCGGTGGTCATACCGATCTTGACGACACCGGAGCATTCGACCTCCTCGGTAAGCTCGGCTACGATAAAGCCGTAGAAGCCGAACTGGTGCCACTGATCCTCGATCGCGCCCGAGGAAGCAAATCCGATACCGTTACCGAAGGACATCTTCATGATCGCCTCGCCAAGGCCGTTCTCCACAGCCCAAGCCGCCTTGACCTTGCCCTCCTTATGAAGCTCGTGGAAGGTCTCCCACGCCGCCTTCATGCTGTCGGCACTCTCGTCGGTAGAAGCAAACAGGTAAACGGGATGTCCCGCCTCCTTGAATTCGGGAGAAAGCACCATGGGCGCCTTGATGGGCGCGATGGCGAAGGAAATCAGCGTGGGAGGAACGTCGAGGTCAAGGAAGGTACCCGACATAGAGTCCTTACCGCCGATGGCGGCGGCACCCAGCTCGATCTGCGCGTCCATCGCGCCAAGAAGCGCCGCGAAGGGCTTGCCCCAACGGGCAGGCTCGTTACGAAGCTTTTCAAAGAATTCCTGGAGGGTCAGGTACGCCGCGCGATAGTCGGCACCTGCCGCAACCAGCTTTGCCATAGAGGTGTAGACCGCCGCGTACGCTCCCGTGTAGGGATCGACGCACATATGGTCGGGGTCAAGTCCCCACGCCATAACGCTTCCGTCCTCGGTCTTCTGACCGGGAAGCATGGGAAGAAGCGCCGCCATTGCCTGCGCGGGAGTCTTCTGATTCTTGCCGCCGAAGGGCATAAGGACAGAGCCCGCGCCGATGGAGCCGTCAAAGCGCTCCACAAGGCCTCGCCGGCTTGCGGTCTTCAGATCTGCCGCCATCTCGCGAAGATTCTTGTAAAGAGGCTTCGACAGGGCGGAAAGATCCTTTTCGGTCACCGCCACCTCGGTATGCTTCACCGCGCCGTTGGTGTTAAGGAATTCACGGGAGAGGTCGGCGATCGTCTGTCCGTTCCAGGACATAACCATACGCGCCTCCTCGGTGACAACCGCCACACGGTACGCCTCAAGGTTCTCGGCGGATGCGTATTCAATAAATTTGTCGGCGTCCTCGGGGGCAACCACCACCGCCATACGCTCCTGAGATTCGGAGATGGCAAGCTCGGTGCCGTCAAGGCCCTCGTATTTCTTACGAACGGCGTCAAGGTCGATGCGGAGTCCGTCGGCAAGCTCGCCGATGGCAACCGACACGCCGCCTGCGCCAAAGTCGTTGCAGCGCTTGATAAGTCTTGTGACCTCGGCGTTGCGGAACAGACGCTGGATCTTGCGCTCCTCGGGAGCGTTACCCTTCTGTACCTCGGACGCCATGGTGGTCAGAGACTTCATGTTATGGCTCTTGGAAGAGCCCGTCGCACCGCCGATACCGTCGCGGCCCGTGCGACCGCCAAGAAGCACGACCACGTCACCGGGGGCGGGACGCTCACGGCGCACATTGTAGGCGGGAGCCGCCGCAACCACCGCGCCACACTCAAGGCGCTTGGCAACGTAGCCGTCGTGATAGACCTCGGCAACGTGTCCCGTGGCAAGACCGATCTGGTTGCCGTAGGAGGAATAGCCGGCTGCCGCCGTGGTGACGATCTTACGCTGGGGAAGCTTGCCCGCCATGGTCTCGGCAAGGCTCTTTCTGGGATCGCCGCCGCCCGTCACGCGCATCGCCTGGTGGACGTAGGCACGACCCGAAAGGGGGTCACGGATACAGCCGCCGATACAGGTTGCCGCGCCGCCGAAGGGCTCGATCTCGGTGGGATGATTATGGGTCTCGTTTTTGAACATCAGAAGCCAATCCTGCTCCTCGCCGTTGACGGTTGCCGTCACGTGGATAGAGCAAGCGTTGATCTCCTCACTCTCGTCAAGCTCGGGGAGAAGTCCTCTCTTCTTGAGGACCTTGGCGCCGATGGTGGCAATATCCATGAGGGTCTGGGGGCGCTTTGCCGCCTTCTCCGCGCCGTATACCTCCACGCGCGCCGCAAGATAGCGCTCGTACGCCTTCTGTACGGCGGGATCGTCGATCTTCACGTTGTCGATGTGGGTAGAGAAGGTGGTGTGACGGCAGTGATCGGACCAGTAGGTGTCAACCACGCGGATCTCGGTGATGGTGGGATCCCGCTTTTCTTCGTTCTTGAAGTAATTCTGAAGGAACTTGAGGTCGTCAAGATCCATGGCAAGTCCGAGGGAGTCGAGAAGCTCGGCAAGTGCCTTCTCGTCCATACCGACAAAGCCCTCTACGGTAGCAACCGTGGTGGGAACGGCGTATTCAATGGCGAGGGTCTCGGGCTTTTCAAGGCTCGCCTCGCGGCTCTCCACCGCGTTGATGACGTACTTCTTGATGCGTGCCACGTCCTCGTCGGAAAGAGCGCCGCCAAGAGCATAGACCTTGGCGGAGCGCACCGTGGGACGGTCGCCCTGACTCTGAAGCTGGATGCACTGCGCCGCCGAATCGGCTCTCTGGTCGAACTGACCGGGCAGAGGCTCCACGGCGAAGATCACGCCGTCCGCCGAAAGCTCCCGTGTGACGATATCAAGCTGGGGCTCGGAAAAGACGGTGCCGACCGACTGCTCGAACAGCTCCGCTTCAATATTCTCCACGTCGTAGCGGTTAAAGAGGCGCACCGATTCGAGTGCGGTGATACCCACCACGTTGCGAAGTTCGGACAAAAGCGCCTTTGCCTCATTGGCAAGCTCTGCCTTCTTTTCTACAAATATTCTGTATACCATATTTAGTCCTCCAATGCCGCAAGAGCGCGCGCGCCGATGTCGTGGCGGTAGTATGCGTTGTCAAAGTGAATGCGATCCACAAGGGCGTAAGCACTCTTGACCGCGTTCGCAAGGCTGTCCGCCGTCGCCGTCGCGCCGAGCACGCGACCGCCCGCCGTCACAAGCTTGCCGTCGCGGAGGGCGGCACCCGCCACGTAGACGTTGTCCGCGATCTCCTCGGGGATGGTCATTTCGAAGCCCTTTTCGTAGGCGGTAGGATAGCCCTTGGACGCCATAATGACGCAACACGCGTGACCGTCTCGGAACTTGACCTCGGTCTTATCAAGAGTGCCGTTCGTGGTCGCCTGCATGACTGTCAGAAGGTCGCTTTCAAGAAGGGGAAGCACCACCTGGGTCTCGGGGTCGCCGAAGCGACAGTTATACTCAATAACGCGAGGTCCCTTGGGAGTCAGCATCAAGCCAAAGTAGAGGCATCCGCGGAAGGTGCGTCCCTCGGCGTTCATTGCCTCGACCGTAGGCAGGAAGATGGTCCTCATGCACTCGTCGGCAATCTCTTTGGTGTAATAGGGGTTGGGCGCGACGGTACCCATACCGCCGGTGTTAAGTCCCGTATCGTTATCCCCTGCTCTCTTGTGGTCCATAGAGGATACCATGGGAACCACCGTCTTACCGTCGGTGAAGGACAGAACCGATACCTCGGGTCCCGTGAGAAATTCCTCAATAACGATGTGGTCACCGCTCTTACCGAACACCTTATCGCCCATCATGGAGCGAACGGCGTCCTGCGCCTCCTCTCGGGTCATGGCGATGATCACGCCCTTGCCGAGAGCCAGTCCGTCCGCCTTGATAACGGTGGGAATGGGCGCGGTCTCAAGATACGCGAGGGCGGCATCCATGTCGTCAAACACCTCGTAGGCGGCGGTGGGAATGCCGTATTTCTTCATGAGATTCTTGGAGAAGACCTTGCTTCCCTCAATGATAGCGGCGTTCGCGCGAGGGCCGAAGCACGGAATGCCCTTCCCCTCAAGAGCATCTACCGCACCAAGCACCAGCGGATCGTCGGGGGCGACGACCGCGTAGTCAATGCCCTGCTCCACGGCGAATTTCACGATGCCGTCGATGTCCTTGGCACCGATGTCCACGCAGACCGCGTCGCGGGCGATGCCGCCGTTGCCGGGCAGGGCGTAGATCTCGGTGACGCTTTTATTTTCCTTGAGCTTTTTGATGATGGCGTGCTCTCTGCCGCCGCCACCGACAACCATAATTTTCATTCGGTCGTACTCCTTTTATTCATATGTAAATGCGATTGCAAATTTTGATTTGTCGGGGAGTTTGATGTGACAAAACGGCGACGCACAAACCCGTAGGGGCGATCATTGATCGCCCGTTCGTTGGGTTTTTTCCGTATATGGCGGGCGACCAATGGTCGCCCCTACAAACCATCAATTTCGTTTTACAAACTCCCCGATAAACATCAATTTGTATTAGTGATGGAACAATCTCATTCCCGTGAATGCCATCACCATGCCGTATCGGTCACAGCACTCGATGACAAGATCGTCACGGATGGAGCCGCCGGGCTCGGCAATATACTTAACGCCCGACTTCTTGGCGCGCTCGATATTGTCGCTGAAGGGGAAGAAGGCGTCGGAGCCAAGCGCCACGCCGTCGATGGTATCAAGGTAGGCTCTCTGCTCGTCCTTGGTGAAGGGCGCGGGCTGTTCGGTAAAGTACTTCTGCCAGTTGCCGTCGGCGCAAACGTCCTCCTCGTTCTGATTGATATAGCCGTCAATGACGTTGTCACGGTCGGGTCTTCCGAGGGTGTCCTTGAAGGGCAGATTCAGCACCTTATCGTGCTGGCGGAGGAACCAGGTGTCCGCCTTGCCGCCCGCAAGTCTTGTGCAATGCACTCTCGACTGCTGGCCCGCACCCACGCCGATCGCCTGTCCGTCTACGGCGTAGCAGACCGAGTTGGACTGAGTATATTTGAGGGTGATCAGCGCCACGATGAGGTCGCGAACGGCGCTCTTGGGCATATCCTTGTTGGCGGTCACGAGATTCTGAAGAAGCTCGCGGTTGATCTCAAAATTATTTCTTCCCTGCTCGAAGGTAATGCCGTACACCTGCTTATGCTCAACGGGCGCAGGCACGTAATTCGGGTCGATCTTTACAATATTATAGTTGCCCTTGCGCTTGGTCTTGAGGATCTCCAGCGCCTCGGGCTCATAGCCGGGGGCAATGATGCCGTCGGACACCTCGCGCTTGATCATGAGCGCCGTGGTCACGTCGCACACGTCGGAGAGTGCCACCCAGTCGCCGAAGGAGCACATACGGTCGGTTCCTCTTGCGCGGGCATAAGCGCACGCCAAAGGCGACTCGTCAAGTCCCTCGATATCGTCAACGAAGCAAGCCTTCTTCAGCTTCTCGGAAAGCGGAATACCGACCGCCGCCGAGGTGGGGGAAACGTGCTTGAAGGAGGTGACGGCGGGAAGACCCAGCGCCTCCTTCAGCTCCTTGACAAGCTGCCAGGAGTTAAAGGCATCAAGGAAATTGATGTAGCCGGGGCGACCGCAAAGGATCTCGATGGGAAGCTCGCTTCCGTCTGCCATAAAGATCTTGGCAGGCTTCTGATTAGGGTTACAGCCGTATTTCAGTTCAAATTCTTTCATGTTCGATCACCTCACGCGTTTTTATTTACGATCCTGGTCTCGCTCTCGCCGCTCGCAATGTCGATGTAGCGGACGAAAAGAGAAACCTTGTTATCTTGATTCAGGTTGGTCCAGATCAGGTCGGTCAGGGTGTCGATATCCACGTTGGGAAGCTCCAGGGTCTTGGGCTCGCCCTCGTAGGACGGAAGCGGATTGCCGTCGCCGTTGTAGGTGTGGATAAACTTGGCTCTGCCTGCGATGGGATTGGAGTAGGCGTAGGTAAAGCGCTCGCAGGAGCTATCGTCGCCCTCGGCGCTCTTGAGGATGGACATAGCGAAGTTCATACCGTCTGCCTCGCGGCGGATAATGCCCGAGATACGGGGGGTGAAGTTGGGCTTGTCGTCCTCAAACTCACGGGTACGCAGTGCCTGCTCGAAGGTCATCTGCTTGTCCATAAGCTCGTAGATGGTGTCGGTCTGATCGCCGTTGGTGACGATGGTCTTGTTGCCAAGCACGCGAACGGGATAGTAGATAATGAGATGGGGATCGGTCATCTTGGACTCGTCGAACGCCTTGGTACGCATAGCGTCGCCCTCGGCAACGAATACGCGGTTGCGGCTGTTCTCGCTTCTGCCCATAATGAAATACGCGGTGACAGCCTTCTTGCCGTCGGCGCTCTTACCGATGATAATACCTCTGCCGTGGTACGCCAGAGAGTTCAGCTCGTCTTTGATGGTAGAGATCTTCATAGTTATTCTCCTTTGATATACACTCTGTTATCGGTAACGGTGATCTTGTCCTCGCAGAAAAGGCGCACCGCCTCGGGGAGGATCTCCCACTCGGCTTCCTCCATGATTCTCCGCTGGAGGGTCTCGGGGGTATCGTCCTGCTTGACTTCCACCGCCTTTTGAAGCACGATGGGACCCGCGTCACACTCGGGGGTAACGATATGTACCGTCGCGCCCGAAACCTTCACTCCCTTCTGAAGCGCCGCCTCGTGAACGTGAAGTCCGTAGAAGCCCTTGCCGCAGAAGGACGGAATGAGGGCGGGGTGGACGTTCAGGATCTTATTGGGGAATCGCTCGTACACCTGCTCGTCGATGATGGTAAGAAAGCCCGCCAACACCACAAGGTCGATCTTCGCCGCCTCAAGGGCGTCGGCAAGCGCTTTTGAGTAGTCCGCGATGCTGTCGTATTCCTTGCGCGCCAGAACCAGCGATTCAATACCGTTGTTCGCGGCGCGCTCAAGGGCGTAAACGCCGGGCTTTGACGCGATAACGAGGGTGATCTTGCCGCATCCCAGCTCCCCTCTCTTCTCGGCGTCGATAAGGGCCTGCAGATTGGTGCCGCCCCCCGAAACGAGAACGCCGATGCGCTTACAGGACGCGCTCATCAGCAAAGCTCCACGCCGTCGTCACCGCGAACGATCTCGCCGATGACGTAGGCATCCTCGCCGCAGGCGCGAAGGATCTCAAGTGCCTTGTCCACCTCTGCGGCAGGCACCACGATGCTCATACCAACGCCCATGTTATAGGTGTTGAACATATCGCGCTCGGGAATATTGCCGGTCTTGGCAATGAGCTCGAAGATGGGAAGCACCTTGACCGCCGACTTGTTGATCTTGGCGCAAAGTCCCTTCGGGATCGATCTCGGAATGTTCTCGTAGAAGCCGCCGCCCGTGATGTGGCTGATGCCCTTCACGTCGACCTTCTCAAGGAGCGCCAGCACCGACTTGACGTAGATGCGGGTGGGGGTCAGCAGGGTCTCGGCAATACTCTTGCCGCCAAGCTCGTCACAGGGAACGTACAGAGAATCGGGGTTGTTATCAATATCAAACACCTTGCGGCACAGGGAGAAGCCGTTGGAATGTACGCCGCTGGATGCCAGCGCGATCACCACGTCGCCCTCCGCCATTTTGGTGTTGTCAAGGATCTTCTTCTTATCGACGATACCCACCGCGAAGCCCGCAAGGTCGTACTCATCCACAGGCATCATACCGGGATGCTCCGCCGTTTCGCCGCCGATCAGCGCCGCGCCCGACTGCACGCAGCCCTCGGCAACGCCGTCCACGATCTCGGCGATCTTCTCAGGAATATTCTTGCCGCAGGCGATGTAGTCAAGGAAGAACAGAGGCTTCGCGCCACAGCAGATAATATCGTTGACGCACATTGCCACCGCGTCGATACCGATGGTATCGTGCTTGTCCATCAGGATCGCCATCTTGACCTTGGTGCCACAGCCGTCGGTGCCCGAAACGAGAACCGGCTCTTCCATACCCGCCACGGGCAGACCGAAGCAGCCGCCGAAGCCGCCCACGTCGTCAAGACAGCCCTCGTTCTTGGTACGGGCAATGTGCTTTTTCATCAGATCCACCGCGCGGTAGCCGGCGGTAATATCTACGCCCGCGTCGGCGTAGCTCTTGGAGAAACTCTTTTCCATATCGTATCCTTTCCGACCCGAGGCCGTGTGTTAGTCGTTGTCACCCTTGCCCGTCCAGCAATAGGTGCATATCTTTTCGCGGTCAATGCCGATCGCCTCAAGCAGACCGTCAAGGGACTGATAGCCGAGGGAGTCGAAGCCAAACTGCTCGCAAATGCGCTTCAGCATACACTGTCCGCGCTCGGTGGAGGCGTCGGCGTACTCCGCCAGATGCTTCTGTCCCTCGTCGCCCTCCAGCTCCTGCACGGTTGCCCGCGCCAAAAGCTCCATCTCAGAGCGGCTGGAGGAGAAATTGAGATACTTACAGCCGTACATGATGGGTGGGCAGGCGGAGCGCATATGCACTTCCTTTGCGCCGCTCTCATAGAGAAACTCAACCGTTTCGCGAAGCTGAGTGCCGCGGACGATGGAGTCGTCCACGAAGAGGAGCTTCTTGTCCTGGATCAGCTCGGGAACGGGGATCTGCTTCATCTTGGCGACCTGATTCCGCACCGCCTGACTGGAGGGAGTAAAGGAACGGGGCCAAGTAGGCGTATACTTTACGAAGGGACGGGCGTACGCCTTGTGGCTCTTGTTGGCGTAGCCGATGGCGTGAGGAACACCCGAATCGGGAATGCCCGCCACGAAATCCACGTCGGGAAGGGTCCCGTTATCCGCTTCGTTCCGCGCCATGATCTCGCCGTTGCGATAGCGCATGACCTCCACGTTCTTGCCCTCGTAATTGGAGTTGGGATAGCCGTAATACGCCCACAAAAAGGCACAGATCTTCATTTTGTCCCCGGGCGCCGTAAGCTGCTCCACCGCCTCGGGCGTGATCTTGACGATCTCACCGGGACCGAGCTCGTAGTGATCGTCAAAGCCCAGCTTATGATAGGCAAAGGACTCAAAGGACACGCAAAGTCCGTCCTCTGAACGGCCCACCAGCACCGGCAGACGTCCCATACGGTCACGCGCCGCCACGATACTGCCGTCCGATGTCAGAAGCAGAACGGTGGCAGAGCCGTCGATCTCCTCCTGGGCGTGACGAATGCCCTCGGCAAAGGAATCCTTTTGATTGATGAGCGCCGCGATCAGCTCGGTCTGATTGACAGCGCCGTTGCCCATTGCCATAAACTGATGCCCGTGATCCGAGAAGTAACGCGCCACCAGCTCGTTGGCGTTGTTGATGATGCCCACCGTGGCAATGGCGTAAAGCCCCAGGTGCGAGCGCACGAGAAGGGGCTGGGGATCGGTGTCGCTGATGCAGCCGATACCGCTATTGCCGCAGAACTCGGCAAGATCCGACTCAAACTTGGTACGGAAGGGGGTGTTGCCGATGTTATGGATCTGCCGATGGAAGCCGTGCTCCGCGTCAAAGACCGCCATACCCGCCCGACGGGTGCCGAGGTGAGAATGGTAGTCGGTGCCGAAAAATATATCCATTACGCAATCCCGCTTGAGGGTTGCGCCGAAAAATCCACCCATTCAGATCTCCTTGTCAATTAAGCGAAGAACAGCTTGTTGAGGGTCATGGGATCGACGTACTCGCCGTCCTTGTAAACGCGCATATTGCCCGACGCGATCTCGTCGATGAGCATTACGTTGCCCTCGGGATCGTAGCCGAACTCGAACTTGATGTCGTACATATCAAGACCCTTTGCCTTCAGATCGTCTGCCACGATCTTGGTGATCTTCTGGGTCATATCCTTCAGATCGTCGTACTGCTTTGCAGTCATAACGCCTAGGTCAACAAGACCGTCCTTGGTTACGAGGGGATCGCCCTTCGCATCGTTCTTGAAGGTGGTCTCCACGTAAGCGGGCAGATCCTGACCCAGCTCGCAATAGTCGGAGTAGCGGCGGTAGAAGGAGCCGACTGCCTTGTAGCGGCAGATGACCTCAAGTCCCTTGCCGAATACCTTGGCGGGAAGCACCTCCATGGTGGTATTGGCAAGATCCGCGCTCACGTAGTGGGTGCGAATGCCTGCCGCGTTGATCTTCTCAACGAAGTAGATGGACATACGAAGGTTAACGTCGCCGACACCCTCGATGGTGAGTCCTACGGAATTTTCACCGGGATCAAATACGCCGTCCTTACCGGTGCAGTCGTCCTTAAACTTCAAAAGATAGTTGCCATTGTCAAGTGCAAATACGTCCTTGGTCTTTCCTGTGTAAACAAGCTTCATGGTGGGATCTCCTTTTATTTAAAAATTAAAATTTAAGTTTACTTGTTGAATTCCGCCGCGACTGCCGCATCCTTGGCAAGCACCTTTTCGCGGTCGGATACGCGCTTGGCGTCAAGCTTTGCCGCAAGCTCGTCGTCCGAAAGGGCGAAGATCTCGGCGCAAAGCAAAGCGGCATTCACGCCTCCGTCGATCGCAACGGTTGCCACGGGGATACCGGAGGGCATCTGTACAGTCGATAATAAGGCATCAATGCCGTCAAGATTGGTAGATTTACAGGGAATGCCGATAACGGGCAGAGTGGTCTGCGCCGCGATAGCACCCGCAAGATGCGCCGCCATGCCTGCCGCCGCAATAATGGCGCCAAAGCCGTTCGCACGGGCGTTGCGCGCAAAATCAGCCGCCTCTGCAGGCGTTCTGTGCGCAGAATATACGTGTACCTCATAGGGAACGTCAAGTGCCACAAGGGTGTCGATCGCCTTGCGGATGATCGGCAGATCGCTGTCACTGCCCATGAGAATGCCTACTTTTTTCTTTGTCATGCTGGTGTTCCTCCATATAAAAATCAAAAAAGGCGCACTGATCTCGTGTAAGAGATAAGCGTGCCCAGACGGTCGGCAAACGGAGCGAAAGGGCTCCGCGGATTTCTGTTCCCCCGTGGTAAACCACACTTTCCGTCAGTCACAGAAACCGCTATTTGATTCGCGTTTATTCTACCATATTTCCCCCTTGTTGTCAATAGGCAAAACGCACTTTTTCCCACAATAAATATATATCTCTCTCCGCACATTCACCAAACACCCACGGAAGCGGAGAGGTTTAAGTTTTGATTTATCGGTGGGTTTGATGTGACGGAATGGCGACATACAAACCTTGTAGGGGGCGACGTCCGCGGCGCCCCGAAA
>JBGVFO010000013.1:0-10830 GCA_045121195.1 Eubacteriales bacterium
TGCACCTTGCCGCTTCCAATAACGGTGCGGACGTCGGGGGTATCCTTGTTTTGTATCAGCCTTGCGACCACGATGCCGCCTGCCGTGTCTACAAGGCGTTCCAGCTCCGCAAGACTCTTTTCGGTTTCCGAGAGACGGGCGTTGTCGGTGCAGAGTGTCACCAGCACCGTTCGACTCTCGGTTATTTTCTGTTTGTTATCTTCCATAAAATAAACACCTCCTTGGTGAAAAAACAATAAGGGCAAGCCGTGCGTGCGCACAACTTGCCCGATTGCTTCGATAGGAAAGTTTGCCGTCAAGCGAATTACTTGGTTGCCTCAAGTCTCTTCTTGAACTTATCAACTCTACCGCCAGCGTCAACAAACTTCTGCTTACCGGTAAAGAAGGGATGGCACTTCGAGCAGATTTCTACTCTCATCTCTCCGCCCTTGGTGGACTTTGTTGTTACGGTCTCGCCGCAAGCACACTTTACTACTACTTCTTCGTAATTAGGATGGATTCCGGACTTCATTTTATTTACACCTCACTTTGCTACAAATGTTCACAATGCACTGTATTATATCACAAACTTTTCGGAAATGCAAGGGTTTTTCAAAAATTTTTTTTATTTTTTTGAAAACCTACAGTTTACTGCAAAGCTCATCCCGCAGGCGTCCGATTATTTTCTTCTCCAGGCGGGAAATATAGGACTGTGAAATCCCAAGGCGGTCGGCAACCTCCTTTTGGGTCATTTCATCTCGTCCACCGAGCCCGTAACGCATTTCGATGATCTCCCGCTCCCGCGGCTCGAGGGCTTCTACGGCGCGGCGGATCATCTCCCGCTCCTCCCGTTGCTCGATCTCGTAAACGATGTTGTCCTCGTCATTGCCAAGCACGTCGGATAGCAGGAGCTCGTTGCCGTCCCAATCCACGTTAAGAGGCTCGTCGATGGAGATCTCACACCGAAGCCCCGAGAATTTTCGGATGTACATCAGGATCTCGTTCTCAATGCACCGAGAGGCGTAGGTGGCAAGCTTGATGTTCTTGTCGGGGCGGAAGGTATTGATGGCCTTGATCAGACCGATGGTGCCGATGGACACCAGATCCTCGATCCCCGTTCCCGTACCCTCAAATCGCTTGGCGATATAAACGACGAGGCGCAGATTGTGCTCGATGAGGAGATTTTTCGCCTCCTGCGAAAGCTCCTCGCTACTCAGAAGCGCGGCTTCCTCCTCCCGTGTCAGGGGCGGAGGAAGAACGTCGGGGCCGTTTACGTAATAAATTCCGCTTTTTTTCTTTTTCCACAGGGAATTCCAGAGGCGGCGCAAGGTAAGTAGGAGCTTTTTCATAACGGGAATCCTTTCTATGTGTTACGTCAACAATTCCGGTGGGAGGATCGCCGAGCAGGTAGGTAGCGCGCAGCGGATCTTGGCAAAGCCGATGAGAGCGTCGGCGGAGCGGGTTCGGTTTCCCACGCGGATAACGACGCTGTCGGGGCGAAGCGCCAGCAGAATGCCGTCCGCTCCCACCGAGCTTGTGGGGATCAGCCGAACGCGGGCGGCGAGCGGGGGAGGGAGCGCCTGCACGGTATCGGCGTTCCATTCGGTGATGTGGGCGCAGTCGACGGGGAGCAGATTGACCGCGTTTTTGATATCCGACAGGATAACGGGCTTGCCGCTGACCGTGTCCCGAAGCAGATTGCCGCTGTCACACATAGCGCGGATCACGGTTTTTCTCCCACCTAACTGAATTTCCACCTGCGCCTCGGGGATCTGTCCCCGACGGCGGAGAAAGCGACCTCCGATCCAGGTGATCAGAGACGCCGCGGCGGTCACCAACGCGAATAGCCAAAGGGGAATGCTGTCGTCGTCCGCAAAGGAGTCAAGCGGCGGATCGGCTCGGTTCATCAGATTGAAGATCGCCGTCATAACGCCGCCCAAAAGCATCGATGCCAAAACAAAGGCACCCGACAGAAGGGCAAGAGAGGACCATCCCTCCCGTTTGTCGCCAAAGGCAACGGCACAGATCAGTACGCAAACGAGAAGATCGGCAAGTCTTCCCCAAGCACCAAACGTGAGAAAGAGAGCGGTCACGGAATAGATGCCGCCCAGCGCGGCGGCAAGCACGGTGCGCGGTAGGGAAAAGGGCTTGGCAAGAAGGCGTGCCACGAGAAAAAGACAAAGAAAGTCCATGCTGAAATTGATGAGAAACAAAAGGTCTCCGTAAACAGTCTGCTCCATCCCGCGCCCCTCCTTTTGGCATCATTATAGCGCACCGTGACCGTAAAAAATGTCAAATCCCGTTCGCGGCGAGAAAAAATTATATAAAAAGAAGAAAAAAATCAAAAATAAAAAAGTATTTTTTCTTTTTTTTGCGTATATTGTATCTTGAAGTTTTATTTTTAATGGAGGAAATCGAATGGCAACCGTTTGCGAACTGTTCCTGGAACGGGAAAAATCGACACTTTCCGAGCACGCTTTTTTGACGGTCAACAGCAGAGGGCGCGACTATCCGTATACGCCCTGCAAAAACAGGACCGAGTTTCAGCGCGACAGAGATAAGATCATACATTCGGAGTCCTTCCGCTGTCTGATGAACAAGACTCAGGTGTTCCTGGCACCCAATGACGCACATTACCGCACGCGCCTGACCCACACCCTTGAGGTAACGCAGATCGCGCGCATTATCGCCCGCGCCCTGCGCCTCAACGAGGATCTGTGTGAGGCGATCGGTCTTGGACACGATCTTGGACATACTCCCTTCGGTCACGCGGGTGAGGCGGCGATGCAGATCTGCTATTCTCCCGATTTTACCCACTATAAGCAAAGTCTTCGCGTGGTTGAGCGTCTGGAGAACCGGGGAAGAGGCTTGAACCTTACATACGAGGTGCGCGACGGTATCGTCAATCACACGGGTAGCCATATGGCATCCACCCTTGAGGGCGTGATCGTCAAGTTCGCCGATCGCATTGCTTATATCAATCACGATATTGACGACGCCTGCCGTGCGGGCATCCTTTCCATCGGTGACATCCCTCGCGAGATCCGCGAGGTGGTGGGCGACGGACATAGCCAGCGCATCAACGCCATGGTTACCTCGGTCATTGATTTCAGCACCAATAAGGACTGCATTGGAATGACCCCCGAGATCGGCGAGGCGACGGATAAGCTTCGCACCTTTATGTTTGAGAACGTGTATACCAACCCCGTTGCCAAGAGTGAGGAGGATCGCGCCAAGGAGGTTCTGATCCGTTTGTTCGAGTATTACGTCAGGTATCCCGAGAAGATGCCTTCTCTGTATTACGAAAACACCAAAAACGAGGGCGTGGAGCGTTGTGTTTGCGATTTTATTTCCGGCATGACCGACCGCTACGCCATCGAGCAATATAAAGAGCTGTTCATTCCTAAGGTATGGAGGGGCAGAGGCTGATGGCAATACCGAGAGAAATTATCGAGGAGATCCTCTACCGCACCGACATCGAGTCGCTGGTCGGCTCGTACGTGAGTCTTAAGCGGTCGGGATCCAACCTCTTCGGACTGTGTCCGTTTCATAGCGAGCGGAGTCCCTCGTTCAGCGTTTCGCCGGGCAAGAAGATGTTTTATTGCTTCGGCTGCGGCGCGGGCGGTGACGCCATTACCTTCGTTATGAAGGCGGAAAATCTGGAATACGTGGACGCCATTGAGTTTTTGGCGGCGCGGGCGGGGATCACCATCCCCCAGGACGGCAAGGTCGAAACGGGTATGTCCCGCAAGCGTGTGTTTGATATGAACCGAGAGGCGGCAAAGTTTTTCAGAGATTGCCTCTTTGATCCCAGATACGGAAAGGAAGGACTTCGGTATCTGACCGAGGTGCGCGGACTTTCACAGGGCTTTATCAAGCATTTCGGACTGGGATATTCCCCCAACGATTTCGGCATGCTGACCGACCACATGAAGCGGCTTGGCTATACCGAGGAGGAGCTGATCACGGGCTTCCTTTGCGGGAAAAGTCAGAAAACGGGAAGACCCTACGACTACTTCCGAAATCGCGTGATGTTTCCTATCATTGACGTGACGGGCAACGTCATCGCCTTTGGCGGGCGCGTGATGGACGATTCCAAGCCCAAGTATCTGAACTCATCGGATACGCCGGGCTTTAAGAAAAGCAAGAATCTGTTCGCTCTGAACTTTGCCAAAAACCATTGCGAGGACAGTCTGATCCTCTGCGAGGGCTATATGGACGTGATCGCGCTTCACGCGGCGGGCTTTTCCAACGCGGTGGCGACACTCGGTACGTCCCTCACGGCGGAGCAGGCGAGAATAATGACCAAGTACACCAAAAAGGTGCTGATATCTTATGACTCGGACGAGGCGGGACAGCGGGCGGCAGACCGCGCCATACGAATTCTCGGTGACGTGGGGCTTGACGTTCGGATCCTGAAGCTTCCCGATGCCAAGGACCCCGACGAATTTATCAAGAAGTTCGGCGCGGAGCGGTTACGCTTGGTGCTGAACGAGAGCAAAACCTGGTTTGACTTCAAGGCGGATGCCATTTTTGCCAAGCATGATCTGCAGGCAACGGGTGGACGTCTGAAGGCGTCGGAGGAGATCTGCGGCGTGATCGCCACCGTTCCCTCGCAGATCGAGCGGGAGGTATATATCACGCAGACCGCGCCGAGGCTTGGCTTGACGGTAGACGTTATGAAGAATAACGTAAATCGGCTGATCGGTAAGCTTCGCGCCAGCGAGCAGGCGAAGAATCTGAACAACATCAAGATGTCGATCCAGAATTACGGCGATCGCGTCAATCCCGACGCGGTGAAAAACGTTGCCGCCAACGCCTGCGAGGAGGGCATCCTCGGCTTGCTTCTGATGTACGAGGAGCATCGAGTAGCGGTAGCCAGCGGTAAGGTCGCGCTGTCCGCGGATGACTTTTTCACCGATCTCGGCAGAAGGATCTTTGAGAAGGTCATGGAGCTTCAGAATTCGGACGGCGGCTTTATGTTCGCCCTTCTGGGACAGTACTTCACACCCGACGAGATCGGCCGCATCGAGCGAATGATCCAGGCGCGAGATCAGCTCACCGAAAACGGAACGCAGGTCCTTCGCGAGCATATCGATCGCCTTCGTGAGGCAAAACGAAGCAAGGGCGAAAAAACCGGGCTTGACGAGCTGCTGAAGGCAAAACGCCAGAAGCTTTCGGAAAAAAAGACGTCCGGTGATGAAAAAAGATAAAGCACCGACGACCGTCGGAACAATAAAATCACGGCAAAGTGCCAAGGAAAGGAAATGCCCCATCAGCGGGGCGAAAAGAAAAGATGACTTCTAAAATTGAAAACGTAAATACCGAGGAAAAGAAGGTTGACGTAGACGAGCTGATACAAAAAGGAAAAAAAGGCGCTTTGTCTACCAGTGACATCGATGAAGCGATCGAGGGAATGAACTATGATATGGAAGGGCTGGACAAGCTGTATGAAACGCTTGAGGACAACGGCATTCCGCTTCCCGGAGAGACGGAGGAGAGTGACATCGCCGAGATCGAAAACGAGGTAGCTCGCTTCGGTAAGGGCGAGGATATGGAAAAGATGCTGGAGCAGGACGGTCTTTCCATTGACGACCCCGTTCGTATGTATTTGAAGGAGATCGGTAAGGTACCGCTTCTCAGCGCAGAGCGCGAGAAGGAGCTTGCCGAGATCATGGCAAATTCCGAGGACGAGGCAGAGAAGGCAAAGGCGAAGAATGAGCTGGTCGAGGCAAACCTTCGTCTGGTCGTCAGCATTGCCAAGCGCTACGTAGGAAAGGGAATGTTCTTCCTGGATCTGATCCAGGAGGGAAACCTCGGTCTTATGAAGGCGGTGGATAAGTTTGACTACGGCAAGGGATTCAAGTTCTCTACGTACGCAACCTGGTGGATCCGTCAGGCGATCACCCGCGCCATTGCCGATCAGGCGAGAACCATTCGTATCCCCGTTCATATGGTGGAAACCATTCACAAGGTGACGCGCTATTCCCGACAGATGCTTCAGGAGCTGGGAAGAGAAGCTACAGCCGACGAGATCGGAGATAAGATGGGAATGAGCGCGGAAAAGGTGCGCGAGATCATGAAGATCGCGCAGGACCCCGTGTCCCTGGAAACCCCCATCGGCGAGGAAGAGGATAGCCATCTTGGCGATTTCATTCCCGACGAGGAGGCTCCCGATCCCTCTGAGGTGGCGTCTGCTACGATCCTTCGTGAGGTGATCGAGCGCGAGCTGAATACGCTGACGCCCAGAGAGGCTCACGTGATCAAGCTTCGCTTCGGTCTTTACGACGGCAGAAGCAAGACCCTCGAGGAGGTTGGCAAGGAGTTCAATATCACCCGTGAGCGTATTCGTCAGATCGAGGCAAAGGCGCTTCGTAAGCTTCGCCATCCCAGCCGCGCAAGACATTTGAAGGGCTTTTTGGATTAAGGCGGATTTGTTGATAAACAACAAAAAAAGACGGGCGCGATTTGCCAAAATGACAAAAAACTTGGTTGAATGTGAGAAAAATGCCGTAGGTTTTTAGACATTGCGACAAAAGAATGCAACCAAATTGACTGTCGAAGCCGTATCCGCGCCGTTGCGGGACTTCCCGTCACAAAAAATTCACTTGACATAAGATAAGATTTGATGTAAAATAATAAAGAGTTAAAATGACCGAGTCTTGCACGCGATGCAGGGTTCGTTTTGCGGATTGTTCCGCGCAGATATCGTCAACCCGCGGTGGCGCTTTGTCTGCAACGAAATGTTACCGCCGCCGGAGAAATGGAGAACCATAATGAGTAAAAGATTGATTAGCCTTGTGCTGTGCGTTCTGATGCTGCTTAGTGTCTTCCTCACCTCTTGTAAGAAGGAAGAGACCGAGGTCAGCGCATCGGACACCGCAAAAACGCTTACTATGCTCGTCATCACCGACACGCAGGTGTACTATACGGACGAAGAGTATGAGGCACTCAGCGCCGATAAGAAAGCGCGTGTGGATGCTGTTCGCGAGCAGTATGCCGCAGTAGAAGAGGCGATCAACAAGACGACCAAGGCTAAATACAAGACCCAGCTCAAGATGTACTACTACACCGAGGAGCAGTATTACGACATCCTCGAGGAGAAGCTTGAGAATCTTGAGGTCTACACCAAGAATTCCACCACCGCGAAGAAGTACTATACCAACTTCAAGCGTACCGAGAAGTATGCGGGCAACACGGACGAGGTTCTCGTTTATGAGAAGTTCTGCCAGGCGTATCCCGATATGGCTACGTACATAGATCCTCCCGTTGTAGAGAGCGAGGAGGAGACCGAGAAGACCGACGAGATCAAGTATCCCGAGGTCAGTGAGGACCAGGTTGACATTCTCTTCATCGGTAGCTATGAGCAGTATATGGATTACATTGACAGAGCTTGGCTGACCAAGCTTGACACCCTGCTCAACAGTAACGTTGCCAAGAAGCTGAGCTCTTACGTATACCCCGCGTTTATGGCAGCGGCGAAGACCGAGAAGGGTTATTTTGCCGTTCCCAACAATACCCTGGTGGGTGAATACACCGTGCTCCTTATCAACAAGGAAATGTGCGATAAGTATTCGGATATCAATCAGCTTACCAGCCTTGCCGATACGCTTCCGCTGATCAAGGACGTGGCAAAGTATGAAACCGACATTGATCCCGTTTGGTGCGACAGCTATCTCGGTTATACCAATACCCACTTCTGGTCGATGAACTACACCAAGGTGGATTATACCGATGACGCCGGTGTTTCCAGAAGCACCTATGAATATGAGATCGATCCGTCCACCTTCTCGGTTATAGGATCGGTGTACAATAAGGATTACGAGACCTTTACCGCGGACAAGAGCTATTTCGCGTTCAACAACCTGCTCAACGACACGGCCTTCCGCAATCAGATGATTGCCCTGAAGACCATCGAGCTTGAGGGATATGTTGGCGAGGCCGGCTCTGAAAATGAGTTTGCCGTAGGCGTGTTCAAGGGTATAGGCAAGGAGCTTGAGGCATACGAGGAGGATTACTACATCGTGACCCTTGAGAATCCCGTTGCTACCGAGGAAGACCTGTTCGGCAGTATGTTTGCCCTTTCCTCCTTCGTTTCCAGCGACAATCGCAATGCGGCGATGGAGATCGTGACCCTGCTGAATACCGACGAAAACTTCCGCAACCTTCTTCAGTACGGAATCAAGGGAACCCACTACGAAGTGAATGAGAACGGCTGTGCCGAAAGACTTCCCGATAGTCTTTACATGATGGACGTTTACAAGACGGGTAATATGTTCGTCGCATATCCCGACGCGGACAGAGGAATGGATCAGAAGACCTGGCAGTATGCCAAGTCCCAGGACCTTGACGTAAAGAGCAATCCCACGCTTTCCTTCTCGGTTGCCTGGGAGGATTCTCCCAGCCGTGACTGTATTGACCTTGTGAATAAGGCAAGCGCAGAATTCGCTGCTGCGGCAGAGGAATGCAAGACGGTGGAGGAGTATGAGGCTCTTATCACCCGATACGTCAGCCGTATTGAGGCGGGTGACTACCGTGACATCAAGCAGACGGCTATGAATGCGTTCTTGGATAGTCAGGACAGCAACTTCCCGATCGCGACGCTCTATCGCTTGTGGAGCATCCAGATGGGATATCTTGCAGGCTAAACCATAAAAAACGAGACACGCCTTGTGAATGTGGGGCGTGTCTCTCTTAATCTGAATTGGGGAAAACAAATGAAATATTCACATATTATATGGGATTTCAACGGAACGATACTGGACGACGTGCAGGCTTGCATCGAGTCGGTCAACGTCTTGCTGACAAAACGCGGACTTCCCGTGCTTTCTTCGGTGGAGGCGTATCGCGCGATTCAAGAATTCCCGGTGATCAATTATTACGTGAAGCTGGGATTTGATTTTGAAAAAGAGTCCTTCGATGACGTTGCGGTAGAATGGGTCGAGGAGTATTTGCGTCGCTTCCCCCACGCCGAGGTATATCCCGAGGTGCTGAAAACGATCGCGCAATGCCGCGAGAAGGGAATGGCACAGATTCTTCTGTCGGCAACGGAGCTCTCTATGTTAAAAAAGCAGGTTCAAGCGCTGAACATCGACGACTGCTTTGACGAGATCTGCGGCATGGACAATATTTACGCGCACGGAAAGATCTCGCTGGCAGAGCGGTGGCGTGACGCACATCCCAACGCCAAGGCGCTCTTTGTCGGGGACACGGATCACGATCTCGCCGTGGCGCGCGCCATCGGCGCCGACTGCGTCCTTTTTGCGGGCGGTCATCAGGCGCGGGCAAGACTTGAGAAGCACGGATGTCCGGTGATCGACTCCTTTTCGGAGTTGAATCGTTTCCTATAATACATTCGTAAAGGTAAGATGCTCGGACAGGCGTAATTCCTCAAAGGCGTTAATGGCAAGTTGCCTCGCTTTTTCAAATTCCTCCGCCGATTCGCCTCGGGCATATACGAGAAGTTCATCCACGGCGTTGTCAATCAACTCGATCTCGGTGTGATTGACAGTGATCTGGATGAACTTTTTGTTTTCCTTCCATTTTGTTTGTATATCGGCGATTTTCTCAAGAGCGGACGCGGAGGGGGAGAAGGGCGGAATCTGCTCGCAGACCGAGATGGCGTCCTTCGCGAATCCTTCAATATAAAAACAGTTGGCAAAGATAGCCAAAAGCATAGCGCTGAAAAGGCAGAGAATAACGAAAAAGCCTTTCATTTTTTTGTTCGCTCCTTTCGTATAATAACCTGGTTCCGTCGGATGATCTGTACGTTGTCACAGTCGTCCAGCGTCATCAAATAAATGTCTTTTTGCTCTATGCCTTTCTTTTTTAATGTCTTCTCCAGCCAACGCTGATCCTTTTGTACAAGCTGAAGACCGTACCGGTTTACGACGCCGTCCGAAATGATGATGTGGCAAATTCCGCGGCTTTTGGTGCCAAGACCGAGATCTTTTCGCGTCGGATGCTCGTACTCGGCTTTGGATACTACGGTCATTTTTCCGTTCTGCTCAATGATGGCGTAGTCCACCTCGCTGATGTCGGTGACGTTTTTTTGCCGAAGCTCACTGATAAGCTCGTCGATGGAAATTCGATTTTTTAACAGCTCGGAATGATCGATCATTCCTTTTTTTATGACCACGCTGGGACGCGTCGACAGAAGATCCTTGAGGCGCGGACGCTTGGTCAGAAGCAGGGAGGATCCCACCTCGAAGGCAGTGATAGTGAGAATCGGGACCAGCGCATACGCAAGAGGGATTTCGGGATTGGTGATGGGAAGCGCGGCAATATCCGAAAGAAGAAGTGTGCTCACAAGCTCGGAGATCTCCAGCTCCCCCAACTGCCGCTTGCCCATCAGACGCATAGTGAACAAGAGAAATATATAAATAATGACGGTCCGAATGAGCAGAATGAACATATTTTCTCCTTTCAAATTGGTTGTTATCACTATTTTTCCGCCTTTGTTGGCGCGTTATTCCCGAAAAAAACGGTGACTTTGTTGATTCTGACCAATGGGAACGGAAAAATAATTTGTCGGTTTTTTGATTTTGACAGTTGACAAGAGGGGTGAAAAGTGATAAAATAACAAAGCTGTCCGCAAGACGGAGGGTTCAAAGCTTCTCAAAAGAAATTTTGAAAAAATTGAAAAAAGCTATTGACAAACGTAGCACGGTGTGCTATAATGGCAAAGCTTCCCCTAAAAACGGATAGCAGATCGGTCATTGAAAATTGAACAACAAGAGGAAAGTACAAGCATTGAACATGGAGAGATTCATGTATGTGTGAGAACGGAACTCGACGATTCTGAGAGAAATACTACTCAAACAAAAAGTAAAGAGCAATCAAGCTCGGATC
>JBGVFO010000014.1:0-5108 GCA_045121195.1 Eubacteriales bacterium
GTTCCACGCGGAGCCGCGTTCAGATCGGTCCCGTGCCGAAATCCGCGCGGTCCCACAAACGGACTCGGGCGAGGTCGTCCTCTCCCAACAAAATCCCACCGATTCACACAGAAGAATACCTCTCCTCAAAAAAACATCAGAAGGAGTTCATGGAATGAAAAAATTCAACATTCGTTGGAAATTGGTCGCGTACGACATTATCATATTGCTCGTCGTCAATCTGGTACTGCTGGCGCTGTATCGGGGCAACGAGAGCCTCTCCGCCGCAGAGGTGACGGCGCAGACCGCCCTCTCCCTCGTCTGCGTCTTCTCGGCGCGTGTGCTTGGCGGCGTATACCGGCAGATCTGGCGCTACGGCGGCATCCAATGCTACATCCGTCTTTTGTTCGTGGACGGCGCCGCCTTCCTCGTACAGGTTCCCATCTCCTTTCTTTTGCCGTTGATCAGCCGTATCAACCGTCTCTCCTTCTCCCGCATGCTCGCCATCGCGTGTGTCAATCTACTGGGCGCGCTTGCCATGAGAATGATCTACCGCTACGCCTACAAGTGCAACGATACCAAGACCTTCCGCGGCAGACTCCTCAGTTGGCTTCTCCGCGTATTCGCGGGCGTCACTCCCACCACCAAAAAGAACGATCCTTCGGGCAAGGTCCGCCTCGCCATCGTCGGCGCGGGCAGCATCGGCGTCTCTCTCGCTGAGGAGCTTCTTGCCAATCCTTCCTCCTCCTACGCACCCAGTTGCTTCGTCGACATCGACAGAGAGAAGGTGGGGCGCGCCATTCACAATATCCCCGTCCTTTCGGAGTCCGAGGCGACGGGCGACATTCTGGAGAGCTACGGCGTTCAGGAGGTGGTCTTTGCCATCGCCAACATCAGCGACCAAAAGAAAAAGTCGCTCTTTGAATATTATTCAGGCTTCGGCTACTCGGTCAAGCTCTACGATTTCCCCGTCATGCATTCGGCGGGTGCCAAGCGACGTCTGCGCGATTTCGACATCGAGGAGCTTCTTTTCAGAACCCCCATCGCCCTGTCCGACGAAAAGACTTCCCTCTACTATCGGGATAAGGTTGTCCTCATCGCCGGCGGTGGCGGCTCCATCGGCTCCGAGCTTTGCCGCCGTTTGGCAAAAATGGAGCCTCGACAGGTGATCCTCCTTGACATTTACGAAAACGGCGCCTACGACGTTCAGCAGGAGATGCGTCTGTCCTACGGCGACCGCTTCGACCTCAAAATTGAGATCTGCTCCATCACCAACCGCGCGGCTCTTGCCAGGGTGTTTGAAAAATATCATCCCCAGATCGTCATCAACGCCGCCGCCCACAAGCACGTTCCTCTGATGGAAAACAACTGTATCGAGGCCATTCAGAACAACGTGTTCGGCACGGCGAATCTCATCGAGCTTTGCGAAAAATTCGGCACCGAGCGCTTTATGATGGTCTCCACCGACAAGGCGGTCAACCCCACCAACGTCATGGGCGCCACCAAGCGTATGTGCGAGATGCTGGTGCAGTGCGCGTCGGTACACGGAAAGGTCAAATACAGTGCCACCCGCTTTGGCAACGTTCTCGGCTCTGCCGGCTCGGTCGTCCCGCTCTTCAAAAAGCAGATTGCGGCGGGCGGACCCGTCACCATCACCGACAAGCGCATCATCCGCTATTTCATGACCATTCCCGAGGCATCCCAGCTGGTGCTTCAATCGGGTGCCATCGCGGGCAACGGAGAGCTGTTCGTGCTGGATATGGGACAGCCCATCCGCATTCTCGACCTTGCGCAAAACATGATCCGCTTCTCGGGTGCGCGTGACATCGAGATCGTGGAGACCGGTCTGCGCCCCGGTGAAAAGCTCTACGAGGAGCTTCTCGTCAAGACCGAGGAGCTGGACAAGACCGAAAACAGTCTGATCTTTGTCGAGAGAGACGAGCCTCTTGACCGAGGGGAGATCGAGGCGCGTATGCGTCTGCTCGAGGAGGCGTGTGACGCGAGCGACGAGGAGGGCGCAAAGGCGGCGCTTCGGCGTGCCGTTCCCACCTACAGAACCCCCGATACGGTCAACCGCGACGCGGAAAACGCCAAGGAAATGCAGGATCAGAAGAAGATCGAGCCCGTGTCGGTCTCCTAATCCAACAGACAGGAAGGCAATCACTATGAACAAAATGAACATACCCTTTTCCCCCCCCGACGTGGGTGAGGAGGAAATTCTCGAGGTAGCCGAGGCACTCCGCTCGGGCTGGATCACAACGGGTCCCCGCACAAAGCTTTTGGAGCGCGAGATCGCCGCGTACGTGGGTGTCGATTCCTGCGTATGTCTCAACTCCCAGACCGCCTGCGCAGAGCTGGCGCTCCGCGTTCTCGGCGTGGGAGAAGGGGACGAAGTCATCACCTCGGCGTATACCTACACCGCGTCGGCGTCTGTCATCGCCCACGTGGGCGCGAGGATCGTGCTTGTGGACGTGGCACCCGACAGCTTCGAGATGGACTACGACGCCCTTGAGGCGGCAATCACCGAAAAGACCAAGGCGATCATCCCCGTGGATCTGGGCGGCGTGCCCTGCGACTACGATCGCATTTTCGACATCGTGGCGCGCAAAAAGCATCTCTTCCGCCCCGCCTCCGACATTCAGGCGGCGCTGGGCAGAATCGCCGTTATGGCGGATACCGCCCATTCTCTCGGCGCCTCCCGGAAGGGCGTTATGACCGGCGCCATTGCCGACTTCTCCTCCTTCTCCTTCCACGCGGTCAAGAATCTGACCACCGCAGAGGGCGGCGCCCTCACGTGGAGGACTATCGATGGCGTGGACAACGCCGACATCTACAAGAAATTACAGCTTCTGTCCCTGCACGGACAGTCCAAGGACGCGCTGGCAAAGACTCAGCTCGGCGCCTGGGAATACGATATCGTTGGCACCTGGTACAAGTGCAACATGACCGATGTTGCCGCCGCTATGGGTCTTTCGCAGATGAAGCGCTATCCCACCATGCTTGCGCGCCGCCGTGAAATCATCGCCCGCTTCGACGACGCCCTCAAGCCCCTCGGCGTGGAGGTGCTTGACCACTATAACGACGTACATACCTCCTCGGGTCACCTGTATCTGACCCGCGTGCCGAATATCACGGCGGAGGAGAGAAACGAGATCATCATCAAGATGGCAGAGCAGGGCATCGCCTGCAACGTGCACTACAAGCCCCTGCCCATGCACACGGCGTACAAGAATATCGGCTTTGACGTGAAGGATTACCCCAACGCCTACGCCCGCTTCGCCAATGAGATCACCCTACCCCTGCACACCTGCCTTACCGACGAGCAGGTGGCGTACATCATTGAAAATTACGTAGAGATCCTGAAGGAGTATCTGGCATGAAGCTTTGCCGCTTTGAGGAGCTTCCTCAAGAAATGCAGACCGAGGAGGTCCGCAAATATTACGACGTCCTCAAAAAACGGGGCGCGGCGCTCTTTTTCAAGCGTGCCTTCGATATTGCGGTATCCCTCGTGATGCTGATCCTGCTTTCCCCTGTGTTTTTGGTGCTTGCCATCGCCATCAAGATAGACTCTCGCGGACCCGTCTTTTACCGACAGGTGCGCGTCACCCAATTCGGCAAGCAGTTCCGCATACATAAGTTCCGCTCCATGGTGCAGGACGCCGACCGAGGCTCCCTCGTCACGGTGGCGGGCGACAGCCGTATCACCCGCGTGGGAAGATTCGTGCGCCGATGCCGTCTTGACGAGATCAGCCAGCTCATCGACGTGCTGGCGGGCAATATGACCTTCGTCGGCACCCGCCCCGAGGTTCCCAAGTACGTGGCGCAATATACCCCCGAAATGATGGCGACCCTGCTCTTACCCGCGGGTGTCACCAGCCTTGCCAGCATCTACTACAAGGACGAGGCGGAGCTTCTGGACGCCGCCGACGACCCCGACCGCGTATACGTGGAGGAGGTCCTGCCCGCCAAGATGCACTACAATCTCCGCGCCGTGGAGAGCTTCCGCTTCTTCGGCGACATCAAGGTCATGTTCATGACGGTGCTTGCGGTGCTGGGCAAAGACTATAAGGGTGACTATCAAGCGCCTGAAAAAAAGGACGCCGAGCCGTCCGTATCGGTTGAGAAGTGAGAAAAGCTATGGAAATACGAGCCGTTACGTCCGACGAAAGGTCGGTGGTAAACGAGGTGACCGAGATCCATCTCGCCACCTTTACGGGATTTTTCCTGACCTTTATGGGGCGGGGATTTCTCAGACAGATGTACCGCTCCTACTGCGACCACGCCCCCTCGGGGCTTCTGGTTGCCTTTGAGGGGGAGAAGCCCGTGGGCTTTCTCGCCTACTCGGGGGATATGAGCGGACTTTACAAGCACATGATCAAAAAGCGCCTCATCCCCTTCGCGTGGTACAGTGCGGGCGCGTTCTTCCGCAAGCCGAAGGTGTTTATGCGCCTTGTGCGCGCCTTCCTCAAGCCCTCGGAGAGCCGCCGCGAGGAGGCGTATGTGGAGCTTTCCTCCATCGGCGTTTCTCCCGACATTAAGTCCCGCGGCGTGGGAAGCGCACTCATCGACGCCCTCAAGGCGCGGGTGGACTTCGACCGCTTCGCCTATATCGGTCTTGAAACCGATGCAGAGAATAACGAGGGCGCCAACCGCTTCTATGTGAAGAACGGCTTCCGCCTCGAACGCAATTACAAGACCCGCGAGGGCAGAAGCATGAACGAATACCGATTCGAAGGAGCAAAAAAATGAATATACTTTATTTTGCATCCGTGGATTTTTACGCCAAACCGAATCCATCCTTCCACTTGATGCACGCCATGATCACAGACATATTGGAGAATGGACACTGCGTCTATTTCATCGGTTGTGAGCAAGACGGTATTGATGCTCATATTCCTCCGGAATTTGCGTCCCATGAAAATTTCTTCCATCGCCTGATCCCTGTTCCCAACACCAAAAAGTCCAATTTTGTCAAGCGGTACCTAGACGGCATTACCTACGCCCGCCGTGCCACAAAGCACATTAAGCAATTTGTTAAGGATTGCGATCTCATTTCCGTACAGTCCTCGCCCACCGTTCTCTACAATCTGGCGGCGGCAAAGAAATACGCTGCAGGAAAGCCGATTCTT
>JBGVFO010000015.1:0-3276 GCA_045121195.1 Eubacteriales bacterium
AATCCTTCTGTGATGAGGATTCGAGCGTAGCCATAAACAAAATCAAATCTCGTTATTTTCGGGTCGTCGAGGACGTCGACCCCTACGGTGTTAGAGGGTTTCGTTCGTTTTCGGCGTAGCCATAACACGCCGATAAACATCAATTTCTCAAATTCTGCAGACGAAAAAAGACCGCAGACGGTGTCTGCGGTCTTTTGGGTAGTTGAATCAGTCCTCCAGGTAGATAACGACCTTGCGGTTGTTCTCAGAGCCGATGGAGTTGGTGGAAACACCCTTGATGTTCTGCACCTCGGAGTGAATGATGCGGCGCTCATAGGGGTTCATGGGCTCGAGCATCACGCTCTTCTTATACTTGATCACGCGATCAGCCATTCTGCGGGCCAGAGCGCGGAGAGCTTCCTCGCGCTTTGCGCGGTAGCCCTCGATGTCGATGGTGATCTTCACGAAATCGCGCTTCTCACCCTCGGTCTTCTGGTTGGCGGCAAGGTTTACAAGATACTGAAGAGAATCCATGGTCTCGCCGTGGTGACCGATGAGGGCGCCTACGTTCTTGCCGTCGATGTTGATCTGCTTGTCGGCGTTATCAACGTCCACGAGGGTAACGGTAGCTTCGATCTGCATATCGGCAAGCAATCTCTCCACGAAGTCGCGGGCGATCTCAATGCCGTTCTGGGTGTAGGTTACGTGAACGGTGGCAGGGGCTGCGCCGAGTCCGAGGAAGCCCTTCTTTTCCTTTTCGATCACTTCATATTCAAGCGCCTCGACCGCAACGCCAAGCTGCTGTGCGGCGTCCGCAAGTGCCAGCTCGGTGGTCTTAGCCGTAATGGTAAGTTCCTTTTTCATCGTATTTATCTCCGTTTATTCTTGATTGTCGGTTTTTTCGTCGGTTTCGGGGTCCTTAGGCGATTCCTCGGGCTTATCGTCCTTGAGGGGTGCCTGCTCCCCCAAGGGATTGGTCTCCTTGGGGGCTTCTGCCTTCTTCTTGGCGGGCTTCTTCTCTACGGGCGCGGGGGTTTCATCGTCATCCGCGTCGATATAGTGAAGGGAGCGAGGCTTGGTGCCGCTGGGCGTGTAGTCACGGGTGGGCTGTCCCTTTGCCTTGTTCTTCATTTCCTTTTCCGCCGCCTTATAGTCCTCCTCGGTGAAGGTGGGGACGGGAAGCGCACGGGACATAATGAACTGCTTAAGGGTGGAAAGAATGCTCTTGAAGATCCAGTATACGCCGATGGCGGCAGGAACCACGAAGGAGATCCACACGCTCATCAGGGGCATGGAAATGTCCATGATCTTGTTGGAGCAACCAACCTGAGGATCGTTTGCGGTAGTGGGCTGATAGGTCAGCTTACGGGTCAGCTTCATGCTGGCGAAGTAAACGAGGAAGGTGAGCAGGGGAACGATCCACAGCCATCCGAACTTGTCAAGGCTGGGGGTCTCACCCAGATTCAGACCGAACAGGTTGAAGTTGGGAATATGACCTGCGAAAACCGCTTCGATTTCGGTGAATACCTCTTCGCCGTTTACCGTTTCGGAGCCTGCGAAGAAGGATTTGATTCCTTCTACGGCAGAAAGCCCCTTTTCCTGGATATAGTGGATCAGGCCGATGGTGTTCTGCTTGTTGACCGTCATGCCAAGACCGCCCTTGTCAACGGCGGCGCCTGCGAATTCAACCAACGCGGAAACGCCGTCCTTGCTCATACCCATGATATAGCGAAGGGGGTTTACAACAACGTTATAAAGAATGATAATGATGGGGAACTGGATCAGGAGGGGCAGGCAACCGCCCATGGGGTTGTAGCCTTCCTTTTGATACATTTCCTGGATCTCCTGCGCCATCTTCTGCTGCGTAGGCTGATCGTTGCGGCCCGCATACTTTTTGCGGATCGCCATTTCCTTGGGGCGAAGCTTCGCCTGCTTAATGGAATTCTGCTGCTGGCGGATACCGAAGGGGAGCATCAAAAGCTCTACGATGATGGCGAAGATGAAGAGCGCCAAAACGTAATTGCCTGTCCAGGAATCCAGCCAACCGAGAAATTTACCTATGGCATTGTAAATAAAATCCATGGTTACGTGCTGCTATCCGATGGCGATAGCAAATTCCTCTCTTAATATTTTTCGTCCTTGTCGGTTTTCTTGTCCTCGCCTTTACCCTTGCGGGGTCTTCGCTCGGGGACGGGATCGTATCCGCCCGCGGAGAAGGGGTTACAGCGCAGAATGCGCCACACCGTAAGACCGAAGCCCACAAAAAAGCCACGTTTCTGAAATGCCTCAATGGCATAGGCGGAACAGGTAGGGGTAAACCTACATGTCGGGTTTCCTTTGAGGGGGGACAGTACCTTTTGATAAAAGCGTATGAGCCATATACACAAGTATTTCATTTCTGTATCATATCCAATCTGCGGAATGCCGCAGAGAGCTCGCGGTAAACGTCGGCGCTGGTTTTGCCGACGATGTCGTCTCGCGCGCCGATGACGATCAGCTTGCCTGTCTTGAGGGGCGTTTCCTCCTCCACGCGGCGAAGGGCGGCGCGGATGATGCGCTTGGCGCGGTTTCGTCCCACGGCACCTCCCAGCTTTTTGGAGACCGAGAGACCGATACGGTTTGTCCACTGTTTCAGCGGATGGGCAAGCATTCGTTTTTTCGCGGCGTAATCGACCAGCACGTGTACGGTGACAAGCTTTCCGATGAATCGGTCGCCGCGGCGAAATACCTTGTTATAAAGATGGTTTTCCTTGATTGCTGCATGTTTCATTGTATAACAACCGTTCCGTAGTTTTGGTTTTTTAGGGGAAGGGGAATCGTAGAAAAAAACCGCGATGCCATGGAGCACTCACACAGTGAGTCGAGGCTCTGTAACGGTCATCGACGGTTTTTGGTATGAGCCGTGAGGCTCTATCAATAGGTCAGTCTCTTTCTGCCTTTTGCGCGTCTTCTCTTAAGAACGTTTCTGCCGTCGGCAGTCTTCATTCTCTTTCTGAAGCCATGCTCCTTCTTTCTCTGACGCTTCTTGGGTTGGTATGTTCTGAGCATTTTCTGCACCTCCTTGAATCTTTATCGGAAGCGTGTTGCTTTTCAGCCGAATTACGCTTTTACACAATGACGCTCTATATTATACACACAAACAAATCGGTTTGTCAAGAGTTTTTTTGATTTTTGTGGAAAAAAGATTGAAATTTTGAAAATTTCAAGTGCGAGGAGCGTGAAATTGATGTTTATCGGTTTGATGTCTTTATCGTAGGGGCGAACTGTGTTCGCCCGTAAAATACGGCGCGCACCCTG
>JBGVFO010000016.1:0-2162 GCA_045121195.1 Eubacteriales bacterium
CAGGGTGCGCGCCGTATTTTACGGGCGAACACAGTTCGCCCCTACAAACCATCAATTTCGTTCCAATTAAAATTTGAAACACACCGACAAACATCAATTTACCATCAATCTCCAAAAGCGGAGGCATTACATGAAGCAAACAACCAAAATAGCCGTCGTCGGCGCGGGACACGCGGGCATCGAGGCGGCGCTGGCGTGCGCGCGGATGGGACACGACACGGTGCTATTCACCCTCTCCCTTGACGCCGTGGCAAATATGCCGTGCAATCCGTCCATCGGCGGCACGGCGAAGGGACATCTGGTCTATGAGATCGACGCGCTGGGCGGCGAAATGGGTCGCGCGGCGGATCTCGTGACCCTCCAATCCCGCACGTTGAATTTAGGAAAAGGCGCCGCCGTCCACTCCAAGCGAGTGCAGGCGGACCGCAGAAAATATCAGTCTATTATGAAGGGCGTTCTTGAGAACACCCCAAATCTTCGTCTTGTTCAGGCAGAGATCGTGGATCTTCTTCTGGACGAGGTGAACGGCAAAAAGCGAGTCCGCGGCGTGGTGACCTCACTCGGCGAGGAATGGGAATGCGCGTGCGCGATCCTCTCCACGGGCACCTATCTTGACGGGCGCATTTTCGTGGGCGACCGCAACTATTCGGGCGGTCCCGACGGTCTGCTTGCGGCGCGTGGACTTTCCGACGCGCTCCGTCGGGAGGGCGTGCGGCTGGCGCGCTTTAAGACGGGCACCCCCGCCCGTGTCAAGCGGGACTCCATCGACTTTTCGGTGCTGGAAAAGCAAGAGGGCGAGGCGCCTATCACCCCCTACGCCGCCGAGCACGGCGAGGACTTTTTCGACGGGCTTTCCCAGCTTCCCTGCCACGTCGTTTACACCAACGCCAAGACCCACGAAATTATCCGTTCCAATATCCATCGCTCCGCCATGTATTCGGGTCAGATCCACGGCACGGGCCCCCGCTACTGTCCCTCCATTGAGGACAAGCTGGTGCGCTTTGCCGATAAGGAGCGGCATCAGCTCTTCGTAGAGCCTATGGGAGAAAACACCCAGGAAATGTACATTCAGGGCTTCTCCACCTCCTTACCCACCGACGTTCAGCGGCAGATGCTGGCATCTCTTGACGGCTTTGCGAACGCCGAGATCATGCGCTACGCCTACGCCATCGAGTATGATTGCATCGACCCCACCCAGCTTTCCGCGACCCTGGAATTCAAGGAGATCGACGGTCTTTATGGCGCGGGTCAGTTCAACGGCACCTCGGGCTACGAGGAGGCGGCGGCGCAGGGACTTGTGGCGGGCATCAACGCCGCCTTGAAGCTTTCGGGGGGCGAGCCTATGATCCTTGCCCGTTCCGACGGTTATATCGGGACGCTGATCGATGACCTTGTTATCAAAGGTACCAATGAACCGTATCGCATGATGACCTCGCGGTCGGAGTTCCGTTTGCTTTTGCGGCAGGACAACGCCGATCTGCGCCTCACGCCTATTGGCTATCGGGTGGGGCTGATCGGTGAGGCGCGCTATCAGAAATTCCTTGCCAAAAAGAAGGCGCAGGAGGATGAGGCGGCGCGTCTTGAGAAGACCTATATCGCTCCCGCCCGCGTCAATCCTTATCTTGAGAGCATCGGTATGCCCCCCGTGACTACGGGTATTTCCCTTGGGGAGCTTCTTCGCCGTCCCACCGTGACCTACGAGGCGTTGTCGCCTCTTGACCCCGACCGTCCCGTCCTTTCGCGGCGTGAACGGGAGGCGGTGGAGGTTGCCGTCAAGTACGAGGGCTACATCAAGCGGCAGGTGGCGGAGGTAGCGCGCACGGCGCGTCTTGAGGGCAAGCGATTGCCCGAGGATATGGACTATTCCGCCATTCGCGGACTTCGCATCGAGGCGGCGCAAAAATTATCGAGGATCCGACCCGCCACCTTGGGTCAGGCGTCCCGCATCAGCGGCGTCAGCCCCGCCGACATTTCCGTTCTCCTCATCGTTTTGGGAGAAGGGAAGGAAAATTGAAAATGGAAAATGGAAAGTGGAAAATGAAATCATTTTTGCTTTCTATGATAAATTGATGTTTGTCGGTGAGTTGTGGCTACGCCGAAAACGAACGAAACCATCTAAAACCGTAGGGGTCGACGTCCTCGGCGACCCGAAAAAAAACGAA
>JBGVFO010000017.1:0-9969 GCA_045121195.1 Eubacteriales bacterium
CCCCCCCCCCCCCCCTACGGTGTTAGATATTTTCGTTCGTTTTGTACGTAGCCGTAACACCCCGACAAACATCAATTTATCGCACCCTTTTCAATTCTCAACCTTACTGTTGCACGCCTGAACGGCGGCGTCGGCGTCGCCCGCAAGGTAGCGCATAACCCCCTCGTAGGCACGGGGGAAGCAAGAGGCAACCGCCACCTTTTCCTCCCTCGAGAACTCGGAAAGCACCCAATCCGCCATATCGTAATCGGGATGGGGCTTGGCGCCGACACCGAACTTAATGCGGGGGAAATCCTGGGTTCCCATAATGGTCACGATGCTGCGAAGACCCTTCTGTCCGCCGTCGCTTCCCTTCTTTCTCATGCGAACCACGCCCACGTCAAGGGACACGTCGTCGGAAAAGACAATGATATTTTCGGGGGGGATCTTGTAGAAGCGCGCCGCCTCGGCGACCGCCTCGCCCGACAGATTCATAAAGGTTTGGGGCTTCATAAGAAGGACCCGTTTGCCCCCTACCTCGCCGTCGCCCACCAGCGCCTTGAACTTGATGCTGTCCACGCGGATGCCGCATCGCTCGGAGAGATATTCCAGCATACGGAAGCCCGCGTTGTGACGGGTGTCGGCGTACTTCTCACCGGGGTTTCCAAGACCCACGATGAGATGCGTGATAGGCTGATTCGCCTTCGTCTCACGCCCCGACGATATTTCCTTAAAAATGTCAAAAATGTTTCCCATACGGTTTCCTTTTCAAATTTTGATTTGCCGGTGTGTTTGATGTGACGGAATGGCAACGAACAAACACTGTAGGGGGCGACGTCCCCGGCGCCCCGCGACGAACGGATTTGCAATTATAAAATTGGTGAAAGCCTTTTGTGATAAGGGTTTGAACGTAGCCATGAACAAAATCAAATTTCGTTGTTTTCGGGTCGCCGGGGACGTCGACCCCTACGGTGTTAGAGGGTTTCGTTCGTTTTGCGTGTAGCCATAACACACCGATAAACATCAATTTATTGACAAGGAGATTTTATGGAAACGATTTTGTTATTGTGCGTGCTGATGGCGCTTGGCGGTGTGGTCTTCGTCAACGGGTGGACCGACGCGCCTACCGCCATTGCCACCTGCGTGTGCGCCGGCGCGATGACGGAGAGAAAGGCGGCGATGCTTGCCGCCCTCTGCAATCTCCTTGGCATCGGCTTGTCCTTCGCCGCGTGCCCCGCCGTTTCCGCGACGGTGGAGGGACTTGTGACGCTTCCCAACAGCAACCCCGTCATGGGGCTTTCCGTTCTGCTTTGCGGCTTGGTCGCCACGGGGCTTTGGGCGGTGGCGGCTTGGTTTTTCGGGATTCCTACCAGCGAGAGCCACGGACTCCTGGCGGGACTTTCGGGTGCGGCGTTGGCGTGGGGCGGTCGAGAGAGCCTGAGCGGTGACGCGTGGCTCCTGGTGGCGTTTGGCTTGGGCTTTTCGCTCCTCGGGGGGCTTCTTTTTGGGGGCGCTTCTTGGTGGCTGACGGGCAGATGGACGAAGGGCGGACGGGACACGGAACGTCGTATGAAGGGGTATCTTGTGGCAGGGGCGGCGGCGATGGCGCTGATGCACGGAGCGCAGGACGGTCAGAAATTGATGGGCATCTGGCTTTTGTCCACCGCCCTTGTCGGGGACGGGGAAGCGAAAAACGTCGCCCTTGCCGTCCTTATGTGCGCGCTTTTGATGGGGGCGGGGACTTTGCTTGGCGGCGGTCGCATCATACGGACGCTCGGAGTGGAGCTGGTGAAGACGGGGTATCGGGAGGGCTTTGCCGCCGACGTGGGTGCTTCGATCTGCCTCTTGATCCTCACGCTTCTCGGGATCCCCGTCAGCACCACTCACACCAAGACGGCGGCGCTGATGGGCGTGGGCGCGGCAAAAGGGCGGGGAAGGCTTCGCACCGTCACCGCCGCAAAGCTGCTCGGTGCATGGCTATTGACCTTCCCCGCCTGCTTTGGCGTGGGGTATGCTTTGATGGTTGGTATACGGCGTATACTCGGTTGAGTCCTAATCGCCGATGAATTCCCGCATCAGAGAGTCCCTTGGCACGGTGTCGGGGTGGATGACGGGAAGAGCGTTCAGTACGTCGAACATCTCGGTGAGCCACGGGTGCTTCTCCTGATCCTCGGGCAGGGAGGCGGGCAGGAAGTTCTTGTATACGCAAAGCTCGTAGGGAACGAAGGTGTCCACGTCGAAATCGGCGCGGTACTTATAGGGCATAATATACAGATTTTCTCCCCGTTCCACGCTTCCGTACAGCTCGGCAACAGCGGAAAGGGAGCGGGCGCGCTCGCGGCGGTCGCGGATCATACGGCGGGCAAGGCGCACCTTGGAGGGGTGGAGCAGGGCGCGTCCGTTTTCGGTGGGGTGATCAATACGGGTACGGACGCTGACGTAGATTCGGGTGGTATAATCGTCCGAGCTTCCGAGAACGGCGGGGTTGAGGGCGTGGATGCCCTCGAAGATCAGCACCTCGCCCCGATGCAGCTTGATGGTCTCACCGCTCATATAGCTCTGATTCTTTGTGAAATCGTAACGGGGAAGCTCTACCGACTGCCCCCTCATAAGCGAGTCAAGCTGACTTGCCAGAAGCTCACCGTTCATACGGTCGGGAGATTCCAGATCCAGCTCGTGACGGAGGAAAAGCTCCTTTTCCTCTGCCGTGAAGGTGCGGAAGTAGTTGTCGAGGGAAATGATATGTGCTTCCATTCCCGTTCCCTCAAGACGGTCGGCGATCATATGTGCCGTGGTGGTCTTGCCCGAGCCGGAGGGACCCGAGATCAGAACCACGGGACATCTGTCGGAATCTCTTGCGACGGCGTCGGCGAGGGTATTGATGCGCTCGTGAAAATTGGTTTCACAGGCGTTGACAAAGCCTTGGGGGTCAATGCTTGCGCGGCGGCGGATCTCTTCCAATAACATAACGGCACCTCTTTTCTTTTTTGGGGAGTGATGATGGACAAAATCGAAAATCTGTCCATACAAAATTGTCGAAACGTGTATTATACTTATAATAATGGCAAGAATGGGAATGTTTGGTACGCCCAAGGGCAATGATGTAAGAGTATATCACAGTGTTTGCCCCTTCGGCGCGACGTATTCAGTTGGAAAGGTGAAGATTCTTCACACACCGACGGAGCTGCTCGGTAAATTCCTCGGGGGGAACGGGATCGGGATCGGCGATCCATTCCATAATGGAGAGAAGAAGGGCGCCGGCGAGGAAGCGTGACAGAAATTCCAGATCGTCGGGGGAATTGATCCTTCCGTTATAGTAGAATCTTACGCATTCCGCCACCGTTTTGCCGAAGAATTCGCGGAAGGAATTTTGTCCGTCAATGCGAAGGACCTTGGCGTAGAAGGAACGGTTTTCGTCCAGATACTTGCACATATCCAGCAGCATATCCCAGTCGGAGGCGTAGCTGTTGGTGATCATCATATGACCGACCTCGGATTCGAAGATCCAGCATACCAGATCGTATTTATCCTTGAAATGGTAGTAAAAGCTCTTTCGGTTGATGCCGCAGGCATTGCAAAGCGAGCTGACGCTGATCTTGGAGAATGAGGTCACCTCAAGAAGCTGCCGCATGGTTTTTGCGAGAGCGGTTTTTGCGGAAACGGAGTCGGAGATACCAATCCCTCCTTTCTGTATTTTCTTTATTTTACCATATTTTATATGAATTTTCAATGGCTGAATGATCAATTTTTTTGTTTCTGTTCAGTGTATTCGAAGGGAAAGGAGGCATTATGAAATTTTCAAGACGGCTCAGCGGATTTTTGCGCCAGCGGATCCTCATCGTTCTGATCATTTTGCTTCAGATCGCCTTCGTGGTGGTTACCACGGTGTTCAACTCCAACAAGTGGGAGATCTTGTCGGGAATTCTCGGCGCCATCAGCTTTTTCGTGGCGCTGTACGTGGTCAACTCTCGGGACAAGGCGGCGTATAAGATCTCTCTTGTCTTTTTGATCCTTCTGTTTCCCATCTTCGGCGGACTGTTTTATATTCTCTTCAAGGGGACGGTGCCGTACCGCGCGATGCACAAGAAGCTTCTGGAGACCGAGCGGAGGATCGCCGAGGAAAATCAGTTTTTGGATTCGGCGAAGGACGCGGCAATCGAGGCGTTTCCCTCGCGAGCGGGTCAGCTTCGGTATCTGTGCGACTACGCGGGCTTTCCCGTAGTAGCGGGAAGCGAAACCGAATATTTCCCGTCGGGCGAGGCGGCGTTGCCCGTGATGCTGGAGGAGCTGAAAAAGGCGGAGGAGTATATCTTCCTCGAGTTTTTCATTATCCACGATGGCGAGATGTGGCAGAGCATCGCGGAGGTGCTGGAGGAGCGGGCGGCGGCAGGCGTTGACGTCCGCGTGATCTACGACGATCTCGGGTGCTTCGCGGGGATCAACGGTAAGCGCTTTGAGGAGGCGGGCTACCGCGGCATCCGCTTTATGGCGTTCAATAAATTTATGCCCCTTCTGACAAGCATACAAAATAACCGTGACCACCGAAAAATTATGGTGGTGGACGGAAAGGTCGCGTTTACGGGCGGCGTCAATATCGCCGATGAGTATATCAACCGCATCGAGCGGTTTGGCTACTGGAAGGACGCGGCGCTTTTGGTGCGAGGCGAAGCCGCGTGGAGCTTCACGGTCATGTTCCTGCAGATGTGGAGTTTTTGCTCGGGACAGACCGAGTCCCCGCCGGCGTATTTTCCCACAGAGATGCCCGCGTCCGCGTCGGACGGCTTCGTTTTACCGTATACCGATTCTCCTATGGATAGCGAAAACGTGGGGGAGCACGTCTACCTGCAGATGATCCACGGCGCCCGTGACTATCTGTATATCACCACGCCGTATCTCATCATCGACGACAGCACCGTGTCGGCGCTGACGCTGTCGGCGAAAAGCGGTGTGGACGTTCGCATCGTTACCCCCTACCGATACGATAAATTCTGGGTACATTTTACTACCCGCTCCTACTACAAAAAGCTGATCCGCGCGGGTGTCCGCATTTATGAATATTCCCCCGGCTTTATGCACGCCAAGCTGTTCGTTTCCGACGACGAGGTGGCTACTGTGGGAACGGCAAATCTGGACTTCCGCAGCTTGTATCTTCACTTTGAGTGTGGTGCCATTCTGTACGGTACCCGCGCCGTTACGCAGGTTAAGGCGGATTTTGAGTCCACCCTTGCCGCGTGCCACGAGGTGACCGAAAAGGAATGTCACCGAAATCCTATCGTCCGTATGATACAAGCGATCATGCGCCTGTTTGCGCCCCTTATGTAATCTCAAGAAAGGATTTTCAAATTATGAAGCACATTTTCGTAGTCAATCCCGCGGCGGGGACCGCGGATTCCACAGAGAGCATTCGCGACACGCTGGCGGCGTACGACGGCAAGCTGGAGTACGAGATCTACGTAACGAGCGGTGAAAAGGACGCCACCGCTTTCGTTAAAAGCCGCGTTGCCGAGGGCGGAGAGCTTCGCTTTTACGCGTGCGGCGGCGACGGCACCGTCAACGAGGTGGCAAGCGGTCTTGTGGGAGCTGAGAACGCCTCCCTTGCCGTGTATCCCGTGGGAAGCGGAAACGATTTCATCAAATATTACGGAACGAGGGACGATTTCCTTGACCTTGACGGCTTGATCGAGGGCGAGGAGGAGGCGATCGACGTGATCCGCGTGGGCGACCGCTATTCCGTCAACGTCTGTAATTTCGGCTTCGATACCACCGTGGCAAGGACTATGATCGCGGTCAAGCATAAGAAGATCATCGGCGGCAAGCGCGCCTACGTAACGGGCGTGGTTACGGCGGTGATCAAGGCGATGAAGAATAAGTGCGAGGTGTATGCCGACGGCGAAAAGCTGAACGAGGAGAAGCTTCTTCTTTGTACGGTCGCCAACGGAAAATACGTGGGCGGCGCCTTCTGCTGCGCGCCCCGCTCGGTCAACGACGACGGATTTCTTGAGGTGTGCCTCGTGAAGCCCATTTCCCGATTCAAGTTTATCAAGATCCTTCCCGTGTATACCGACGGAAAGCATCTGGATGACGAGCGCTTCCGTGACGATATTATATATCGCCGCGCCAAAAAGGTTGAGGTGGTAGCCCCCGAGGGCTTCTGCATTTCTCTGGACGGAGAGATCGTGGAGAACAATCGTTTCACGGCGGAGGTGGTGGAGAAGGCGATCCGCTTCGTCGTGCCGAAAAAGCTGGCAAAGACCACCGCCCCCGACACCGAAGCTATCCCCGTCTGAATTTCATACATAAAGCACCCCGCGGATTCCCTCCGCGGGGTTTTCAAATTTTGATTTATCGGTCTGTTTGCAGATATGAAATGGCAACGCACAAACATTGTAGGGGGGCGACGTCCCCGGCGCCCCGCGACGAACAGATTTGCAATTATAAAATTGGTGAAATCCCTTTGTGATAAGGGTTTGTGCGTAGCTGTTAAGAAAATTAAATTCATTTATTTTCGGGTCGCCGAGGACGTCGACCCCTACGGTGTTAGATATTTTCATCCGTTTTGTGCGTAGCCATAACACCCCGACAAACATCAATTTACCTCACTCCACCGTGACCGATTTGGCGAGGTTGCGGGGGGTATCCACGTCAATGCCGAGGCTTGCGGATACGGTATAGGCGAGGAGCTGAAGCGCCGCCGTGGCGGGGAAGACCGAAAGCTCCTCCCGCACGTCGGGAAGGATGAGCAGATCGTCGGCGGGGATCGTATGAGCGTCCGCCAGCGACTTCGAGCAGACCGCGATGACCCGCGCCCCTCGGGCGCTTACCTCACGCACGCCCGATACGGTTTTCTCGCAGAGCCCCCTCTGGGTGAGGAGAGCGATAACGGGAACACCGTCGGTAACGAGGGAAATGGTACCGTGCTTCAGCTCCCCCGCCGCATATGCCTCGCAATGGATATACGAGATCTCCTTGAGCTTGAGGGATGCTTCCACCGCGATGCTGTGATCCATTCCGCGCCCAATGAAAAACAGATGCTCGGCAGAGAGCAGTCCGCTTGCCGCCCGTTCGATGGGCGCTCGGTTGCCAAGCACCTGTTCGATGGCGCGCGGCACCTCGCAAAGGAGTGCTCGGCAGAGCGCGCGGGCGTCCTCCTCCGTCATCAATCCTTTGATCAGCGACAGACGAATTGCCAAAAGGCAAAGCACGGCACATTGCACCATATACGCCTTAGTGCTTGCCACGGCGATCTCAGGCCCCGCCCACGTATAAAGAACGTTGTCTGCCTCTCTGGCAATGGAGGATCCGATCACGTTGACGACGGCAAGGGTCTTGATCCCCTTGGATCTCGCGTGACGGAGGGCGGCGAGGGTGTCCGCCGTTTCCCCCGACTGAGAAATGATGATCACCAGATCGTCCTCTGCGAGAATGGGATCCCGATAGCGGAATTCGCTGGCGATCTCCACGGTGACGGGAACGCGCGCCAGCCTTTCGATCAGCGTCTTACCGACGAGCCCCGCGTGCATCGCCGTGCCGCAGGCAACGATGTGAATGGCGTGAAACCGTCCAAGACGGTCGGTGTCAAGAAGCGGATCGTCAAAATAGGGAAGCCCGTTTTTGATGCGGGGCGTTACCGTTCGGCGAATCGCGTCTGGCTCCTCGTATATTTCCTTGAGCATAAAGTGAGGAAAGCCGCCCTTTTGCGCCTGCTCCACGCTCCAATCCACCCTTTCGGACTTCTGGACGACGGGGCGTTTTTCTTTGTCAAAAAAATCCACCCGATCCTTATGAAGCACCGCCACGACCTCCTCGTCAAGTCGCACGTACTCACGGGCGTGGGCCAGAATGGCGGGAACGTCCGAGGCGATGACCGAGCCTTCCTCGCCCGTTGCCACCAGAAGGGGCGAGTCCCGACGGATGGCGAATACCGTGTCGGGATAATCGCGGAACAGGACGCCGAAGGCAAAGGAACCGCGCATTTTCGCCACCGCGCCGAGGATGGCGTCCAGCGGATCGCAAAGACGAACGTACAGGCTATCGATCAGCTTTGCCGCTACCTCGGTGTCGGTGTCCGAGAGGAAGTCGTAGCCCTCGGCGGCAAGGGACGCCGCAAGCGTCGCGTAGTTCTCAATGATGCCGTTATGGACCAGAGCCAGGGACTCGGTGGCGTGGGGGTGAGAATTTCTGTCGGAGGGCTCGCCGTGGGTCGCCCATCGAGTGTGTCCGATGCCGCAGGTCGTCCCGAGGGGCGGCATTTTCTCAAGCGCATCGGCAAGGCAGGTCAACCGTCCCTTTTTCTTTACCGTTCGTAGCGTACCGTCTGTTTCCGAAACGGCGATCCCCGCCGAATCGTAGCCGCGGTATTCCAGCGTTTTCAGTCCTTCAAGCAGAAGGGGAACGGCAGGGACGTTGCCCGTGTAACCTATAATTCCGCACATAATCGTTTCCTTTTCTTATTCGTAAGTCGCAAGACGGTCGCGGATAACGGAAGCGACCCCGTCGGTGATGCGTTGGATGACCGAAAGCTCCTCGCCCTCTGCCATAATGCGGATGAGGGGCTCGGTACCCGATGGGCGAACGACGATGCGTCCGCCGCTTCCAAGCTCTACGGCGGCACGGTCGAGGGCGCGCCTGATCTCGGGGTCGGTATAGAAGTGAAGCTTTCCGTCGGCGGTGGCAGTAATATTTACTATCGTTTGGGGATATTTTCTCATAACCGCCGCCAATTGTGAAAGGGGCAAGTCTTTTCGCTTCATAATGGAAAGAAGTGCAAGGGCGGTCAACTGTCCGTCACCCGTGGTGGCAAACTCGCGGAAGATGATATGTCCCGATTGCTCGCCACCGATGGCGTATTCGCCAAGAAGCATCTCCTCCAAAACGTAGCGGTCTCCCACCTTGGTGGCGATAAAGCGGATCCCGTTTTCCTCGCAGAATCTGGAAAAGCCTAAATTGGTCATTACCGTACCGACTGCCGTTTGGTGAGTCAGTTTACCCCGTTTTTTGAGATCCAGAGCGCAGATCGCCATAATGCGGTCCCCGTCCACGAGCGCCCCTGCTTCGTCGACGCAAAGGAGCCGATCGGCGTCCCCGTCAAAGGCAAGACCGCAGTCCACCTTGTTCGCCGTTACGTACGCGGCGAGACTTTCTATATGAGTCGAGCCGCAATTTGTGTTGATATTGATCCCGTTCGGCTCGCGGTGAAGCAGATGGACCTCTGCTCCAAGGGACGTGAAGAGCGCGCCCGCCGTCATCGAGGCCGAGCCGTTGGCGCAGTCGACGGCAATTCGCACGCCGTCAAGACCGATGGGGCACGACGCGCGCAGATGGGCAAGGTAATCGTCCACGGCGCCTTCCGCGCGGCGGATGCCTCCCATCCCGTCGCCTACGGCGGTTTTGGATGAGCCGTCCGCTTCGATCAGCGTTTCGATGCGCTCCTCAAGCTCGTCGGGAAGCTTATAGCCCTCGCCGTTGAAAATTTTGATGCCGTTATACTCGAAGGTGTTGTGGGAGGCGGAGATCATCACGCCCGCGTCGGCGTGATAGTGCTTCACCAGATAGGCGACGGCAGGCGTGGGGACGACCCCCAGAAGCGTGACGTCAGCGCCCGCGGAGCAAATACCTGCCGCTACCGCAGCCGAGAGCATCGAGGAGGAGATGCGCGTATCGCCGCCGATGAGAAGAGTCGGCTTTCGCTTGAGTCCGTCCGAAAGGACGGACGCCGCAGCGCGTCCCACCTTCATCGCCAACTCTGCGGTCAGCTCACGTCCTGCGACGCCGCGAATGCCGTCGGTTCCAAACAGTCTTCCCATATTCAATCACTCACTTTCCATGGTTTCGGGTATTTTTTTACCACTTCGCTTCCCGATTTTACGATGTGATCCGCGGGAATGAACCCCCGCACGGCGGTGAGGGGGTAGACCGAGGTGTTGCGACCGATCACCGTGCCGGGATTGAGGACGCAGTTGCAGCCGATCTCCACCGCGTCCCCGAGAATGG
>JBGVFO010000018.1:0-5251 GCA_045121195.1 Eubacteriales bacterium
GACCCCAAACGAGGGATTTTGCATTTCAAAAATTGCGAGAACCCTTTCAGAATACCGGTTTGAACGTAGCCATGAACAAAATCAAATTTCGTTGCTTTCGGGTCGCCGAGGACGTCGACCCCTACGGTGTTAGAGGGTTTCGTTCATTTTCGGCGTCGCCATAACACACCGACAAACATCAATTTATCTATAATTATAATTCGGTGCGACCTGCTTGATGGTGACCGAGGCGAGGAGCTCGTCGTCGGTTTCGATGCGTGCCACGGTATCGGCGATCCGCGCCAGAAACAGCTCGTTCTCCAGGTTGTTCATAAAATCGTACACGCCGTACGCCGAGTCGGCAAACCACTGGGCGTTTTTCTTATCGGCGTAGGCGCCCGCCTCCACGGCGTATTTGCGGACGATATGGTATCCGTAATCCGAGGGCACGATGGCGACCTCACCCACCGCAAGCGTAGCGAGGGTGTCGGCGATCTTATCCATAAAGCCCATATTGATAGAGGCGTAATCCACGTTGGTGGCAAGATAGCAAAGTCCGTCCTCTGCCGTCGCCTCGTCGTTATAGGTGGCACGAAGCGACTGGAACACCGCCTCGCTGTCCCCTGCCATATCCCGAAGCTCCACGGCAAGGTCGGCGCGCTCCAGCATCTCCTCCTTGGAATACTTTTCGGTCTTCTGCGCCCCCGTTTCGTCCAGCACGGGCGAGGGCTTGCCCGTGGCGGTATCGTAGGCGATCCGTCCGTCCTCGGTGTAATACACGAAGGCGCCGTCCTCCAGCTTGGGGGTGCCGCGCTCGGTATCGTACGCCACCTTTCCTGTGGAGGTGTAGTAGATCACGTCGCCGTTCTTATCGGTCTTGAACACGTAATAGTAATTGGCGATAAGGATCTGCTGAAACGCCACGTAGTGGTCGGCAAGATACTGCTCCTTGAGCATAGCGCCGATCTTGGAGCCGCCCGTGCCGTAAAGCGTTTCGGCAAGGTAGGAGGACTTTGCCTCCATCCGCTTATACTCCCGATACATATCCACGTTGACGTTGTACGCCGACAGCACCGTATTGAGCGCCTTCTTGGAGCCCTGCTCCTCGATCAGCCTGTCAATATCGGCGTCGATCTTCTCCACCGTCGCCGCGGGCAGAGTCAGTCCCATTTCCTCAAAAAGCGCCACCGCCCCAAGAAGGTTCTGCGCCTTCTTGTAGACCGCCGCCGTATAGTAATCGTCGTAGGTAGTGGAGCTTTCGTCAATAACGGTACCCCAGAAGTCCTCACTGTTGACGTCGCCGTACCAGTAGTTGATCATATACGCCATATTGCCTTTCTGAACCGAGAGCATCAGCTCATACAGATTGACTGACAGTGCGCTTCCGTCCACCGTCATCAGCGCCTTGCCCGACGAGCAGCCCGCCGCCGCTCCCACCACAAGCAGAAGCGCCAGCATGAGCGTCCACAGTCTTATCCAAATTCTTTTCATATGCGTGATTCCTTTGCTTTTTTCTTCCTGATACTATGCCTTGTCCCCGTTGTCCTGTGCCAATTCGCGGGCGATCTGTATATATTTTTCCAGCACCTTGTTGATCAGCTCAAGGGGCTTGGGTGCCTTGCGAAGATACAGATTGATATAGGTGCGACTGCCCATGACGATCTTGAGGCTTCCGTCAAAGGCATCGGACAGCTCCGACCAGACGTCGATGTCGATGTGAGTCGGGAAGATCTTGATACTGCTTCCGTCCTGCTCCAGCGCCTCGATGCCCGAGGCTATGGCGTTGCCGCGAATGAGGGCGATGGTCATCAGATTCTTCGCCGCCTTTGGCAGCTCGCCGTAGCGGTCCACCAGCTCGTCGATAATGTCGTGGTAATCGTCCCGATTGCGGATCATAGCGATGCGCTTATAAAGCCCCATTCTCTGGGACGGGAAGCGCACGTAGCTGTCGGGCAGATAGGCGTCGAAGTCCAGGGTGATCTTGCACTCCTTCTCCTCCTCGCGCACGATGCCCCGCTCCTCCAGCACCGCCTCGTTCAGCAGCTTGATATAGAGGTCGTAGCCCACCGCGTCAAGGTGTCCGTGCTGTTGGGCGCCGAGAAGGTCACCCGCGCCGCGAAGCTCAAGGTCACGCATAGCGATCTTGAAGCCTGCGCCGAATTCGGCATAGTCCCGCACCGCCTCCAGACGCTTCTGGGCAATCTCGGTAAGAGCGCGGTTCGGGGGATAGGTGAAATAGGCGTAGGCACGGCGGGACGAGCGTCCCACCCGCCCGCGAAGCTGATGGAGCTGGGAAAGCCCGAGGCGATGGGCGTTGTCCACAATGAGGGTGTTGGCGTTTGGCACGTCGATACCCGTTTCAATGATGCTGGTGCTGACGAGAACGTCGGTCTCGCCTACAAGCATAGAATTCCAGATATCCTCCAGCATCTCCTTGTCCATCTGTCCGTGGGCGATCCGCACGTTTGCCTCGGGGATCGCCTCGCGGATCTTTGCCGCCACGGTGGTGATGGAATCCACAAAATTGTGCATATAGAAGACCTGACCGCCCCGACGAAGCTCCCGTCGGATGGCTTCCATAATAATGGTATCGTCGTTCTCCAGCACGTAGGTCTGTACGGGCAGACGGTCGCCCGGCGCCTCGTCCAGCACCGAAATGTCGCGAATGCCGCCCATTGCCATATTGAGGGTACGGGGAATGGGGGTCGCCGTCAGGGTCAGGACGTCGATGTTACCCGCCATCTGCTTGATCTTTTCCTTTTGCGCCACGCCGAAGCGTTGCTCCTCGTCCACGATGAGGAGTCCGAGATCGCGGAATTCCACGTCCTGGGAAATGAGGCGGTGGGTGCCGATGATGATGTCCACCTCGCCTCGCTTGAGTCGGCGCAGGGTCTGGGCGATCTGCTTGGGGGTGCGGAAGCGGGACACCATATCGATCTCCACGCCGAAGCCGCGCATACGGCTCATTGCCGTCTGATAATGCTGAAGCGCAAGGATGGTGGTGGGCACGAGAATGGCGACCTGCTTGCCCCCCAGCACCGCCTTGTACGCGGCGCGGAACGCCACCTCGGTCTTGCCGTAGCCCACATCGCCGCAAAGCAGACGGTCCATAGGCACCGACTTCACCATATCCTCCTTGATGTCCTCGATGGCGTCAAGCTGGGCGCCCGTTTCATCGTACTCGAAGGCGCTCTCAAAATCCCGTTGAAGCTCGTCGTCCTCGGGGAAGGCAAAGCCCTCGCGGCGCATTCGCTCGGCGTACAGGCGGATCAGATCCTTGGCAATGTCCTTGACCGCCGCCTTCGCGCGGGACTTGGCGCGTCCCCATTCGCCGCTGCTGAACTTGGACAGCTTGACGATGCCGTCCTCCGAACGCGCGCCGATATATTTGGACACCATGTCCAGCTTTTCCACGGGCAAAAACAGCTTGTCGCTGCCCGCGTATTGAATGTTGATATAGTCACGGGTCACGCCGCCTACCGTCATCTTCTCGATGCCGCGGTAGATACCGATGCCGTACGCCTCGTGAACCACGTAGTCCCCTTCCTCAAGGTCGGCGGCAGACAGGATCGCCTGGGCGCCCTTCTTGCGCTTGCCGCGGGACTTCAGCTTGCCCGAGGCGGCGAGAGAGCCGCTCTTGGCGTCGGGATTGGTGGTCAGCACCGCCACGCGGGGCGCCGTCAGCTCAAAGCCGCGCAAAAATTCACGGAATACCACCGTGACCGTCCCCACCTCGGGCTCGCCGCCGTCGTCAAGACGCGCCGTCATCTCCCGATCCCGAAGAAGTCCTACGATATTCTTGGCAGAGGTTTCGTTTTCCGCGATGATCACCACGCGGTAGCCGTTTTTGCAATAGTCCGCCGCGTCCTCAAGAAGAAGCTCGATCTTTTCGGCATAGGTCACCACGTGCTTGGTGCGGAAGGTAAACAGTCCGCCCAGCTTCTCTCCCGCAAGTCCGCCGCCGATGGAATCCAGCTGGAGGGTCACCTGCTTCGCGAGAAAGGCGTTGTAATCCGCCGTAGTCTTGCTGTAATCGGCGTATTTCGCCGCGATGGTGCCGCCCTCAAGCAGATCGGTCACCGTCTGGGACACCTGCCACTCCCACGCCTTGAGGCGATCGGAGATGGCGTTGACGTTCCGCAGAAGCACCAGGGAGCGACCGCCGAAATAATCGAGAAGGCTTACCTTGTCGGGATAGACGAGAGAAATATATTTGTCGGCAAATTTCAGATCGTTATCGCCGTTTTCTATGCAGGCGTCAATGGCGGCGATCTCACCGCTCATGGCAAGGCAGGCGTCCTCGCTCTTGGAGCGCTTGAAATGCCCTGCGATCACGTCGCGGATGTCGGCAAGAACGTCGGCGTCAAGAAGCACCTCGCGGGCGGGAGGAAACTCCACGCTGTCCACGTTGCGAAGGAATCGCTGGCTCTCCACGTCAAAGGGACCGATGCGGTCTACCTCGTCGCCGAACAGCTCGATGCGGAAGGGGGTGGGCTTGGCAGAGGGCGACGCATCGCCCTCGCAGACCGAAACGGGGGGAAATACGTCGAGAATGCCGCCGCGGATAGCAAACTGCCCCGCGCCGTCCACCATATCCATACGGACGTAGCCCGCCTCCACAAGGCGGCGCGCCATATCGGAAAGCTCGATGCGCGTGTCGAAATCCACGCGAATGGTGTGCTCCGCCAGCACCTCGGGAGGCACGGTAAAGCCCAGCGCCGCGTCGGGGATGGTCACCACCGCGTCAAGGGTACCGTGCATAAGCCCAAACAGCACCGAAAGCCTCTCATGCTCGTAGTCATGGGAGGCGGTAATGTTATGGAAGTTGAGGTCGCGCGCCCCAAAGAAGGCGGCACGAAGACCGAATCGGGTCAGCATCTCGCAGGTGCGGACGCAGTCCTTTTCCTCGGCGCAGACGATGAGCGCGCACCGAGCGTCGGCAAGACCGCGGGCGCCCTCCGAGCGCCGCCGAAGAAGATCCTCGATCAGTGAAACGTAGGTGGCGTCAGCCGCGCCGTCACACAGACCCGACGCCGCGATCTTCAGCGGCTTTGCCGCCGCGAAGGCAAGCTCGGTGGTGTGCAAAAGCGCCCGATATTCCTTGTCCAGACGAATGACTTGATTTACTATACTCATGAAATATCCTTTCGGAATAATGGGTCATATATGATTCAAATTTTGATTTATCGGTGGGTTTGCATATACGAAAAGGTAATGCACAAACCCGTAGGGGGGGGGGGGGGGGGCGGGGGGGGGCGGGGGGGGGGGGGGG
>JBGVFO010000019.1:0-16747 GCA_045121195.1 Eubacteriales bacterium
CATCGTTTTGAATACCGAGAGGAGAAAAAAGGCGTTCTCGTAAAAAATCGGACAATGTCCTTCCGGTTTTTGCACTTACGATCGCTGAAAGCACATAGGTGTTGAGGCTATTGTAGCGAAAGGTCTTTCCGATCTCGCCCTTGGTAGAGGCTTCGAAAAAGCCTTTGATCCAATCTTCTTCTGTAACGGAGTCCAATTCGGTAAAGAACACACTGCTTCTCATAGTAAGCAGGTCTTCCACTGTTAGGTCTTTAAGCTTAAGCTTCCCTACTGCGCTGATTTCTTTTGGAAAAATGTCTACTACCCGATCTTCAAGTCCGAGAAGTCCGTCGTCTATCAGAATTCCGATTGCCAAAGACGTTACGCTTTTACAGGCGGAAAAGGTATATTGCCACACATCCAGCCGTTGCGCGCCGAATGCCGCTTCGCAAAGGATTTTTCCGTTTCTTGCAATGGTAACGCCGTGCATATTCAGTGTCCTGTCTTCTGCCAAAGCACGCAAAAAGGATTGGATCACGGACGACGGAATTCCCTCTTGCTCTGGCGCGCATCGCGGCAGATCGTTTTTTGAAGCAAAAGAAGCATATGGCTTGAACGAGGGCAACTCAATCATTGGTACCGTTGCCACCTTGTTGTCAAAAATTTTCCCCGCAAATCCAAGGGGTTGCGATATGGAAAAAAGTCCCATAATAACTTCCTTTCTTGAGATTATCTGAATTCCGTCACACCGTCTTCGTGGTAAGATGCCGTCCTCATAATGGAATACCATCCTCCCGGCGCAGAAAGAATATTCAGGCGTCGCTTCAGCACGGTAAGCAGAAGCTCGGGATTCAGGTAATTGTCCGCTCCAATACTGAGCATTACCGTGAGAAGCAGGCGTTCTTCGGTTGCATCGCCATCTACAGATACACTACGGATAAGTGGACGAATGTTGATCTCTTTTTCTCCCGACTTTGTTTTCTTTGTGGTCAAAAGCTCTTTTTCTTTGAGAAGCGCAAGAATTTTCTCGCCCTTCGTCGCGATTCCCGCTTCGTGAAGCTCGATTTCATAGGTTGCCCACGCAATATCGGAAAATTTTGCGGTCGGAACGTATACGTCGAGAATACGAAGCTCTTCCGTGACCTCCCGGTTTAACAACTCTTTGATAACGTCACAGGGCATATCTCGGTCAATACGGATATCCACCATTTCGCAAACGCTCTGCGCGCCAACGGACAGGGGCGTGGAAAAAACAATTTTTGCGTGAGGATTAAATCCTTTGGTGTACCACATGGGAATTCCCGCACGAACGAGTATACGGTGTAGCGTTCTCTGAAGATCAAGGTGGGAAATGTACTGAAGATCTCCTGTTTTTTGAAATTTGACGCGCACGTTGAGGGGGGCGGAAAGAAGCGGCCACTCCTTGCGTCGATAGCAGGCTTTTACTTGCTCTTGGGACAACACGAACGTTCACCTCCCAGCTTATTCGCGCCGCATCCGCTACACTGTTCGCGGCAGTTTGGCGTGGTTGCTTCGCAATATGCCTTTTCGCACTCACGGCGGAAAAAGCTCTTATCTACACCGCAATCAATAATATCCCAAGGGAGAACCTCGTCAAATCCAAAGCGACGGTTTGCGTAAAAGGCAGGATCAATTCCGGTTCTTTCAAAAACGGAAAGCCACTTTTCATAGTTGAAGAATTCATCCCATGCGTCAAATACGAAGCCCTCCTCGGCGGCAAGCTCCAGTGCAGCACACAGTCTTCTGTCACCGCGGGCGAGAACCGCCTCGATATGAGAGGTCGCCGAATCATGATGGATATATCTGACCTTGCGGTCGGTTATCTTTTCCGCAAGATATTGCTGCTTCATTTGAAGCTGTTCTCTCGTATCCTGTGCCTCCCACTGGAACGGCGTAAAGGGCTTGGGGATAAAGCACGATACACTGACGGTAACCTGCGGAGAACGGGATTTATTGCGATTGGGATTTTGATAGTAAGCATCCACAACGCGCTTGGCAAGTGCCGCAATTCCGTCAAGATCGCTTAACTGTTCGGTGGGAAGACCCATCATAAAGTAGAGCTTAACCTGATTTTTTCCCGCGTCAAAGGCTACGTTTACTGCGCGAAGCAAATCATCTTCACGTACGTTTTTATTAATAACGTCGCGAAGTCGCTGTGTGCCCGCCTCCGGCGCAAAGGTCAGCGAGGAGGAGCGTACGCTGGCTACCTTGTCCATCAGTTCCTTCGTAAAGCTGTCTACACGAAGCGACGGCAAGGAAAGGCTAACCATATTTTCATCAGTCCAGGACAGTAACTTGTCAGTAAGCGGCTCCAGCTCGGTATAATCGCTAATGGATAACGATGTTAGCGAGATTTCCTCATATCCGGTCGCTTCATATAAACATCTGGCTTGCTGATTCAACACCTCGGCAGTTTTTTCGCGCACGGGACGGTATACCATTCCCGCCTGACAGAACCGACATCCTCGGATACATCCTCGATACACCTCAAGCATAATACGGTCGTGAACGGTCTCTATATACGGCATAACGACCTTATCGGGGAAATACGCCTTATCCATATCCTTCATAATGCGTTTAGTAATGCGCGTAGGAATGTCGTCATAGATCGGCGTGTAGGCTTTTATGGTGTTATCCTCGTTATAGGAAACCTCGTAGAAGGAAGGAACGTACGTACCGCCTACCGTTTTGGCGGCCTCATACAGGAACGCCTTCTTGGTATAAGTTCCCTCCTCCTTCATCTTTATGTAGAGCTTGGTAAACTCTACCAGCATATCCTCGCCCTCTCCTATGGAGAAGCAATCAAAGAAGTCTGCGACCGGCTCTGCATTATAAGCGCAAGGACCGCCGCCGATAATAATAGGATACTCATCACCGCGATCTGCCGCGCGCAACGGGATCCCAGCAAGCTTCAACATATTCAATACGTTCGTATAAGACATCTCGTATTGGAGTGTAAAGCCGACAATATCAAACTCAGTGAGCGGATCCTTGCTTTCGTGAGCAGTAAGGGGTAAGCCGTGCTCACGCATCTTTTCCTGCATATCCACCCAAGGCGTATATACGCGCTCACACCAGATGTCCTCTTCTTGATTCAACACGCCGTAGAGGATCCTGACACCAAGGTTTGACATTCCGATCTCATAGGAGTCGGGAAAGCAGAACGCCCAGCGCGCTTTTACTTTATTTTTGTCTTTTATAATTTGATTGTACTCGCCGCCCGAATACCGCCCCGGTTTTTCGACCGACTTCAAAATTGAACTGTAATTTTCCATTTGTACTTCCTACTTTAGTTTTGCCGCCGTGTAAACACCGGACGGAATCAGCCACAGGAGCTGATAGATCACAATTGCTACAGAAGAAACCCATTCCATTCGGTTTGTGAAAACGAAGATAACCGCCGCTAAAAACGCAACCAGCATCGAACAAATGCGAAGAAGCGAGCAGACGCGATTCACGCGCTTAACACGTCCGCAAAGGGCGAGGATGCGCGCGATCATATGTGAATTCTTCGCTGTTATAATACTGCTATCCGACCTGCGTCCTATCGGGACAAGGTCGTTCAGCGTCGGTCGGATCACAGAAAGCTTCGTTTCTTTATCCTTGCGAAGCAACGAAAGCATTTCTTCCGAAACATTGGGATCCAGTGTTCTGATTCCAACCTTGGTGTTGTTTTCGAGCATTTCGCTTACAAACGTCTCAAACCGCTTGGTTATGGTATACTTCATATAGAATTTTGCGGAGAGCACGTCGTTCATCACCAAATAAAGAATGCAGAGTTCTCCATTGGCTATCTTCTGTGCATCCTCATCGGTCAGTTTGGTCGGGAACTGTTTATCTTTCATAAAATCCGCCGTTCCGATCAGCACGGTGGTCGTCTTATCGATCAGCGCCTCTATGCCGTTCTTATGAATGGTGAGGATCTCCGCTTCCTCTGCCGCCTCTATTTCCCGTGACGAGTTTTCCAGAACATACCGTAGAGGGCCTTCAATTCTCGAGAACACGGCTGATGCATAGTAAAGAACGTCATAGAAGTTTGCATCGTTATAGGTTCGCAGTCCCGAAACTGATACGCCGTGGTGTCCGAATACCTCGATATCATCCAGATAAACGGTATTGGCGCCAACGTATTCACGATCCACCGCCTCACCTATAACGGCGCTGTCGTGACGGTACAGGATCTTGGCAAGCCGACCAAACGGATAGCTCCCCACAAGGTGTTGCATCGGCATACAGACAACAAGCATCAGCAAAAAGGCATGCATTGCCGCCAAAAGATCCTTTTGAAGAACGGCAACACCGATAGCAATAAAGCTTGCCACGATAAGCGTTGCCAAAAGCTCCACAAAATATTCGGCATAGGCGGTAGAGCGCCGTGCGGTTCTCGTAAAATATTTGCCTACAAAGCTGACCTTCTCTACCAAAAGATCGCGTTTCAGAAGGATCTTTTCTTCTCGACTGATTTCAGGTGTCGGATCAGCCTTTTCCAAAGCAAATTTTTCTTTAGGATCGGAAATGACGGCAAAAGTTATCATTTCCTTAGTCAAGCGAATGATGTCACCAACTACGGAAACGACCAGAAACGCAAGGATCGCAAAATTGAACACCTTGGCATCTCTGCCTTGGAAAAACAGAAGAACGGCGATGTCATACGCCACGTTGGCAAACGCGATCACGGAAAGAGGTGTAAAGCGATTGGGACGCATCATAAAAAAGCCTCTCACGCCGTCTAATAACGGATGAATGGAAAGAAGGATTCCGCCAATAACGAGAAGCAAGCTTATCAGCTGATAGTTGCTATCCACCCGTAAGAACGAAGAAACAACGGGGATATCAAGACTTGCCCTCTGTAAATATTCAACGAATATAGAAAGAAGCGCAAGGCACGCCGTTCCAAGAAGGCGCCGCCACAGTATCCTCTTTTCTTTGCGATAGCGTGTCTTGATCACGCTAATTTGCGAGACATCGTGGAACTCTTCACCATCATACGCAAATACATGGTTTCCCAAGGATTCTTCGTCTGTGGGATCGTAAAAGTTATTCTTGGCTTCTCTGACGCGAACAAAGCCGATCGATTCTTCGAGGGCTTGCTTCTTACCAAGAGCGAGGAGAAGGTTAATATCCGTGTCATCCATCGGCACTGTCTCGTTCTCACTCGGAGCTTCAGCCGTTTCCGTTTGCTCTTGCGTCCTTCCAAAAAAGAATTGTTCCGCAACGGGTGTGATCGGCAACACCTCTTCGTCTACTGCAAGCGCTTCCTTGTTCGCTTCATCTGTAACAGGCACACCTTCCAAGCCCTCGGGAACTTCATCTGTCTGCAGATCCTCCGCAAGCGTTTCCTTGGAAGCCGGGATGGAAGCATTCTCGACTATAACGGAAGCCTCTATTAATGCCTCTCGCTCTTTAGCCGCCTTTTTATCCAGGCCCTCAAAGTAATCAAATACATCGTCCGGCTCTACGGTTTTCTCTACAAAGCGTTCAATTTGTTTCTTGAGTGCTTCTTGCTCCTGCGGTAACGTTTCTTCCGCAAGCGACTCATCAAATTCATCTTCTTCGTCGTCTTGCTTCGGCTCATCGCTTTCCGTAAGCTCTTCTTGCGGGAGACCTGTCATCTTCTCGTTTGCATCGCAATGCGTATTCTCGATGGGCGTTTCTGCTTCGTCGCAAGCTTCTTCTTCCGTGTCCCACGGAAGCGAACCCTCTTCGGCAACTTCAGAAGTGTCTTCCTGCTCGACAGCCTCGATTTCGGATTCTTTCGTTTCCGGATCAACAGAAGCCTTCGATACGTCTTCGGCTCCTTCGTCAGACGCAATCAACTCCGTTGTATCATCTTCCTCGCCCTCAATTTCAAAGCCGCTGATGTCATAATCATCCACCGGCTTTGAGCCTCGCGCTCCCTCAGACGTTTGATCTCCCATTTGCTGTCTAAGCCGTTCTAGGATCTGATCATGCGACAACGGTCCCTCTGTCGGCGCAGTTGTCGTCGGGGAGAACTCTGTCTGACGCTCCACATTCTCGCGAATACGGTTCAAAATATCATTGTTTTGGGTTTCTGAGGTTTGCTTCATATGTACAAACTCCTTTCCCGACACAGAAAATCATTTTCCAAATCGTTGTTGACGGGATGCCTCCGCCAAAATTACGGCAGCCGCTGTTGAAACGTTAAAGGAATTGACCTTGCCGTACATCGGAATCGACGTAATAAAGTCGCTTCTCTCCAACACAAGCTTGGAAACACCGTTTCCCTCGCTACCAAAAACGATGGCACAGCCACCGGTAAAATCGGTGTCAAAATAGCTCTGTCCGCCCGCCTCTGCCGCATAGATCCATATGCCGCGCTTCTTAAGCGTTTCTATCGTAGCGGCAATGTTGGACACCTTAGCAATGGCGAGATGCTCAATGGCACCCGCCGATGCCTTTGTAACCAGCGGAGTAAGACCGGTCGCGCGGCGCTTCGGGATAATAAGACCGTGCGCGCCCACGCCTTCCGCACAACGAATCAGCGCGCCAAGATTATACGGGTCGGTAATGCCGTCGGAGATCGCGATCAGGGGCTTTTCCCCTCGCTCCTCGGCAATTGCCAAAATATCCTCTACGGTTGCATAATCCTTTTCTGCCGCCATGGCGATAATACCCTGATGAGGCGCAAAACCGGATACGGCGTCCAGCTTTGCCTTGTCCACGTCAATTACGGGAATGCCCCGTTCGATCGCTTCCGCGACAAGGACGGTAATAGAGCCTTCGTGTTCCCCTTTTTTGACCATGATCTTGTCAATAGAGCGCCCGGAGCGAAGAAGCTCTCTGACGGCATTTCTTCCAATTACTACGCCACAGCTCTCCTCTTCATTCTCGTGAACGTTCTCGCCATAGGCGGGCTTTTTTCGATCATAATAGGGGCGATCATTCCTTTTGTTTTTGTTGTTGCGGTATTCCGACATTTTCTATGTCCTTTCCAACCAGATTTCGGTATAATATTCCATAATAACTCTTTTCTCTATTATAGCACACTTTTCTTTTTTTGTACATAGTTTTTTATCTTAACAGCTAAAAAACACTTGAAAACAAAGACATTTTGATGTATAATAATATAAATATGATAATGGGGAGGACTATCGTGATGCAAAAGAAGAATATTCGCATCGGATTGCTCGGCTTTGGCAGCATGGGCAAGGCACACGCGTATGCCGTCAACAATCTCCCCTTCTATTATGTGAATCTCCCCTTTCAAGCCAAGATCGAAGGCGTTTGCACGACCGACAGAAAAAAGGCTCTTTCTATTTGTGAAGAATTCGGGTTCGCCCTCGCAACCGACAACGAAGACGATCTCATCTTTTCTCCTGACATCGATGTGATCGATATATGCACGCCCAACTGTTTTCATTACGAAACGTTAAAAAAGGCGATTGCCGCAGGAAAGCACATATATTGTGAAAAGCCGCTTTGCATCTCGGCGGCTCAAGCCGAAGAGATCGCGGCGCTCTCTCGAACCAATACAGGTAGGATTGGCAACATTGTTTTCAACAATCGCTTTTTAGCGCCTATTCTTCGGGCAAAGCAACTGATCGAGGAGAAGCGGCTCGGTCGCATCCTTTCCTTCTCAGCAAGATATCTGCATAGCAGTGCCTTAGATCCCGAAAAGCCCATTGGTTGGAAGCAGGATCGGGAGATCTGTGGCGGCGGTGTTCTTTTTGACCTGGGATCCCACGTGATCGATCTTATTTATCATTTGTGCGGCGAGTTTTCTTCGGTATGCGCTACTACGCAAACCGTATATAAGGAACGAGTTTTTGTCAAGGGCGGTCTTCGTCAGACGGATGCCGATGAGGCGTTTTACATGTTAGCGAAGCTAAAGAATGGCGCCACGGGAACGGTTTCCGCAAGCAAGATCACTGCCGGCGCCAACGATGATTTGCACTTGGAAATTTTCGGTGAAAAAGGAAGCCTGCGCTTTTCTTTAATGGATCCCAATTTTCTGTACTTCTATGACAATACTGAAACGGATGCCGGTGTGGGCGGCACAAAAGGATACGTTGCCATTGAATGTGTTGGCAGATATCCGTCCCCCGGTGGAGGGTTCCCCTCGCCAAAGGCTCCGTCCGGCTGGATAAGAGGACACGTGGAGAGTATGTACCGCTTTCTCGATTCGGTGTTCACCGGAACGCAAAGCGCGCCAACCTTCACCGACGCCGCACACGTGCAGCAGGTGATGGAAGCCTCATATCGATCTGCAGAAGCGGGCATCTGGGTAGACATAGGAGGTTCGCTATGAAGATCATCGGACTGACAGGCCCCAGCGGCTCCGGAAAGAGTTGCTGTGCTCAACTTCTTGCTCCCCTTGGTATACCGACGGTTGACGCCGATCTTGTTTATCACGGACTGATAAACGAGTATTCTCCCTGTGTTGAGGAATTGGTGAAAGAGTTCGGGGAGCAAATATTGAACGATGACCGTTCGATCAACCGAAAGGCGCTTGGAGAAATCGTTTTTTCTGACAAAAGTCGAAAAAAAGCCTCCCGCCTCAATCAGATCACCCATAAATTTGTAAAGGATGAAACCTTACGGCTCATTGAAAGCTATCGAAAAAACGATCCTCCGGCTCTCTTGATCGATGCACCCCTCCTTTTCGAAGCAGAGTTTGACCGCTTTTGTGATTTTTGCATCGCGATCCTGGCGCCAAAGTCCCTGCGAAAAGCACGTATCATTGCGAGAGATACCCTCTCCGAGGAGCAAGCAGAGGCTCGTCTTTCCGCTCAACAGCCCGACGCCTATTATTGCGAACGAGCAAATTATACGATCATAAACGATTCCGACCCGGAAAGCATGACACGCAGACTAAAAGAGATTCTCGAAGAGGAAAAGATTCTCTTTTGAGAGAACGCCCCCTGCAAAACCAGTAAACAACAAAAATTATTTAATTGAAAGGATACAAAACATGGAACTCAAGGACACTCTCTTTTACAAGAAAAAGGATTTTTATGAGCAGTTTGGCGAAGAAGAGCTGAAGGCGGCTTTTGAATACGCAAAAGGCTACGCCTCCTATCTGGACGACTCCAAGACGGAGCGCGAGGCAGTTGCCCGTTCGATCGCTGATGCCGAGAAGAACGGCTTTGTTCCCTACTCCTTCGGTATGAATCTGGAGGTTGGCGGCAAGTATTATTTCAATAACCGTGAAAAGAACCTCTTCCTCTTTACCGTGGGTAAGGAAAGCCTTGAAAACGGCTTCCGCATTTCCGCGGCTCACATCGACTCCCCTCGCATTGACCTCAAGCCCTGTCCTCTCTATCAGGACGGCGGTATGAGCTTCTTCAAGACGCATTACTACGGCGGTATCCGCAAGTATCAGTGGGTAACCATTCCCTTGGCACTTCATGGCGTCGTTGTAAAGGCTGACGGAACGGTTGTCAATGTAACCGTCGGTGAGGACGACACCGATCCTCTTCTTTATATCAACGATCTTCTTCCTCACCTTGGACACGGAGATGACAAGAAGCCCCTTGGCGAAGCGATTCCCGGCGAAAAGCTCAACGTTCTTGTGGGTAGCATTCCTCACGGTGAAGGCGAGGACGCCATCAAGCTGAACGTTATGAAAATTCTTAACGAAAAGTACGGCATTGTGGAAGAGGACTTCCTCTCCGCTGAGCTCTGTGTGGTTCCCGCAGCCAAGGCACGTGACGTAGGACTGGACCGCTCTATGATCGGCGCATACGGACACGACGATAGAGTATGTGCTTACCCCGCGCTTACCGCACTCTTTGACAACGTGGACAGCGAGCACTCTCTTATGTGTATTCTCGCTGACAAGGAAGAGACCGGAAGTGATGGCAACACGGGTATGCAGTCCGATCTTATGGTAGATCTGATTGACGCGATCTCTGCCGCCCTCGGCGTAGATCCCATCAAGGTTCGCGCCAACTCCAAGTGCCTCTCCGCTGACGTTTCCGCGGCATACGACCCCAACTTTGCAGACGTATTCGAGCGTCGTAACGCTCCTATGCTCTCCTGTGGCGCGATTCTGATGAAGTATACGGGCTCTCGCGGCAAGGGCGGTACGAGCGACGCGAACCCCGAGTTCATCGCATGGCTTCGCGGCGTTATGGCAAAGGATAACGTTCTTTGGCAGACGGGCGAGCTTGGAAAGGTTGACATCGGAGGCGGCGGAACGGTTGCCAAGTTCATCGCCAAGCACAACATCGACACGGTCGACCTCGGTGTTCCCGTGATCTCTATGCACGCGCCTTATGAGATCGTATCCAAGGTAGACGTGTACGAAACCTACCGCGCATTCTGCGCATTCTCCAAATATTGATCCCGACAGGAAGGTCGATTTATGCTTGAAAAGTTAAAGTCCGCCGAGGAGAAATACGTCGGTATCGAAGCCAAGTTGGCGGAGCCGGATATTTTCTCTGACAACGAGAATTATACCAAGCTGATGAAGGAATACAAGGCCCTCACGCCCGTGATTGAAAAGTACCGCGATTATCAGCGTACCGAAACCGAGTGCCGAGAAGCCCGTGAAATGTTGGATGAATCCCTCGACGCCGATATGCGGGAAATGGTAGCGGAAGAATACAAAGCCCTCCAGAAGCGGTCAGAAACGCTTCTGGAGGAGCTGAAGATCCTTTTGCTTCCCCGTGACCCCAACGACGATAAAAACGTTATGATAGAGATCCGCGCGGGAGCAGGCGGAGAGGAAGCTGCGCTTTTTGCTGCGGTTCTTTACCGTATGTATTCCATGTACGCCGAAGCAGTCGGCTTCAAAGCCTCTCTGATGAACGCCAACGAAACCGAGCTGGGTGGATTTCGCGAGATCACTTTTATGATCGAGGGTGACGGCGCGTATTCCCGTTTCAAGTTTGAAAGCGGCGTCCATCGCGTTCAACGTGTTCCCGAAACCGAATCACAAGGTCGGATCCAGACCTCAACGGCGACGGTTGCCGTATTGCCCGAGGTTGAGGACGTGGCGATCGAGATCAATCCCGCCGACTTGATTTTTGAATCCTGTAAGTCCAGCGGCGCCGGCGGACAGCACATCAACAAAACCGAATCCGCAGTTCGCCTGACACATAAGCCGAGCGGCATCGTGATCGAATGCCAGGAAGAACGCAGTCAGTTCAAAAACAAGGACAAGGCACTCAAAATGCTTCGCACCAAGCTATATGACATCAAGCAAGCCGAGCAATCCGAAAAGATCGCGTCGGAACGGAAAAGTCAGGTAGGAACGGGTGATCGAAGTGAGCGCATCAGAACCTATAATTATCCGCAAGGGCGGATCACCGATCACAGAATCGGGCTTACTCTCTACTCCTTGGAAAATTTTCTGAACGGTAATATCGGTGAAATGATCGACGCGCTGATCACGGCAGATACCGCGGAAAAGCTAAAAAGCAACTAACGAAGAAGGTTACGATTTGACAACGAAAATTATTAAGACGGACGGAAATCAAATAGACCGTGACGCCCTCCTCCTCTCGGCAAAAACGCTTCGGGAGGGAGGGCTTGTCGTCTTCCCTACCGAAACCGTATATGGGCTCGGAGGAAACGGAATCAATGAAAATGCCGCCAAAAAGATTTATGCGGCGAAAGGAAGACCCTCTGATAACCCGTTGATCCTTCACATAGCGTCTCCTGAAGACGCAGAGGCATACGCCGAAACAAACGCCACCTACTATAAATTGGCAAAAGCCTTTATGCCGGGTCCGCTGACGGTCATCCTCCCCAAAAAGGACGCCGTTCCCCTGTCGGTAACCGGTGGACTTGACACGGTCGCCATTCGCTGTCCTTCGCATCCCATTGCAAATGCGCTGATTCAAGCCGCAGGGCTTCCTATTGCGGCGCCCTCCGCCAATTTATCAGGCAAGCCCTCCCCGACCTGTGCGCGTCACGTGATCGAGGATCTGGACGGACGGGTTGACGTTATTATTGATGGCGGCGATTGCGATATCGGTCTTGAATCTACCATTATTCGACTTGACGGTGCGGACGCAATCTTGCTTCGCCCCGGTGCTATCACAGCCGACGCACTTCTCTGCGTTTGCGACTCGGTTACGGTAGCCCCCTCTGTTCTTGAAGAGTTGGGCAAAAACGAACGCCCCCTCTCTCCGGGAATGAAATACAAGCACTATGCGCCGGAGGTACCGCTAGTCCTTCTGGACGGAAGCGAACAGAACGTACTCGCCTTTTTGAAGCAGGAACGATCCACAAGAAAATGTGCTGTTCTCTGCTACTCCGAGGAGCTACTCCTTCTCGGTGGCGAGAACACCATTGATCTCGGCAAAGCCGACGATCCTGAAACCCAAGCAAGAAAGTTATTCACCGCCCTCCGCGACGCGGACAAGCTGGGCGTTGATATCATATATGCCCATCTGCCAAGCAAGGACGGAATCGGGCTCGCCCTTTACAATCGTATGATCCGCGCGGCGGCGCATACGGTACGTAAGGTATAAAATCAGCACGGAGGAAACCATGGCAAGAAAAAGTAAAGTCATTGAAGCAGCCCCCATTAAATATGCGCCCGTACAGCGGCAGTTGATTACCGATACCATCGAGAAAAACTATATGCCCTATGTTATGAGCGTTATCATATCCCGTGCAATTCCGGAAATTGACGGGTTGAAGCCCTCTCATCGAAAACTTCTTTATACGATGTATAAAATGGGACTTTTGACGGGCAACCGCACCAAGAGCGCTAACGTCGTCGGACAAACGATGAAGCTTAACCCTCACGGTGATATGTCCATTTATGACACTCTTGTTCGTCTTACCCGAGGCAATGAGTCACTTCTTCATCCCTTGATCGACTCCAAGGGAAGCTTTGGCAAGCAATATTCGTCGGATATGAAGCCTGCGGCATCCCGATATACCGAGGTCAAGCTGGACGGCTTCTGCTCGGAGTTGTTCCGCGGCATTGACAAGGATGCCGTAGAAATGATCCCCAACTACGACAATACTATGACCGAGCCCGTCCTTCTTCCCTCGGCATTTCCCAACATTCTTGTTATGCCGAACACGGGTATTGCAGTAGGTATGGCGTCCTCCATTTGCTCCTTCAATCTCGGAGAGATCTGTGACGGCACCATTGCCCTTTTACGTAATCCGAAGACCGACGTGGAAAAAATGCTCGATATTGTCAAAGCACCCGATTTCCCCGGCGGCGGAACGATCATCTACGACAGAGAGCAGATGCGCTCCATCTATCAGACGGGTCAGGGCTCCGTCAAGATCCGCGCACGGTATAATTATGACCGTACCCAAAACTGCATTGACATTCTCCAGATTCCCTACTCCACCTCAATTGAGCTTATTATGAAGCGTATTGCCGACCTTGTAAAGGAAGGCAAGCTCAAGGAGATCGTCGATTTCCGCGACGAGATCGATCTGAGCGGCTTCAAGCTGACCATTGATATTCGTAAGGGTACCGATCCCGACAAGCTGATGGCAAAGCTTTACAAGCTCACCCCCCTTGAGGATAGCTTCCGTTGTAATTTTAATATTCTGATCGACTCCACCCCCCGTCAGCTCGGCGTTATTGATATTCTTCGCGAATGGATCGACTTCCGAATGAAATGTGTCCGTCGGGAGCTGACCTATGAGCTGGGAAAGAAAAACGAAAAGTATCACCTGTTGCTTGGTCTTACCGCCGTATATCTTGACATTGATAAGGCAGTCAATATTGTGAGAAGCACCGCACAAGACTCCGCCGTTATACAAAACCTAATGGACGGCTTTGGCGTAGATGAGGTTCAAGCAGAATACATCGCCGAGATCAAGCTGCGTCACTTCAACAAGGAATATATGCTGAATCGTCTGAATGAGATCGAAAACCTCAAGGAGGAGATCGATAAGCTGGAGGAATTGTTGGGCGACGACCTCAAGATCAAAGCACTCCTCTGTAAGCAGTTGACTGAAATCAAGAAGAAGTACGGTCAGCCCCGTCGCTCGTACCTTGAGTACGCTACCGATATTGAGGAATACGTAGAAGAAGCCACCGAGGACGATTACAACGTAAAGGTATACCTTACAAGAGAGGGCTATTTCAAGAAAATCACCCTGCTCTCTCTTCGCGGAAACGACGAGCATAAGCTGAAGGAAGGCGACGTCATTACGCATACCTATGACACCACGAATAACGCGGAGCTTATCTTCTTCTCGGATAAATGCCGTCTGTACCGTGCCAAGGTCTCCGAATTTGAAAATACCAAGGCATCCGCTATGGGCGAATTCCTTCCCGCAAAGCTGGGAATGGAGTCAGGCGAAAAGCCCATCTTTATGCGGATCTTCAACGGCTATTCCGAAAATGAAAATATGATCTTTATTTTTGAGAACGGAAAGGGCGTACGTATTCCAATGACGGCATACGAAACCAAGGCAGTCCGTCGCAAGCTTCAAGGTGCATATTCTGATGCTTCTCCCATCGTTGCCGCCTTCCTTGAGGGTGAGGACCCCGTCGATATTATGATGATCAACTCGGCGGACCGTGCTATTATCTTCAAGTCCCCGCTGATCCCGCAGAAAACGACCAGAACCGCAGGCGGTGTGTCGTTGATGACCCTCAAAAAGGGGCAGAAGGTTGTGAACGCAAGAAGTGATCTTGCAGATCAGGATGATAAGGGTTACCGTAAATACAAGCTTCCTGCTACGGGAACGCTTCTTGCCGAAAAGGATATCTCGGCAATGCAAATTAAGATGGATTAAAGGAGCGCTTTTATGAAGAATAAACGGGAAAAAACCAAGATCCTGCTTGTGCGAATCTTTTGTATTCTCCTTGCGGCATTGATGGTTTCCAGCATTATGTACTATTCCATCGTCTTTCTGATCGGTGGATAAAAAGAAAAGAGCAAATGCCTTGTGCATTTGCTCTTTTCTTATGCAGTTAAATGCCCGTTATGCGCTTGAAGGACCATTTCATAAGTTCCGTCCTCAAAGCAGTCAACGACGGTTACCGAGGCGTTATCTGCCCACGGCGTGCTGTCGATCTGCCACAGGGACTTTTCTAAAAAGAAGTTGGTGATCAGTCGGATCGGCGTCGCATGGGTTGTGACCAAAACGGTTTTTTCGGGGTTATCCCGAATGATCTTCAAAAACGCGTCACGGACGCGCCAATCTATCTCACAAACACTCTCTCCTCCGGGACAAACACAATTGGCAAAGCTATTTCGCCAAAGCTCTCGCTCCGCAGGATATTTTTCATCGATCTCGGTATAGGGCATCCCTTCCCACATACCGCCATTGATCTCTCGAAGATCAGCGTTTTGCTCCAAGGTAAGCTCACGCCCCGCCATGATCGGCGTCGCTGTTTGCAGCACGCGAGCCATGGGGCTGGAATACGCGCGATCGAAGGTATAGTCCGCAAGGAAATCTGCCGTTTTTTGAGCTTGCTCGCGCCCCAACTCGGTCAGATTCACATTGGTTGCTGCCGCGAAAAACCTTGCCTTATTGCTTTCACTCTGCGCGTGTCTGACAATGACAAGTCTAGTCTTTTTCATAGCAACGTACACCCCTGCTCAGCAAGCTCTTTTTCCTGCTGCTCGGGCCAGATCGATGCTTGCACCTCACCGATGTGCATCTTTTTCAAAAAATACATACAAAGTCTTGACTGTCCGATACCGCCTCCAATGGAATACGGCAGAGATCCCTCAAGAACCGCTTTGTGGAACGGAAGCGCCCGACGGTCATTACAGCCTGCCTCCTCCAGCTGCTTGGCAAGGGCATCCTCATCAACGCGAACACCCATACTGGAGATTTCCAATCCAATATCCAGCACGTCAAAGAACAGAATAATATCACAGTTCATCGTCCAGTCGTCATAGTCGGGAGACCGACCGTCGTGAGGCTTTCCGGACTTCAGCTTGCCTCCGATCTGCATAATACAAACCGCACCGTGCTCCTTTGCGGAAGTATGCTCACGCTCCTTGGGCGTAAGCGCGGGATACTGCTCCTCAAGCTCTCCTGTGGTAACAAAGGCAATCTGCTCGGGGAGCGGATTCTTTTTGAAGGCATCGGCAAGAGCGGGATATTCGGCGATCATATACCGTTCTGTATTCTTAAGAACCGAGTAAATACCGCGCACAGTCTCCTTAAGAGTGTCCAGTGTTCTCTGCTCCTTGGAAATCACCTTTTCCCAATCCCATTGGTCTACGTAGATGGAATGGATCGCATCGGTATTCTCATCACGACGAATGGCGTTCATATCCGTATAAAGGCCCTCTCCTACGTCAAATCCGTATTTGCCAAGCGCATATCGCTTCCATTTCGCAAGCGACTGTACGATCTGCACCTCGCGTCCCGTTTCAAGAAGATCGAACTGTACAGGTCTTTCAACGCCGTTCAGACGATCGTTAAGGCCGGATTCCGGCGTAACGAACAAGGGTGCGCTGACGCGAACAAGATTCAACGCCTTTGCCAGCTCTCTTTCAAAATAGTCCTTGCAGGATTTGATTGCTCTCTGGGTGGTCTTAATATCCAATATCGAATGGTACATAATTTAGAAGTTCCTTTTTGAGAAAATCGAATATAGTACATCATACCATATTTTAAGAAAAAAAACAACACCTTACGGGATTTTTTCATGAATTTTATCTTCGCCGCTTCAAAAATGAAAATGATTCTCAAATCTATTGACAACGTTGCTGAAAAATAGTATAATAATCGGGTAAAAAAGCCCGAAAGGTATTGATATGAAACGAATTCTTTGCATCTGCTTATTGCTTTTGCTTGTCACTACAGCACTGATCGCATGTAATCCGCCGAC
>JBGVFO010000020.1:0-5686 GCA_045121195.1 Eubacteriales bacterium
GCGCCGAGGACGTCGCCCCCTACAAGGTTTGTATGTCGCCATTTCGTCACATCAAACTCACCGACAAATCAAAATTTGAAATTTTTCAAATCTTCTACGTTTATTGTACCATCTTTTGGTGGGAAATGCAAGTGTCCGCGAAAAAAAGGAGATGCATTTGCATCTCCTTTTGGGTTACAACAGAATTTGGTACATATCAAAGATATGCAGCTTCCGTGCGCGGAAGGTAACGTAGCCGTTTTTCCACGTAAATTTGACGGGTGTACCGTCGGGCAGAAGGCGCACCTCGCGGGGAGGCTTCTCACACTTGACCGACACGCGGAAGGAAGGCACCGTTCGGGGCGTCACCCGCTCGGAATGAACCACCGCGTTCACGAAGTACTCGTCACCGTCGGCGAACAGGGTGAACTCCACATCCTCGGGGGCGTCGCTACGAACCGCAAAATCGCGCTTATTGCCAAGCACGAATGACAGAAGGATCTCTCCGTACTCCTCGCCGTCCATACCTTCAAGAGGCAGAGCCGACCAGACCACCCTTCCCTTGCCCACCTTGCGAACAACTACGGCAGGAATATCGGTGGCGCGACCGGGCGGGTCGGAATGGATGGAGGCAAACTGCTTGGAGCTGGGCTCGGTATACGGAAGGGTAACCGTAGCGATGACGTCGCGCTTGTTTACCCCCTTGACGATGGGCGCGACGGTCCTGTCAAAGAACAACGGATACTTTGCGGTAAAGCCGTGGAATTTGCTCTCATAGCGCTTTTTCGGCGCCACGTAGATCTTGTTTTCCGCAGTGTAGCCCGAAAGCTCACCCCCCACCAGCTCCCGAAGAAGGGCGGGATTGTCGGCGCCGCTGAGGTACAGAACGCCACCCTCACGGACGTAGGATACAAGACGCTCCACGTCGCAGGTCTCGGTGTTCTTGAGAACGGGCGCCAGCAAATAGGGATAGTCGAGATGGGACCAGTTGCCCGTGATGCCGTAAGGAATATGCCGCTCGGTGAGCATTTTTGCACACTCGTTCACGACCTGAATGGAATTGAAGGTTCTGTTGTTTCTTGGATCGTTGCCCGCATCGTGGCGGCTTCGTACGCCGTAGTAAAGTCCAACGTCGGTCACGGGGGTTCCGCGATAATAAGGCTCGTAGGGCTTGATAAAGGAGAAGGCGCGCCCCACCTCGTCGTATACGCGGCGATCCATGGTGCCGACGGGGTCGATGGCGTCGATCACGAGGGTAGCGCCGTGATGCGCCGCCGTCACCGCCATTGCCGTCCGCATCTGCATCTGCGACTTTGTCATGGTATGAGAGCGAAGGGCGGGCTTGCAACGGGAAAACATATATTCAAAGGGCTGATTTTTGGTGGCACCGTAATACAGCTTACAGGCAACCGACTGGGATACCGTATCTCCGTACAGGTCACCGCCACAGTAATCAATAGCGTCGTTGACCCCCTCGCCACAGCCGCACAACGTGCCGCTTGCTACCGCCGAGGCGTAGTTGAATTCCACAGGCATATCGGGTCTGCGGCTCTTGACGTGCTCGGTCACGGCGCGCACGAACTCCGCCATCCAGTCAAAATGCGCCGTTGTATACGCGGCAAACTCGGCGGATCTCGGAGAAGGGATAGACGTCAGCTCACCGCCAACCTCACGCGCCCAACGCTCGCGGCACCAGCGGCAAAAGCAACCGCCGCCCGGCCAGAAGGGCATATCAAAGAACATACCGTCAGGCGAGAAATAGTCCAGCATCTCGTCGATCTGATCAAAGACGAACTGCCGATACTCCAAATTATTGGGACAGCAAAGACCGTACCGCGCCAGTTGAGTAGAGGCGAACGCCATGGTCACACCGCCGTTGTCCCCTTTTTCGCGTCGGGACAGACCGCTCGGCTCAACCAGCCGCCATTCGGGATGGCGGTCGTGCTCGCAGGTATTATAAATGGGGCTGTAATAGCCCACCGTCTTGATGCCCGCTTCGTGGCAAAGCTGCTCGATGCGGCGCATCACGTCCTCTTTTCCGCGGAAGGCTCGGTGCATCACGCCGTTCTTGGTAGGATAGTAGCACAGTCCCGCGTGGGATTGGTAGTAAAGCATCGCCAGATTCACGTCGGCGCGCCTGAGATTTTCCACGTATTCCTCCGGGGAAAGCTCGGACAAAAAGCGCTCGTCCCAGTCGGCGATATGCATATCCATCAGATGTCTTCTGTAAAGCTTCGAATACCACATGATAAGATCCTCACTCCTGTTCTGTTCACGGGACTCCCGTACCATCTCATTGTATCATATCGCACACGAAACCGCAAGCAAAAAATCAATTTTTGTAGGACAAAATCCCCTTTTTCAGGCAAAAAAGATCCTCCGCAAACGATACGAAGGATCTTTCTTCAAATTTTGATTTATCGAAGAGTTTGATGTGACGAAATGGCGACATACAAACCTTGTAGGGGGCGACGTCCTCGGCGCCCCGAAACGAAAGGATTTGCGATTATAAAATTGGTGAAATCCTTTTGTGATACGGGTTTGAACGTAGCCATGAACCAAATCAAATTTGGTTGCTTTCGGGGCGCCGAGGACGTCGCCCCCTACGGTGTTAGATATTTTCGTTCGTCTTGCGCGTAGCCGTAACACACCGATAAACATCAATTTATCCACCTCTCGTCCCCATCTCTTATCGCGCTGTCTATAATCAAAATATACAGTTTCGCAGGGCGAAATTAGGCTACATTTCATACTTGATTTATCCCCGTGAAATACTATATACTATAAGTAGTAGAATTGACGGAGGAAAGAAACGTGAGTGACGGATTTGTAAAAAGCAAGGACCTTCTCGTTTGCGTGGACAGCGACGGCTGTGCCATGGACACCATGGACATCAAGCACTTCCGCTGCTTCGGTCCCCTGATGGTGGAGGAATGGGGGCTCGCCGAGTGGCGTGAGCCGATCCTCGCCCGTTGGAATGACATCAATCTGTATACCATGACCCGCGGCGTCAATCGCTTCCGCGGACTGGCTATGGCACTCTCGGAGATCGCGGAGCGGTACTGTTCCATCGATGATCTCGACGATCTTGTAGAATGGGCGGAGAACGCCCGAGAGCTTTCCAACAGCGCCCTTGAGCGCGCCATCGCGGACCAGCCCGAGAGCCGATCCCTTCGGAAGGCACTTGCCTGGAGCACGGCGGTCAATCGCGCCGTCAAGCAGCTCCCCGAGGAGGAGGTCCATCCCTTCCCTCTCGCTCGCGAGGCTCTCGCCTTTGCCCACGGGCGGGCGGACGTTGCCATCGTATCCAGCGCCAATCTTGACGCGGTGATGGAGGAATGGAACAAGCACGGTCTGCTTCCCCACACCGACGTGGTGATGGCGCAGAACGCAGGTAGCAAGGCGGACTGCATCGCGGCGCTTCTGAAGCAGGGCTACGATCCCGCAAGGGTCGTGATGTGCGGCGACGCCCCCGGCGATCTTGCCGCCGCCGAGAAGAACGGCGTTTATTTCTACCCCATTCTGGTACGCCGCGAGGGCGAGAGCTGGCAGGAGTTCATCGACGTGGCTCTCGACAAGCTGGCGGACGGCACCTATGGCGGCGAATACAGCCAAGCCAAGGTAGCGGCATTCCTTGAAAATCTAAACGGTTAACAAAAAAAAGAACGGAGAATACACTATGACAAACCTCAAAGCCAAGCCCTATTGCCTGTCCGACGAGGATATTGCATGGGTCAAAAGCACCATTGCCGACATGACCGACGAGGAAAAGGTCGGACAGCTCTTCTTCCAGCTCACCGCGGGCATCGACGAAGCTTACCTTCGCGAGCTGATGGAGAAATACCATCTGGGCGGTTGCCGATACAACAATATGCCCGGTCAGGTGGTCAAGATGCAGAACGCCACCCTGCAGAAGTACGCCAAGATCCCCGTTTTTATCGCTTGTAACACCGAAACGGGCGGCAACGGCGCCTGCTCCGACGGTACCTTTATCGGAAGCGGCATCAAGATCGGCGCCACGGGCAAGCTCGAGCACGCCAAGGCGCTGGGCAAATACTCCAACGAGGAAGCCGCAAGCATCGGATGCAACATGGCGTTCGCTCCCGTTTGCGACATTCACTATAACTGGGAAAACACCGAGATCGTCACCCGCGCCTTCGGTAACGATCCCGCTCGCGTTGCCGAGATGAGCCGCGCCTATATGGAGGGCGCTCACGAGGCGGGCGTCGCCTGCGCGGCAAAGCATTTCCCCGGCAACGGTCAGGATTTCCGCGACGCGCACATCTCCAACAACCTCAACGAATTCGGCGAGGCAAAGTGGATGGAGACCTACGGTCACGTATACAAGACCCTCATTGACGCGGGTCTGGACGCTATTATGGGCGGTCACATTATGATGCGCGAGTATATGCGCGAGATCAAGCCCGACATCAAGGACGAGGAGCTGCTCCCCGCCACCCTCTGCCCCGAGATCATGACGGGATTGCTCCGCGACAAGCTGGGCTTCAACGGTATGGTGGTCACCGACGCCTCCCACATGGTAGGCATGACCGACCGTATGACGAGAAAGGCTATGCTCCCCGCCGCCATCAACGCGGGCTGTGATATGTTCCTCTTCTTCAACGATCCCGACGAGGACTTCGCCACCATGCTGGACGCCTACAAGACGGGCATCATCAGCGAGGAGAGAATGACCGAGGCGCTGACGAGAATTCTCGGTCTGAAGGCGCATATGGGTCTTCACAAGGGCGTGAATATTGATATGACCACCCCCGTTGCCCTCGGCAAGGAGGAGGCAAAGGCGGCAGAGGCGGCCATCAGCCGTGACGCCGTTACCCTCGTGAAATATAAGGACGAGGGCGTGCTTCCCGTCACCCCCGAAAAGTATAAGCGAGTGATGATCGTGCATATCAAGGGCGCTCCCGGTCCGATGGACGACCTGATCAAGGCGGTCATGGGCGGCGCGGGCGCGCAGAAGACCCCCGCCGAGGATCTTCGCGACCGACTGATCGAAAAGGGCTTTGACGCCTTTATCTACGAGGGTCCCATCGAGCGGATGAAGAAGCAGATCGCCGCAGGTGAGAAGCCCAATATCAATCTGTATTTCGCAGGCAAGAACGCCATTGCCGACTTCGTTTCGGGTCAGGATCTTGTCATCACCCTTTGCGACGTCGGAAACGGCAGACCCTCCTTCGGCTTCTCCAAGGGCGGCGGAGAGATCCCGTGGTACGTCTTCGAGCTTCCCGTAGTGGCGATCAGCGTAAACGCCCCCACCATGCTTGCCGACATCCCCCAGGTACGCACCTATATCAACGCTTACGATTCTAAGCCCTCCACCATGGAGGCGCTGGTTGACAAGCTTCTTGCGGGCAAGGACGCCTTCACGGGCACCGATCCCATCGACAGCTTCTGCGGTCTTTGGGACGCCAAGATATAAGGTGATAATAATAAACGTCCGACACGAAAGTTTCTCACACCACCGACTGCAAGGTCGGTGGTGTTTTCGCGCCTCGTAGGGATGTAATAAATTTTGATTTGTCGGTGTGTTTGATGTGATGGAATGGCAACGAACAAACACTGTAGGGGTCGACGTCCTCGGCGACCCGAAACGAACGGATTTGCCATTATAAAATTGGTGAAATCCTTCTGTGATGAGGATTTGAGCGTAGCCATAAACAAAATCAAATTTCATCATTTTCGGGTCGCC
>JBGVFO010000021.1:0-10939 GCA_045121195.1 Eubacteriales bacterium
CTCACCAAAATCAGAGAAATGGATGAGAAGATCCCCGTCATTATCGTGAGCGCAAAATCCGACGAGATCAGCGCGGTCAAGGGACTGAACAAGGGGGCTGACGATTATATGACCAAGCCCTTCTCTGTGCTTGAGCTGATCGCTCGTGTCAAGACCAACATTCGCCGTGCAAACCTTTATGTGACAAGTCAGAAGGGCTTTGTCATTGACAATAACGTTTATAAGATCTTTTACGAAGGGCACGACTTGGGGCTTACCTTGAAGGAATTCAAGCTTCTTAAAATGCTGATCGCACGCGCAGGCGTTACCATCGAGCGCGAGGAGCTGTTCCGTGAGGTTTGGGGCGAGAGCTATATGGGAGAAACGAGAACGCTTGATATACATATCTCTCAGCTCCGCGACAAGATCACCGAATGTGGAGGCGGCGATGTGATCGTTACCGTGCGCGGTATCGGTTATCGCTTTGTAGGACAATAGTTTATGAAAAAGAAGATATTTTATAAGGTGTTTGCCCCAACGCTTGCCTGCGTTCTTCTGATGTTCGTGTTCGGTATCATTGCGGTTAATATGAATACGAATAAGATTGTAAGCGAACGGCTGAAGGAAGAAACCGAGCTTGCCGCAACGCTGATGAACGAGCAGAGCGATTTTGCTGTCTTTAATAAGTACTCGGATAACCCCGAGCTTCGTATTACGATTTTCGATATGGGCGGTAACGTTCTTTACGAGAGCGATACCAAAGCGCCTCTCGAAAATCACGCAGACCGTGAAGAAATAAAAAATGCCCTTGAAGGCAAGCCCGATACCGTGGAAAGATATTCGGAAACCTTTCAGTGCGATATGACCTATTACGCAACCAAGACCGCCCTTTCGGACGGCACGGAGGTGATCCTCAGACTTGCGGTAAGAAGCAGCCAGGTGTCACCCTACTTTACCGCCATCATTCCGCTTTTCATCCTCGTTCTTGCCGTATCTCTCGTTCTTTCATTTGTCCTCTCAACTTTTATATCCCGTAATATTTCATCCAAGGTGACAGAGATCGGAGAGAGCTTAAAGAGTTTGAACGAAGGACAGTATGCACCGATCAAGACCGATATGAGCGAGCCGGAGCTGTTCGGGGTTCTCAATCAGATCAACGAGCTGAACGCAAACATTCACAGTCATATCCGTGTTGCAGACGGCGAGAGAGTGAAGCTGAACGCCGTGCTTGATAACGTATCGCAGAGCATTATCGCTCTTGATAAATCAAAGCGTATCGTTTTCGCCAATAAGCGTGCGTTTGAAATGTTTAACGGAACGCATCACGACATTGGCAGAGATCTTGTGTTCCTGATTGAAAAGCTGCCTGTTTACGAACAGATCACCGAGCATATCGGGGAGAATTTCGCTTTCAACTGCGCATACGACGATAAGTATCTGTCGGTAGTCATTACCAAGGTAACAAACGAGGTCATCTGCGACGATATTTCCGCTATCATTATCGTGACGGATATTACGAAGGAAAAGCTGATCGAGAAGCAAAAGAGCGAGTTCTTTGCCAACGCTTCTCACGAGCTAAAAACGCCTATTACGGTTATGCAGGGCTTTGCCGAGGTGCTGATGAACAAGGAAGGTATGGACGATACCTCCAAAAAACAGCTTGGACGGATTTATAAGGAATGTCTTAGGCTCGGCTCTCTGATCTCGGATATGCTGATGCTTTCAAAAATTGAAAGCGGAGATGCTCCCATAAGAGCGCTTTCCGAGGTGGCTCTTGAGGATATCGCAAAAGAGGTTCTCGACGGGCTGTCCGAGAAGGCACAAAGCAGAAATATTACCGCAAGTATCGTTGGCTCTGCCAAAATATGCGCCGATCAGGCAATGGTTTTTGAGCTTGTCGAAAATCTTGTTTCCAATGCCATCAAATACAATAAGGACGGTGGCTCGGTAACGGTGTCCATTACCGAAACGGATACAGGAGTTTGTCTTAAGGTTGAGGATACTGGTATCGGTATTGAAAAAGAGCATCTGCCGCGCCTTTGCGAGCGCTTCTACCGCGTGGACAAATCCCACTCCAAGCGCATCGGCGGCACAGGACTCGGCCTTGCCATCGTCAAGCACATTTGCGCCATTTCGGACGCAGAGCTTTCCATCGAAAGCGAATTCGGTGTCGGTACGACCGTTACGGTCGTTTTCAGTAAATAATAATTTTGCGGCAAGGAGTTTTTGCTCCTTGCCGCTGTGTTCTTTGATTTCTGCAGTGCAATTTCTGCTATGTGAACGGGTATCAAACAGCAAAACACCACGGATTTTCTTCCGTGGTGTTTTGCCGTAAGGGCTGCTTATTCGGTTGTTATTATTTTCCCGCTAATTTTGCATGCCCTGCCCTCGTTTCTTTTGTATTATATTTCGATTCAGTCTACCAAACCGCCAAGATAGATCACGATGGTATCGTCGTTTTCGATCTGACTGTAGGTTTCAATGTTTGCGTCAACGGGCTCTGCCTGTGCCGCGGTCTTGGGAGCCTTTGCCACGCTGAACATCCAGAACTGTCCGACGCCTGCCTCAAGCTCGCCGATCTGCTTCAGCTTACCGTCCTCGTCGTAAACAACGTCGATACCCTTCTCAAAGCTCATGAACTCCTCAACGATCTTGGCAACCGTGCAGGTGCTGCCGATGAAGTCATAGCCATAGGGCTCGCTATCGTATACGTTCTCGCCGTCTGCAGTAGCCCTTACGTAGATGTTTACGTGAATGGGCTCACTTGCTACCTGTCCGTCGGTGTCCTTGGAGGACTCAACGTCGCCCTCGGAGCCGCCGCAAGCGACCATAGCGCCGCCGATCATAAGCAAAGCAAGGATCAAGCTGAATATTCTGACAAATTTCATAACTTACCTCCGAAAATATCTTTATGTATAAATTATACTACACACGGAGATATTTGTCAATGAATTTGCTGAATTTTTACAGGAGCAAAAAGCAAAGCAGGGATAAAAGAGTCAGATACAGACATACGCCGAAGCAAAGCCAAGCCCCAACACACGCCACACGGAAGCCGCGCCTGAAGGTGATGGCGGCAACAAAAAAGCATAGGCTTGCAATCGCGGAAAGCAGAAGAGCGGAAAAGAAGAAGCGCGCGCCGAAGAACAGCGCATACCAAAGATAGCACATCGTGATCGCGACGGTGGAAAAAAAGGCGCCTCGGTAGCGGACGGCGTCGCATCCACGCCTTCGGTCACCGAGCACCGCTCCCATAAAAGCTCCGCTGACAAGAAACAGCAGCAGCATAAAGACGAGAAACAGCCAGGTGGGAGGCACAAGGATCCGTGCGGTGATCCACCGCAAAAGAAGACGGGGCGAGCCCACTATGGATAAAACGATCAGCCATACGATGCCTAAGATCAAGGCACCTGCCGTTATCGCTCCCCCGTGGCAGGACCGAAGCTCATTCCGAGCATAACGAAACGGATTCCGCAAAAAAATCACCTCACAGTCGATACCACTATATGAGGTGATTTTTGTTTTTATTCGATTTCGGGATCGTTCGCCGTTTCGACCTGCTCTTCTTCCCGGAGCGCCCCCGTGCTGGCGCGGTTGTATGGGGATTTCGTCGGAGAAATGCCGCAATACTCTCCCCGCCCCAGTACCGTCGCAAAATACGGCGTTCCCTCCTCGGTGGACGGCGTCACGCCCGGGGGTATCTCCCGACAGGTATACTGGGCGTCGGTCACGTAGATCTGCATCGGGAACCTTCGATTCACGCGGATCAGCCCCACGCGTGTGATCTCCTCGCACTCACAGCCCTCACAGACCACGCCCCCGTTTTGCACATCGTACTCCACCGAGGTGTGACAGGTACAGTACCGCTTTGGCTCCGTCCCTCTCACGAAGTACGCCACCTCCGCCCGGTTATTCCGCGGGTCGAGATAGCAATCGGTGGTCATAAGCAATCCGGAATCGCGGCAGACCGTCAACCTTATCACGTCGGGATCGGTTCGGAAGGTGCGATAGCCGCCGCCCGGGATATAATAATTTCGGTGCAGATCCAGCATCACGTCGTTCCAGACCTCAAGATATCGGTATTTTTCGGCTTCGCCAATGGGCTTTGGGTATTCGTATCCGTACCAGACACCGCAAAGGCAATACGGCGTATAGCCAATAAACCACTTATCGCAATTATTTTGGGTCGTTCCCGTTTTTCCCGCCACGTCTATCATATTATCGAGGGTGATGGGCTTCGCCGTCCCCGTGGAGATCACATGCTCCAGCATTTTTGTCATCAGGCAAGCGTTGGCGGGACTGATGGCATATCTACTGCTTGCCTCCTTGGTCAGAAGCTCTCTGCCGCGGGAATCGTACACCCTGTAATAGGAGCGCGGCTCGGTATACCGACCGTTTCCCGAAAATATCCCGTATGCCGCCGTCATTTCACGTAAGGTCACGCCGTGGTTCATCTGTCCCAGGGCAAGTGCCGCCGGCGCTTTATCGGTCAGATAACCGCCACCCGACAACGGTTCTTTCTCGATCACGCTCCGCACGCCTACCGTATCCCGTAAAAAGGAAAAAGAACGCTCGATCCCGATCTCGTCCAAAACCCGAAGCGCCACGGTATTCAAGGAATGTGCCAGCGCGAAATTGACGTTGGTCAATCCCCGATACACCATATTGGCGTTTTGCGGCCACGTCTTATATCCCGTTGCAGTTTTTATAAATTTTACGGGTACGTCGTCATATACCGTTGCGTAGGTGATCTTCCCCGCCTCAAGCGCGGGGGCATACACCGAAAGAGGCTTTACCGTAGAGCCGGAGGGACGCTTGGCGTCGGTGGCGTAGCTCTGCACGCGATTCCCCTGTTTTTCTCCTACGGCGCCCGCCACCCCTAAGATATCCCCTGTCCTCGGATGAATGGCTATCATAGCGGATTGCGCCACGTCCCCTGCGTAGACGCGGAAATGATTGACGTTTTCATAATACCGCTCCAGCTTCTCCTGAACGTGAGGATCCATTGCCGTCACGATGCGAAGACCGCCGTTGTACACCATCCGCGCCGCCGTTTCATAGGAATAGCCGTACTCGGCAACAAGATCGGCGATCACGTCCTCTACCACCATATCGATATACCAGGAGTTCGTTCGGTCCTCGAGCAGCGCTTCGTTTACGTTCAACATAACCTCCGCTCCGTAGAGCTCGGCATACTCCGCCTCCGCAAGATAGCCCTGCTCGTACATCGCCGTAAGGATCAGATCGCGCCGCGCCTTATTATGGTCGGGATTGCGGATCGGGTCATAGTAGGTGGGACTGTTGGTGATTGCCGCAAGGCAGGCACATTCCAGCGTATCAAGCTCGGATACCGATTTGGAAAAGTACAGATTGGCGGCGGCGCCCACGCCGTAGCACCCCTGTGAAAGATTGATGACGTTGAGATAACATCCCAGGATCTCCTCCTTGGTCATCTTTTTCTCCAGATCGTATGCCCAAAGAATCTCCTGCAGCTTTCTTTTTACGGTGATCTCGTTATTTCCCGTCACGTTTTTTATCAACTGCTGTGTGATGGTAGACGCGCCGAAGCGGTCGTCGAAGCCGAGACAATAATTGGCGGCGGCGGCAACCGTTCGATAAAGATCCACCCCCTCGTGGGCAAAAAATCGCTTGTCCTCAATCGCGACAAACGCGTGGATCAGCGCCTCGGGGATCTCCTCGGGCGCCGCGTATAAAATCCGTCGGCTTCCCTGTAAGATTTCCTCCAGCTCCACCACCGACGCCTCGTCATAGGTGTGATCGATTCCCGTGTCGCAATAGTAAAACCGCGTGGTGGAATCGGCGATCTCCATTCCAAACAAGGAGGCGTCGATTTCGGTTTCATAGCTCGTACGAAGATAAAAAAACAAGCCCGTTGTCGCAAGCAAGGTCACCGCCGCCGAAAACAAAAGGATCCGCCTGAAAATATGCCGTTTTTTTCCCTTTCCTTTTGCTTCCATTTCCCCACTCCTTTTTCTGTATTTCAAAAGTATTATGTGCATTTGCAGGGTGCGGTATGGAAGGCAAAAACAGAAAGACTGCAAAGAATTTCTCTCTGCAGTCTTTTTTTGTTAACGGTTTAATGAAGAACAACGTTTTCGTCGCCAAGGAGTAGCCTCAGCTCGCGAACGGCAAAATCGTTCAGCTCCATTCGTACGGGGTGAGTGGAATAGGTGCCGCTCTCCGTATCGTACAAACGGATCTGCACCGAGGGCGTTCCTCCCTCGGACGCGAATATTTCCGCCAGATTGATCGCCTTCTTGGCAAGGATGTGAGAAAGGGACGGAACCCGAAGGAAAACGGTTGTGGGCATCGCGCCTCGCTTCGGTGCGCCTTCGTTCTTTGCCGCTTCAGGCTTTGGCGCACTTGCAGACACGCTTCCCTTGAAGGTCGCGTTATCCTCAAGCTCGATCACGCTGTTGGCAAGAATCTTGATATCCTCCTCGTCCTTGCGCGACACCGTCCCCATTACGATAACGGCGGCGTCAATGCGGATCAGATACGATATTTTCTCATACACCTTTGGGAAAAGGATGCATTCGATTTCGCCGTACTTGTCCTCCAGCGTAATGAACGCCATTCGCTCTTCGTTTTTGGTTTTTTTCACAGAAACACTACTGATAAGACCCGCCACAGTCACACGGTCCCTCTCGGCATAGGATCGGTTCTGCTCCGGATCCGACAGCTTAAGGATGGCCGTCGCCTTAACGGCGGCTAGATGATTGGAATAGCCATCCAGCAGATGTCCCGTAAAGTACATACCCGAGCATTCCTTTTCCAGCATCAACAGCTCACGGGGCGTATATTCGGGGATGTCGGGATATTCGTATTCGGGCTTGCTCACGGTAAGCCCTGCATCCGAGAAGAGATCCAACTGCCCGTCCATGCTTTGTCTGGAATGACCGTTCACGGCTTCCAGGATCTTCTCGTATACTGCCAGCAAGCGGCTTCGGTAGATACCGAGTCCGTCAAAGGCTCCCGCCTTGATCAGCGTTTCTACCTGTCTTCGATTCAGATCGTGTCCCGTCATACGTTCCACAAAATCCTCAAAGGAAGCAAAGGGCTTGCTCCGCCGCTCTCGGATGATCTGCTCGGAAAACTGCTTTCCCACGTTTTTGAGCGCCAAAAGACCGAATCGGATATTATCGCCGTCCACGTGGAAGTAAATGTTACTGTGATTGATGTCGGGCGGCAACACACGGATGGACATCTTAGAGCATTCCGCAATGTATTCCGCTACCTTGGTCATATTTCCCAGCACCGACGTCAAAAGCGCCGCCATATACTCTCTCGGATAATGTCGCTTGAGATAGGCAATGCGGTAAGAAACCACGGCATAGGCGGCGGCGTGGCTCTTATTGAAGGCATATTGCGCGAAATCCGCCATACTTTCAAACAGAGCAACCGCATCGTCGTGTGCGACGCCGTTCTTTTCAGCACCGGAAACGAAGCCCTCGCGCTCCCGTTCGATCTCGTCCGCGTGCTTTTTCGCCATTGCCCGACGCACAAGATCGGCTTGTCCAAAGGAGTACCCCGCCACGCGGCGGAAGATCTCCATAACCTGCTCCTGATATACGATACAGCCGTAGGTGGAGTCCAGAATGGGGGCGAGAAGAGGCGTTACGTACCGAATACCCGAGCGATCCTTCTTATTGGCAATATACTGTGGGATCGAGTCCATGGGACCGGGACGGTACAGAGAAATAGCGGCAATGATATCCTCAAAGCAGTCGGGACGCAAATTGACCAGCATCTGCCGCATACCGCCCGACTCCAGCTGAAAGACACCCGAGGTGTTTCCCGAGGCGATCAGCTCAAAGGTTTCCTTGTCATCAAGAGGAATCTTCTCGATATCAAAATCCGCCTGCTTTTCACGAACCTGAAGCTCCGCGTCGCGGATGACCGTCAGATTGCGGAGCGCAAGAAAGTCAAACTTCAGAAGCCCCAGCGATGCGATGGTGTTCATATCGTACTGGGTAATGACAACGCCGTTGCTTTGCGCCAGCGGAACGTGATCCGAAAGAGGCTTGTCGGTAATCACCACGCCCGCCGCGTGGATCGATACGTTTCTCGGCATACCCTCCAGCGCTCGCGCGGTATCGATCAGCTGACGAACCTTGGGCGAGGAATCGTACTCCTCCCGAAGCTCCGGCAGCTTCAGCGCCGCATCAATGGTGATATCCAGCTCGTGAGGGATCATACGGGCAATAGGATCCACCTCGGAATAGGACATTCCCATAGCGCGTCCCACGTCGCGAATTGCCGCCTTGGCGGCAAGAGTACCGAAGGTCGCGATCTGGGAAACGTGATCGCTTCCGTACCGCTCACCCACGTATCGGATCACCTCGTCGCGGCGATTGTAGCAAAAGTCAATATCAATATCGGGCATACTGACGCGCTCGGGATTGAGAAAACGCTCAAACAGAAGATCAAAGCGAATAGGATCAATATCGGTAATGCCCACCGAAAACGCCACAAGGCTTCCCGCGCCCGATCCTCTTCCCGGACCTACGGGAATACCGTTCTGCTTTGCGAAATTGACGTAGTCCTGCACAATGAGGAAATAGTCGGAATAGCCCATCTTATCAATGACCGAAAGCTCGTATTCCAAGCGGTGGCAGTATGCGTCCTTATCCTGCTCGCCGAAGGAGATCTTCCCCTCCGCGATCCGTTTTTCAAAGCCCTCGAAGGCAAGCACGCGCAGATGCTCGGTGGCACTCTCACCATTCGGGCAATTGAACCTTGGAAGATACAGCTTGTCAAAGGAAAAATCAAAGCCGCATTGCTCCGCGATCTTCACGGTGTTTTCAATCGCACCCTCGTAATCGCCGAATAGCGCTTCCATTTCCTCTGTGGTCTTATAGTAGAATTCATCGGTTTCAAAGCCGACGGGTCTTCCGTTTGTGATCACGCTATTGGTCTGTACGCACATAAGGACCGCCTGTGCATAGGCGTCTTCGCGCCGCAAATAGTGACAGTCGTTGGTTGCCACCATGGGAAGTCCGCATTCACGCGCCAGCCGCGCCAAAAGCGGAAGGATCTGCTTTTGCTCCTCCAAGCCGTGATTCTGAAGCTCGATATAAAAGCTTCCTTCCTCAAAAATCGCGGAAAGCTCCTTGGCATAGCTCACAGCGCCCTCGTAATCTCCCGCCGTAAGAAGACGCGGAATATGCCCCGCAAGACAGGCGGAAAGTCCGATAAGCCCGTCGCTATGCTCTCTCAAAAGCTCAAGGTCGATCCTCGGCTTGGAATAGAACCCGTCTATAAAGCCCTGCGAGACCAGATAGATCAGATTCCGATAGCCAATCTCATTCTTGCAAAGAAGCACCAGATGGTCGGTACGGTTCTCTCCGTCGCCCGACTTGGAAAGACGGGAACGGGATGCCACGTAGACCTCGCAACCGATGATCGGCTTGATTCCGTTCTCTCGGCACGCGCGATAAAAGGCGACCGCACCGTACATGACGCCGTGGTCGGTGATAGCAACGGCACGGTGACCGCACGCCGCCGCACGCTTGGGGATCTCTGTAATGCGGCAGGCTCCGTCCAGCAAGCTATACTCACTGTGCAGATGCAGATGTACGAAATCAGACATACGGTACTCCTTTCTTGGATTCTATTTCAGCTTATCCGCCATCTCCATCAAGCGTGTCAGGCGGTGGTTGAGTCCCGACTTGGAGATAGGGGGGGAATGGTAGGAGGCAAGCTCGGAAAGCGACGCCTCGTCATGCTTCAGTCGAAGCTCGCCCGTCACACGAAGATCGTCGGGAAGCCCCTCCAGCACACCGTGCTCCCGAAGCTTCTCTACCGCGGCAACCTGCTTGGCGACCGCGTCTACCGTTCTCGCTATATTTCTCGCCACACAGTTGGTGGCTCGGTTCTCATTGTTTCGAATCTCTTTTTCAATAACGAGATTGATCAGATCCAGCGTGGCGTGAACCGCGCCGATGACGGTAAACAGCTCTTCCAGCTCTGCGTTTTTCTTGTAGTACAAACCGAGCCTCGGCCCCCGCGTTACCTTCCTCGCGGGAAAGCCGTGCGTTGCCAGAAGCTCATCCAGTCTATCGATCCGCTTGGAATTCGACATAAGGAATTCGGCATGAACCGCTTTTGCGGGATCGGTAACCGTTGCCAAAGAGAGAAAGGCACCGCGCAAGAAGCATCGCCAGCACGCATCGCAGCGAAGCTCCGCAAGCTCGGAGAGCGACGCGTCGTCAGCCCCATCAAGCGCTTGCAAAAAGGCGACGATTCGCTTTGCTGAAAAGGTGTGGATCCATTTTTTTCGTCCCACCTCGGTTTTTTCGGTCACCTCGGACTCTTTTTTGACGCAATCTCTGACCAGCTCGCCAAACAGCTCCGATGTCAAAGGATGAGTAAAAGCAACGCGGACCGTGCCATCCTCTACCTCTCCCGCATACAGCAAACCGCAGAAAAGCGCGCGACGACAGCACGGCTTTTTCTCGGAAATCGCCGCGAGCTCATTCTTGATTTTGTGGGAAAAGGAGATCTGCATAGTACCCTCTTTCGTAAAAGAACCGAATAACGTCGTAAATATAAGTTTATTATATCATTTTTTACGGGAATTTCAACACCTTGAAGAAAAGTTGTGGATTTTTTCAAAAATCCTCTTGACAAATGAAAAGAATATGTTATAATATTATTCGTCACGCGGGAGTGGCGGAACTGGCAGACGCGCACGTTTGAGGGGCGTGTGGTGAGAATCGTACGGGTTCAATTCCCGTCTCCCGCACCAAAACAAAAGAGGAGCACATCGTGCTCCTCTTTTGTTTTGGTCTCGAATATGAAGGGAATTGAAGGCGAGATCTTGAATGACACCACAGTGTGGTGTCAGACCCGAGCCTGACCGAGCCCGCAGGCGAGAGTCAATTCCCGTCTCCATGCACATCGTGCTCCTCTTTTGTTTTGGTCTTGAATATGGAGG
>JBGVFO010000022.1:0-12109 GCA_045121195.1 Eubacteriales bacterium
AACGAGGATACCATTCGTCAGGTGCTTCATATCTTGATGAACGATGGTTTGCGCATCGACTACGGCGAAAAGCTCGGAAAGACAATCATCTTTGCCAAGAACCATGAGCACGCCGAGAAGATCCACGAGATATTCGGCAAGGAATACCCCAATCTACCCGGATATACCAAGGTCATTGACAACTATATGACCTATGCGCAGAGTGCGATCGATGAGTTTTCCGATCCCAAGAAATTACCTCAAATTGCAATCTCCGTCGATATGCTTGACACAGGTATCGATGTACCCGAGGTGCTGAACCTCGTGTTCTTCAAGAAGGTGATGAGTAAGGCAAAGTTCTGGCAGATGATCGGTCGCGGAACTCGCCGTTGCGACGGACTGATGGACGGCAAGGATAAGGACAAGTTCTATATCTTCGATTTCTGCGGAAACTTTGAGTTCTTCCGGATGAACAACGGCAAACCTACGGCAAATCAGATTGCCCTGCAGGGAGCAATCTTTAAGCTCAAGGCACAGATCGCGTTTAAGTTGCAGGATCTTGCGTATCAGACAACCGATTTGATTGCATTCCGCAAGTTTTTGGTTGACGATATGGTGCGTAAGGTGCGCGAGCTCAACAAAGAGAACTTTGCTGTGCGTCAGCATTTGCGTTACGTGGAGCAATATGCAAATCCCGACAACTACAATTCTCTCACTTATGAGGATACGCTTCTCATGGCAGAAGAACTTGCTTCGCTGATTACGCCCGACGAGGACGAGGCGTCCGCCGTTCGCTTTGATGCTTTGATGTACGGTATGGAGCTTGCATATCTTGCCGGCAAGAAGTATTCTCGCGCCCGCACCGATCTTTACAAAAAGGTCAGCGGAATTGCAAGCGTAGCAAACATCCCCGAAATTATGGTTCAGTCTGATCTTATCAACAAGATTTTGCACACCGATTATTTGGATAACGCAGGAATTAACGAGTTCGAGCATATCCGTGAAAATCTTCGCGATTTGATGAAGTATATCCCAAGAACAGTGGTAAAATATATCACCAATTTTGATGATGAAATACTTTCTGTTGAATGGAATGAATCCGACCTTGAAAGTGACGATCTTAAAAACTATAAAGCAAAGGCAGAGTTCTATATTCGTCAGCATCAGGATGAAACGGCAATTGCAAAATTAAAGAGTAACGTTCCCTTAAGCGCAGAGGATGTCAAGTCTCTCGAACGCATTTTGTGGAGCGAGGTAGGTAGTAAAAAAGACTACGAAACAGAATATGGTGAAAAACCGCTTGGTGAGTTTGTTCGTGAGGTCGTAGGACTTGATATGACAGCAGCCAAGGCGGCGTTTGCCGAGTATTTGAACGATGTTAATCTCGACGCAGACCAAATTTATTTTGTCAATCAAATCATTGAATATATCGTGCGAAATGGCGTAATGAAGGATATGTCGGTTCTGCAGGAGGCTCCGTTTACCGATAGGGGTAGTATCGTTGAAGTGTTTGCCGACCTCTCTGTATGGAGTGGAATCCGCAAAGTGATTGAACAGATCAACGCCAATGCAGCGGCATAATGCTTCACGCCAAGAAGGCACGAAGTAAAACCAAATAACAAATAGCAACGAGGCCGCACGAAAGTGCGACCTCGTTTTGTCATCGTGAAATTTTCGCAGACCCTATTGACAAACTTTCCTTCGTATGCTACACGGTGCAATTGTACCTTAAATAAAACGGAGGCATTTATGAACAAGTGGAGTCCCGAGAGGGCGGAGGCGATCCGCCAATTTATAGACGAATATTTTATGGAGAACCGCAAGTCGCCGACGGTGCGCGACATCGCGGCGGGAACGGGCATTTCTAAAACCTCGGTGCAAAGATACCTTACCGATATGAAAGAACACGGCGAGATCGAGTACAATGGTCGCCGCAGCATCGGCACAAATCTCTCGCGTAATATGTTTGAAACAACGCCCGGGAAGATAGGTCAAAGCCGACACCACTACAGGAAGACAAAATTAAACATTTTGTTTTCCTGTTTCATATATGAATGACAAGTGAGCAAAACGCGAGCTTGCATTCTCCCATATTCCTCCTTAGCTCACGAAGTGAGCGGTGTCGTTGGGTTCAAGTAGGAAAGAGAAGCATAATGGTGCAACAATTTTGCACCCTAACACAAAAGTCCTTGATTTCGGGGGGCTTTTCGTGTTTTTAGGGGTAAAAAACACACCCCTTTCACCATTGTACCTTTTCCCCGACCTTTTGGGCTTGAACCTGCGACTTTATCGCATGATTGAAGATTAACCGCTTTTCTGACATAATACAAGCGGAAAGAAGAAAAACAAGGATTTATCAAAACCGATTAGACAAAGAAACCGACCGAACAGACTAAAATCAACATCTCTCCGTTTTTGTATGCTATAATGTTATCCGCAAGCAAGATGAAATGGAGGATACATAAATCCAAAAAATTAAAACGGCCGGGCTTGTCAAGCGGTATAAAAACATTACCGCTGTCGATAAGCTTGATTTAGAAATACGGCAAGGTGAATTGTTTTCTCTGCTTGGTGTAAACGGTGCGGGAAAGACTACAACAATAAAAATGCTCTCTTGCCTAACAATGCCTACGGACGGAGATGCTTTTGTTGGTGGTTACATTATAACAAAGGAATCGGAACAAGTAAAGCGGTTGATTGGCGTATCTCCACAAGAAACCGCCGTTGCTCCTAATCTTTCCGTGGAGGAAAACCTTGAACTGATTTGTGGTATTCACGGCTTCTCCAAGGAAAAAACGCAGGCGAAGATTACAGAGCTTTCCAAGAGGTTTGGTTTGGATACTGTGTTGCGAAGAAAGGCAGGTAAGCTGTCAGGTGGGTGGCAACGCCGCGTCAGCATAGCAATGGCACTGATCAGTGAGCCGAAAATTCTGTTTTTAGACGAGCCTACGCTTGGACTTGACGTGATTGCAAGGCACGAGCTTTGGGAAACCATTCGTTCTTTGAAAGGCAAAATTACGATCATCTTAACTACACACTATATGGAAGAAGCCGAAGCGCTCTCTGACCGCATAGGCATTATGAAAAGCGGAAAACTTCTTGCGGTAGGTACTGTGGATGAACTGAACGAGAAATCTGGAACAAAAGATTTTGAGGCGACGTTCGTTTCCATCGTAAAGGAGGGTGTGGTATGAGAATGATTCCTTTTGCTAAAAGATGTACGAAGGAGATCTTGCGCGATCCAATCAACCTTGGTTTCGGCTTGGGATTTCCGTTGGTATTACTGCTGCTTCTCAGTGCTTTACAGGCAAATATTCCCGTGAGCTTGTTTGAGATCGATACATTGACTCCCGGCATTACCGTGTTTGGATTATCGTTTATGACGTTGTTTTCGGCAACGTTGGTTGCCAAAGACCGAGAAAGCGCACTCTTACAAAGACTATACACAACACCTCTTACGGGATTTGATTTTATTATTGGATATATGCTTCCGCTTCTGCCCATTGCCCTTGGCCAGACTGTTATTTGTTATCTGTTTGCGATTCCCTTGGGGCTTACGCTCAGCGTGAATATTATTTATGCGGTTATCGGTATGATACCTATGGCAATTTTTAATATCGCACTCGGACTTTTGTGTGGCAGTATTTTTGGCGTAAAACAGGTTGGCGGTATTTGCGGAGCGTTACTTACCAATCTCTCTGCGTGGCTTTCGGGCGTATGGTTTGATTTGAAACTGGTGGGTGGAGTCTTTGAGAAAATAGCCAATGCTCTCCCATTCGTTCACGCAGCCGAAATGGAAAAAGCGTTGTTTAGCGGAGATTTCGGGCTTGCTGCCACACATATTTTGCCGATTGTTCTGTATAGTATAACAATAACGGCGATTGCCGTGTTCTGTTTCCTCAGACAAATGAAAAAACAGTAAGGATATTGAAAATGAAGTACAAGCTCATCATTGATAAAGATGCTGAAGAAGAAGTAATAGCAATCGTTCACGCGCCTTCTTCTCTGACACAAGAGATAGAAGATCTTGTGCATAGCTTTTCAGGAGCAGACTATATCATAGGACACCGTGAAGAAGAAATACGAAAGCTTTCCTTCGCAGAAATAGAGTGCATCACTGTTATTGAAAGAAGGGTAATTGCCATTGATACGAAAGGCAACCGCTTTTCGCTCAAAGACAGACTGCGAGAATTAGAGGATATTTTGCCATCGTATTTTATCCGTATCAACAAATCTACTATCGCCAATGAACATCGTATTCAGCGATTTGATGCGGTTTTCAACGGCGGTGTAGATGCCGTGTTTTATTGCGGATACAAGGAATACGTTTCAAGGCGTTGCTTTGCGGAGATCAGAAGGAGGTACGAAGGAATATGAAAAAGTTTGTTTTGGAGTTTTTGCGCCGTGGCTTCATTGCCGCGGGTATCGGTCCGATTGTTTTGGCAATAGTATATCTGATCTTACAACATTCTGCTGACATAAAAACGCTAACCGTTCATGAGGTCTGCATCGGTATACTTTCACTCGCCACTCTTGCCTTTATTGCAGGCGGGATGAATTCTATTTATCAAGTTGAGCGTATGCCGCTGATGACGGCGATATTGATACACGGCGGTGTTTTGTATATTGGATATCTCGGTACGTATTTACTCAACGATTGGCTTGACTTCGGGGTAATACCGATTATAGTATTCACAGCAATTTTTGTTGTGGGCTATATCGTGATTTGGGCTATCATTTATTCGATTATCCGAAGAAACACAGCCAAGCTCAATGAAATGCTGAAGAAGAAACAACAAAATCCATAATCTGTTTTTAGGTTTTAGTTTCAAAATTGTTGGGGCAGTTCAAAACAAAAACGGAGTCCGATCGGACTCCGTTTTTGTTTGGCCTTGTTTGGATTTGCTATCAAAGCCGCCTCAGCGAAGCGGTTAGGGGTAACTTTGCGAAGCAAAGGTATAAGCGAACGCAGTTCGCGTGTCGTTGGGTTCAAGTCGGGAAGAAAGGGGCGTCGGGGACGTCGCCCCCTACAAAGGCACGTCCGTTGTTCATGCAGGGGGCGGGCAGATGCAAGCATCTGCGGTTCAAGTCGGGTGAAGAAATGCACGCATTTGTTCGGACGAAGCCAAAAGAGAGAAATCCGAAATTGTTGCCAATTGGCGACGGTTTCGGATTTCTTATTCTTTTCGAAGAAAATGTTTTTTCGGGAATTTGTCATGATGTGCTCTATTTGTAGTATCCTCAAAATGCCGCCATATCACGGCTTTTGTGTTTTTATTTGATTAAACTGAATTTGTGTGTTATGATATGTGCACGAAAAGAAAAGGCGTTTGCCGGCGAGGACACCCGAATACAAGCCGCTTATTATGTGCCAAAATTGTCACGTCGAAAATGTTATCATATTCGTGTAAAAACAAAAAGGAGAAAAAATTATGAAAATCAAAAGCTTTTATACCACGGCCCCTCTTTTTGAGGGCGGCAGATTTGATGAGGATAAGCCGATCTGCGTCTTCGACGCCCCCGCCGTGTTTCTGCATATGATGCGTTGTTTTTTGGACGGGGAGAGCGACGATACGCCGATTGACGAGTCTAAGGAGCGGACTTTTGTCAGCAGAGTTACGTTCGAGCTTAATGGTGAAGATGTCGAGCTGTGCGGTGTTCTCTGTGATGACCAAAGCTTTTTTGTGGGCGTTAAGGACGGAGATCATTTTTCGGCTGAAAAGACGGCAGCCACCCTATCCAAACTGCGCAAACTGAAAAGTGATGAGCGAAACAGCTACAGTTTTCTTAATAAATACGTTGAGAACGAAAACAATCTCTCCGAGTGCGATTACAGCATTGCGAATTTCAACCGTTTTATTGAACTTGCAAAAGAGGAAACCGCGAAAGGTGATACCCGTCCTATTTACGTTTTTAACTTTTTTTTGAACGATTGGACGAGGCAACTGACGTCACGCCGTTCATTGACGCGCTTGCTGCGCTTGGCAGACAGGTGTTTATTGGGATCTCGAACAGCTATCCGATGGAACGCTTTCAGCGTGATAACGTGCAGGTCGTATAATTGTGTGACAATTTTGCCACGCGCGGTGCGCTAAACTATAAAAAAGAAATAAAAAGGAGAAAACGTATTATGGTATACGAAATGAGATGTTACAGCAGTAAAAAAATGTGGAATGAAGAAGACGATTCCTTCGTTATTGTTTGGGAAACGAGTGATAAAAAGCCCGTAATCAATCCGAAAATTTGCGGAAAGCTGCTTGCCTATCTTGGCGAAGTGGGCAAAACCGTTGAAATTCCCGATGGTATCGATACCATCGGCGCAGGAGCGTTTTACAAATCGGACTGGGATTACTTTGATTGCCCCATTGAAACATTGGTGATTCCCGCATCGGTCACAAAAATCGAAGAAGGCGCTTTTGAGTTTACCAATATCAGTAAAATAACGATTTCCCCCGACTCTCCCGCGGGAATAGTAAGGAACAAGGGGCTTTATACCAAGGATGAAAGTACATTGCTGTGGGTACTTGAGCCGACAAACGACGGCGAGTATACCGTTCCCGATGGGGTGACGCGGATCGGACGTTGTGCGGTCGATGCCATTCGCGGTTTTACTACCGTTATCATTCCTTCCAGCGTCGAGAAAATCTATTACAATGAAAACGAAGATTATCATTACGACGGATTAACAATAAAAGCACCTGCCGGCTCCTATGCCATCAAATTTGCAAAGAAGCACGGGATTGATTATGAGGAGCTTTGATTTTAACCAAGGAAATACTTGCGAAAAAGCATATAAAATTATTGTCTGCGGCGGCAGACATTTCGAGGATTACACACGTTTGAAAGCCATTATGAAGGATTATCTTGATAAAAATGGCATTGCACCAACCGACGTTGAGATCGTCAGCGGTCACTGTCAAGGCGCGGATATGCTTGGTGAACGGTACGCGGAAGAACACGGATGTGCCTTGACGGTGTTTCCTGCGGAATGGAAGAAATACGGAAGGGCGGCAGGGCCAATTCGCAATAAGCAAATGGTGGATTCTATTGCCAATGCAAAAAAGAAAGCGGTGATTGCCTTTGTCAGTGAAAATACGCGAGGAACAAAAAACACCGTGGCTTATGCGAAAAAACAATATAGAATTTTTCGTGTTGGAGGATGATACACAAAGGAAGGAAAGGAACTTGCGGGGATAGAAAAATGACAAAAACAGAACTTCGGAATAAAGCATATAAGAAAATGATTGAGCTTTACGGTGAGAACCCCGATTTTCGCATTATTTCCCGATTTTTGAGCGAAAAACAAGCCTTCTCGCAATTGGATTGTGTTACCTATTTTGATATCATCGGAAAGCTTCGCGCGGAGATCGCGGAAAAGGGCGAGATTCTGATCGGCAAAGGGGTTCTCGGCTCGTGCTTTACCGCCTATCTGCTCGGTGCGACAGACGTCAACCCGCTGCCTCTGCATACGTATTGCCCGAACTGCAAGAAAACGGTCTTTTTTTCCCCCTGCGGTAAAGGCGAGGGACGCGATATTCCCAATGATCTTGCAGGGGATACCTGTGAATATTGCGGTGAAGAAACTTACCACGATGGATTTTATATTCCGTTTGAAACCTATCTTCCGTACGTCAAAAAAGGAGTGGAATTTAACCACTCCAATTATAGGGAGCTTTACGCCGAGATCCGATCTCACATCACGCCGTCGCTTTGCGAGCTGAGTGAAAAATGTAAGGAGATGGAGCGCAGAACGGGCGTGCATAGCATCTATCGCGGCGACGAAACGGTGCTTTCGCATTATTGCGCGGGGGATTTCGTCGGATTCTCGGAGAGGGAAGCGCAGATGCTTGCAAAAATGGCAGAGGTGGCGAAGCCGAAAACCTATGGAGATATTCTCAAGCTGCTTTCCCTTGGCGGCGGTACGCAGACGTGGACGCATAACGCGGAGGCGCTGCTTGCGGACGGTGCTTGCTCTCTTGCCGATATTCCCGCCACGCGCGACGAGGTGTTTATGAGGATCCGCGATGAGATGCGTGATCGCGGCTACTATGATACGGGCTTCGCCTACGGAGTGTCGAGCAAGGCGTGGCGCGGTCAATACCTTGAACACGGCATGGACGCCTATACGGCGGATATGCTTCGCCACCTTGGCTTTGACGAGTGGTTCATCCGTTATCTTTTGCGCGTGCATTATCTGTCGACCAAGGCACTTGAGGCCACGGAGCTGCAATATCGCATTCAACTTGGTTGGTATCAACTCCATTATTCCGACCTTTATGACGGGATAATGAGATGAACATCATTCTAAAAAGGAGGAAAAAAGAATGGAACTTGCGTTTTACGATGTCACCTTCCGAAGCACGCCGAACTCGGTCTATTCGAAGACCAGCATCTATTGCCACGGCGAGTACGAAGCGATTGCTCAGGTCAAGCACATCCACCCCGAAGCCGTTATTATTGACGTGAAGAAGCGATAAGCGGCTCACCCACCGCAGAACATCTGCGGTGGGAAGAATTTGTTGAACAGTCACCGCGAATGTGATAGAATAAAATAGATAACAGAAAAAGGAGAAAGCGTATATGACAGTACAGAACTATATGGAGGAGATCAACCGCGGATGCCGCACGTTTGCCGAGCAGTACGATAGAGGAACGGTCAGCGTAAAGGATCTGCTGGATCTGAAAAAGGCAGTTTCTTTTCTGAATAATCTGATCGCCGTTGAGCAGGAGCTTCTCTTTTTGGATCAGATCCAATCTCCGTACGATCGGAACCGCTTGGGCAAGCCCAACGCGAACGGATATGACGTTTACGATCCGAAGCAAAAGGTAGTCGCGGAATTGAAGGGAATGCTTCCGTGCTTGCGTGACGGTAGCTTCGGCTCGCAGCAGCGCGAGCAGATCCAAAAGGACCTGGACGGTCTTGTTGACAGCAAGAAGAAGGCGCAGGGCTTGGCGCAAGGCCTTGACAAATATATTGTGTTGTTTGACGGTACGCAGGAGGCGATGGCCCGTCTTTTGAAGAACGCTCCTGACTTTGAACGGCAGGCGGTGAACGGGGAAGAGCAGGCGCGGCATATTCCTACCGGCGAAGTCGTGAAGATCGTGTACATCAACCAAAACGAGAAGATCCCGAACGCGCATTTGGAGATTGATTTTTCGTGACCAAAGGAGAGCGCCCCCCAATGAGAAAATTGATATGATAAAAGAGTCCACCGCAGAACTCTGCGGTGGGCGGTTTCTGTTTTTTGGTTATCGTTTTACCTTGGAATATCTCTTTTCGACTTTCCTTGATACATCCAGTATTCTTTCGCGCAGATGGGTAGGCGCCAGAAGCTCAACCACGTCCGCGTTCGCCATAGCAAAGCGGAACGCGTCTTCATCCGTCGTTTCAACCTTGAATTCAGCGTATTTCCTGTTATGCTCCAGCCCCAGATACGTGCTGAAATTGAGCTCGGGATATTTTTCGGCAAGCTTTCGGGCGTTTTCCCCCGCCGTTTGGTATCCCCACACCTCTCCGCAGGGGATCGCCTTGTTTCCGAAGGCGTCGAAGACCCGATCCAGCGCCTCGGTTTCAATCAGAAATCTGACGCCCATTCGAGTGAACCCGGGCAGCATATAGGGATGGGAATCCGTGTCGTCGCGGGTTTCTCTTGCCTCCAATCTTCTGCGCTCCATAAAGTCGAGAACAGAGCCGTACTCCAGGTCCGTGATCAGATCCAGTCTGTAGAAAACGGGCTTGCAGTCGGACTGCAGGTCACGGGCGATGAGATAATATTTTTCATTCTTGAAGGCGGTGTTCACGGGGAAGACGTCTTTGCCCTCCGCCTTGCTTTCCAGCTCGACCCTGTTTCCCTTGACGCTGTAACCGAGGTAGTTGAATTTGAGTGTCTGTCTGTTCTTGATGGCGTAATTGATCTTTTTCAGATTCGAAAAAAGCATATCGAGAGCAATGCTCTTGGAGATCCTTGATGCCTCCGGCTCGAGATCGAATCCGTCGTCTCCGTAGATCTCCTCTGCCTCCTTACCCACCGAAAGGGAGGTAATGCGGTCCAGATAAAATTTTCCGGTCCCTCCGGTTTTGTAAAACGCGTCCAGAAAGACCTCGCCGTTTACGATCTGTACGGTGTGAGGGATCACGGTGAATTCCTGCTCCTCGCCGTCGATCTTATACGTAAGGGTGATCTCTCTGTAATATTCGATGGCCTTTTCAATTTGCCCCTTGATCTCCAGCAGCTTTTTGTTTTCGCATTTGTAACCGTCCGTGGCGCGGGGCGTTTTCCCCAGCCGCTCTCGCTCCGCTTCGTCCGTGGCGGCGATCAGCTTGGCGATCAAGGACGAGGTACATTCGTTGCTGATGATCTTCAGCCCCGAGATCATATCAATAAATATGCTTGCTTCCTCGGCTGAGAAAACCTCTCCGCCGAGAAGGGGGGCGTTGCCGGCATCGAGATACCAAGAGGTGGGAGCGCCTTTCTTTCCTTCGTTCTCAACGATCGCACCGGGGAAATATTTGATCAGGGTTCTGACACAGCGAGGGATGGTCTTGCGATCCTCCTCTCCTACCTCGATACCGTATTTGTCCTCTGCCAGAAGCTTTGTAATGTCGGTGCGGGTCAGAGGCTTTTCGGCGGAGCTTTCTTCCTTCAGGATCATAAACAGGTAAAGGGGTATCAGGGAATTTCGGCTGTTTTCTTTTCCTGCGGATTCCATGCTTGTCTTTTTGCTCATAGCTTGCTCTCCTTTTTATTATGGTATATTTTTGTCCCTTGTTTTGTCTTCTTTGCGAGAATATTTTAACACAGATAAAACGCCTTGTCAATAGGAAAAACCAAAATTTTTTCTTTTTTTCGATTGAAATAGCGAAAATAACCGATTTTGCCCGATTGACGCGCGTCTTTTTGTGGGACAAAAAAGACACAAACCTGTCGTTCGGGGGGCGGAAGGAAGCTTCGCGTTGTCGGTTGACTTGTCAACGCATTTGTAATATAATGAAAAAAAGCAGGGGATACGCCGCTTGACGGCGGGATGTTAACATTCGTTGCTTGCGGCAACGGGCGGCTTTTGCTATAATGGTGGCAGATTCGATGGAGGAGGCGCACTATGCTGAGAGAAAATATACGGATATACAGAAAAGCGAAGGGCTTATCGCAGGAGGAGCTGGCGGCGAAGCTGAACGTCGTTCGCCAGACGGTTTCCAAGTGGGAGAAGGGCTTGTCGGTTCCCGATTCGGAGATGCTGATCGCCCTTGCCGAGGCGCTTGACGTGTCGGTGGCGGACTTGCTCGGAGAAACGGCTTCGGGAGAGGAGGCGCCGACCCTGCAATCCCTTGCCGCCAAGCTGGAGCTGCTCAACGAGCAGTTTGCCAAGCGCGCGGAGCGGAGTCGCAAACTATGGCGGCTCATCTTTGTTGTGGTCTGTTGTGTAGCCGCCGCGGTGCTGTTGTTCGAGCTGACCGCCCTGATCTATTATCTGGCGCAGCCCGACGTGCCGACGGGGGAGAACGCCGCCGTGGCGATCATTGGCGGCGCGGACGGCCCCACGGCGATCCTGATCGCCTCGGAATCGATCAAGCTTCCCACCTTTTTGGTTGCCGCCATCGCGCTGATCGTTTCGGTTCTGGGTATTCGCAAGACGAAATAACGAGAAAAAGCACCGCCAAGCGGTGCTTTTTTGTTAAATTTTGATTTGTCGGCGAGTTTGAAATGGCTACGCAGAAATAAAATCATACCCTCCACAACCGTAGGGACAGGCGGTCTCGTTGCGACTCGGTCACGCCACGGCTCTGACTGCCACCGGCAGTCATTCACTACCGTGTCGCCGCTTCGCTACCTCGACTGTCTGAAAACGTTGCCGTTTCGATTTGCAAAAAACAGCGTACAAACCTTTGTTTTATAATGGTTTAACACCAATTTCGAATGATATAATCCTTCGTCGCGGACAGTCGAGGACGCCCGTCCCTACGGTGTTAGAGATTATCGTGCGTTTGTGCACAGCCGTAACCAACCGATAAACCCACAATTTATCAAACAAATTTTGATTTATCGGGATGTTTGCAGATGAGAAAAGGCGACGCACAAACCTGTAGGGGCGCCCATTGGTCGCCCCTTCGTTGGGCTGTGTCTTATAAACA
>JBGVFO010000023.1:0-2959 GCA_045121195.1 Eubacteriales bacterium
CACAAAAGGCTTTCACCAATTTTATAATCGCAAATCCTTTCGTTTCGGGTCGCCGAGGACGTCGACCCCTACAAGGTTTGTATGTCGCCATTTTGTCACATCAAACTCACCGACAAATCAAAATTTGAAATCAAATCGAAAAAGACGGTTTGAGAAAGGATAGGACTATGTTATCGACCATATACAGCGCGGGGCTTTCGGGCATCGACGGCTTCATCGTCAGCGTGGAATGTGACTCCCAGAAGAAGCTCTTTTCCTTTGAGCTGGTGGGTCTTCCCGACGCCGCCGTCAAGGAGTCCCGTGAGCGCGTCCGCACGGCGTGCGAGAACAGCGGAATTCGGTTTCCGTCCATGGCGCACACCGTCAATCTGGCGCCCGCCGACCGCAGCAAGGAGGGCTCGGCGCTCGACCTCGCCATTCTGGTCGGCATTCTCCGCAACGCAGGCTATATCCGCCAGGAGGTGGATCTCTCCCGTGCCTGTATGATCGGCGAGCTGTCCCTTTCGGGGGAGCTTCGCCCCGTCCGCGGCGTGCTTTGTATGTGCTGTGCCGCCAAGGATAACGGCTTTACCGAGGTCTACGTTCCCTACGCCAACGTCCGTGAGGCGGCGGCAGTGGAGGGGATCCGCGTATACGGCGTCAAATCGGTTCGGGAGCTGCTGGAGCATCTCAGCGGCACGCGGGTCATGGCGCCCACTCTGCCCGAGAACGGCGGCTATTCTGCCGACGCGGTCGCCTACGACGTGGATTTTGCCGACGTCAAGGGTCAACTGTTCGCCAAGCGCGCCATGGAGGTAGCGGCGGCAGGCGGACACAACATCATTCTGATCGGCCCGCCCGGCACGGGAAAATCTATGCTTGCCAAGCGGCTGCCTACGATCCTGCCTCCCCTCGACTTTGACGAGGCGATCGAATCCACCAAGATCCATTCGGTGGCGGGAGTTCTGGGCGAGAGCGTGTCACTCCTGTCCACAAGACCCTTCCGCTCGCCCCATCATACCATGTCCCCCGTCAGCCTTGTGGGCGGCGGCACCAATCCCCGTCCGGGCGAGATCTCCCTCGCGCACAACGGCGTTCTGTTCCTCGACGAGCTGCCCGAGTTTCCCAAGCAGGTCAGCGACTCCCTCCGTCAGCCCCTTGAGGATAAGAGGGTCACCATCACCCGCGCCACGGGACGGGTCACCTTCCCCTGCACCTTTATGCTGGTCGGGGCGATGAACCCCTGCCGTTGCGGCTATTACGGACACCCCACCCACAAATGCACCTGCTCGCCCCTTGACGTCAAGAATTACATGGCGAAGATCAGTGGCCCCCTTCTTGACCGAATCGACCTGCAGATCGAGCTTCCGTCCCTCAGCTTTGAGGAGCTTTCCGCCGCGAAGACGGGCGAGAGCTCGGCAGAGATCCGTGCCCGCGTGGTAGCGGCGCGCCGCTTTGCCCGTGAACGCATGGAACGGGCGGGAGAAACGCGGTTCCATTGCAACGCTATGCTGGATTCGGCGGCGATCCGTAAATTCTGCGTCATGAACGAGGGCGCGGAGAAGCTTCTTTCGGCGGCGTTTGATACCCTGGGGCTTTCGGCACGCGGCTACGACCGCCTGCTCCGCGTGGCGCGTACCGTTGCCGACCTGGCGGCAAGCGAGATCATTACCGAAACGCACATCGCCGAGGCGATCCAGTTCCGAAAGCTTGACAAAAAATATTTTTAAGCAAAAAGCACGCAGGGGCGCGACGGTCATTCCCAAACGCCCCTGCAACGCCTTTCCCCGACGGAAAAACAAGGCAAAAATTTTTTTCAAAAAACCTATTGACAAACGGGAATTGGTATGTTATAATAGACACCGTTCCACGAAAAAGCGAACTTTTTGCTGGTGTGGCTCAATGGCAGAGCAGCTGATTTGTAATCAGCAGGTTGTTGGTTCGACTCCGATCACCAGCTCCAAATGAGCCTACTAACAAAGGCTCACCATATGGGGGATTTCCCGAGCGGCCAAAGGGGGCAGACTGTAAATCTGTTGTCACTGACTTCGGTGGTCCGAATCCACCATCCCCCACCAAAACAAGGCACCGACCATTGGTCGGTGCTTTTGTTTTGGCGCGGAGCGGTCGGACGAGGTCACCGAACGGAAGAACGCCACTACCCCAACACCTCTTTTGCAAACGTCACGCGTTCTTCTCGGAGAAGCGCCTGCGCTTCTCCTGTGGTCACGAACCCACCATCCCCCACCAAAACAAGGCACCGACCAATGGTCGGTGCTTTTGTTTGGTGCGGAGCGGTCGGACGAGGTCACCGAACGGAAGAACGCCTCTACCCCACCGCCTCCCTTCCGCGCAAAACGATTGACAGATCCACCGCCGTGTGCTACAATATAACTTGATAGTAAGGCGTGCCGTCCATCCTGTCACGCCGTCCCTCAAATTCAATCTCGAAAGGAATCGCATATGCCTGTTACCGTCAAGATCAAAAAATTAAACGAAAACGCCAAGCTCCCCGCTTACGGCTCGGAATTTGCCGCGGGTGCCGACCTCTGCGCCTGCACCGACGTGCCCGTCGAGATCCCTCCGCACGCCACCGTACTGATCCGCACGGGACTTGCCGCCGAAATTCCTATGGGCTACGCGGGTCTGATCTACGCCCGCAGCGGTCTTGCCTCCAAGCGTGGTCTTGCCCCCGCCAACAAGGTGGGCGTGGTGGACGCCGACTACCGTGGCGAGATCATGGTAGCACTCCACAATCATTCCGACCAGACCCAGACCATCGAGGCGGGTGAGCGCATCGCCCAGCTTGTCATTGCCCCCTTCCTCGCCGCCTCCTTTGAGGAAGCCGACGAGCTTTCCGACACCGTCCGCGGCGCCGGCGGCTTCGGCTCCACGGGTAGGGTTTGAGAAATATTTTCGTGATAAATTGATGTTTATCGGTGTGTTATGGCTACGCCGAAAACGAACGAAACCCTCTAAC
>JBGVFO010000024.1:0-10820 GCA_045121195.1 Eubacteriales bacterium
CTTCTTCGCCGTGGTATCACCGTCAAGGAGAGCAGAGGGCGATTGTCCTATCTCACACCCGACCGCACCAAGGCAATCACGGCACGAAAGCTGGGTGACGATTTTGATAAGACGGCTGTGTTTGCTGTCTTTGTCAGAAACGCAAAACAGGTCAGAACAAAAACACCTCTTGTTCATACCGCACCAACCATGCAGGAACGCATCAATCAACAGAATATCGTTAACCGCATGGTGGACATGGAAGCGGCAAAAGCAAAGGGCAAAGGTTATGAAAATTGGGCAAAGACCCACAATCTCAAAAACGCAAGCCGAGCCTATCTGCTGTATCAAGAAATGGGATTTGATTCACCCGAAGCATTGGCTGCCGCTTGCGATGCCGCCCATACCAAAGTGGATGATATTCGCACAAAGATGAAATCAGTTGAGGCGGCTATCAAGGAAAAGAAAGAGTTCCGCAACCAAGTAACAAATTACCATAAGACAAGGTATGTGGTTGACGGGCTGAAAGCCTGCAAGAATGAAAAAGCCCGTCAGAAATATCGTGACGAGCATGACAGCGACTTCATTATTCTGAATGCTGCCAAACGCTATTTTGATTCCAAGGGATTAAAGAAGCTGCCGAGCTACAAGGCATTGCAGACAGAAGTGGAACAGCTCATCAAAGAGAAAAATGCTCTTTACAATGAGTACCAAACCGCCAAAGACGAAGCACAGCGGCTTGATACCATTCGCCACAATATCGAGCAGACTTTGGGCGATAGACAGGAGAGAAAACACGAACAGCTACGTTGATTCTTTCCCTTCGATTCATTTCATTCAAAAAACGAGAAAGGATTATTTATATGGACGAACAGAAAAGAAGAAACCTTAGATTCAATGAAAACGGAAGCATCGTTGTTCACAATTATTGTGCGGCAGAGCTTCCTCAAATAACCGTAACGATACAATCCGGTCAGACTACCTATCGTTTTGGTGGACGATATGACGGCACACGCAGTTTGTCTGCCAAACTCCTTGACCGCATGGCAAATGAAATTGAAAATGAAAAAGTTTAACGAGAAAGGTGAAAAATTCATAGATGTGTGATATAATGAATACAAGCAATCCTGTATTGGCAGACTGCCCGCCGATTAAGGAGGAACAAGATATGAATAGGCAGTCTGACAAAATTACAGCAATCTACTGTCGTTTAAGCCGTGACGATGAACAGGAAGGTGAGAGCAACTCCATTGTAAATCAAAGAGCCATCCTCAAAAAGTACGCACAAGACCAGAAATTTCGTAATATCGAATTTTTCGTGGATGACGGGTACTCGGGAGCGAATTTCAACAGACCCGAGTGGAAGCGAATGATCGAACTGGTAGAGAATGACCGGGTTGGTGTTCTTATTGCTAAGGACATGAGCCGTATTGGCAGAAACTATTTGGAAGTCGGTTATTATACAGAGCTTCTTTTCCCATCGCACAATGTCCGTTTCATCGCTATCAACAGCGGTGTGGACAGCGCAAATCAGCAGGACAATGATTTTACGCCGTTCTTGAATATCATCAACGAGTTTTACGTTAAGGACAGCAGTAAAAAGGTCAAGGCATCCATGAAGCAAAAAGGCGAGTCGGGCGAATATCTCGCAACGAATCCGCCATACGGCTACATGAAAGACCCCGACAATCCGAAGAAACATTGGATTGTGGACGATGAAGCCGCAGGCGTTGTTCGCCAAATTTACGCTTTGTGCATGGAGGGCTTCGGTCCCTCACAGATCGCACAAAAGCTGAAAGAGGCAAAGGTCGATTGTCCTACTGTTCATTGGGTGAAGATGGGACGAAATGCTCCTGCAAGGACACCGGAAGACCCTTACGATTGGGCACCACGCACTATCTCGGGTATTTTGGAGAAGCAGGAATACCTCGGTCACATGGTCAACTTCAAGACGCGCAGACAGTCGTACAAGACGAAAAAGAAGCTCGATAATCCGCCGGAGGTATGGAAGATTTTCGAGAACACCCATGAAGCGATTATTGACAAAGAGACCTTTGAACGTGTGCAGGAGCTTCGCAAAAACAAACGCAGACCCGCAAGAACAGGCAAGAGCAATATGTTCTCCGGTATCGTGCGATGCGCTGACTGCGAAGAAAAGCTCTACTACTGCACGAGCAACAGCTTTGAATCTCGTCAAGATCACTTTGTGTGCTCCACTTCCCGTAAAAGAGGCAAAGAGGTTTGTGACACTCACTTCATCCGTGCGGTGGTACTGGAAGAAGGTACGCTTCAGCACATGAGATTGGTTATCCAATGTATTGCCGCTTATGAGGAAGAATTTCGCAGAGCGTTGGGTGCGAAAAAGAATGCCGAGGCAAGACGAGAGCTTACCGCCAAGAAGCGAACCTTACAGCGTTCTGAAACCCGTCTAAACGATTTGGACAGACTTTTCAAGCGCATTTACGAGGATATGGTCAACGGCGTGATCAATGAGACCCGTTTCAAAATGTTGTCCGAGGACTACGAAAAAGAACAGGAAGAACTGCGACAGAAGATTGCTACACTCGAAGAAGAAATTCAAAATCACGAAGACCAAGTGGAGAACGTTGATAAGTTCATCCAACAAGCGAAGAAGTATCTGTATCTGGAAAAGCTGACACCGACCGTCTTGAACGATATGGTCAATGCCGTATATGTTCACGCACCGGACAAGTCAAGCGGACACAGAGTGCAGGATGTAGAAATCAGTTATAACTACATCGGTATTCTTCCCGCCAATTTACTCTATGACATTCAAAAGGGAAAAACGGCATGACGAATCATGCCGTTTACCCAAAACTTATTATACTGTCTTATTGGAACACACCCTCGGCGCGCCTTTTTTACGCAATAAAATATCCAACAGTCGCCAAAAGCGCCGCCGCGAGGCGGAGCAGGCGGGAAGCCCCGAAATGCCCCAAGGACGTATCGGCAAGCATATGATGAATGTGCGACCGATCGGGCAGGAAGGGGCTTTTTCCTTTTGCCAACCGCCGTAGAACGGCGACGGTAATATCGGCAAGAGGGACGGCAAAGATAAGAAACGGTACAAGGAGGGGCGCAGAGCTCGTCATAAGCGAAACCGATATCCACGCCAAAGCGAACCCCAAGAAAGTTGAGCCGCAATCCCCCATAAAGATCCGCGCGCCGTTCAGATTGTAGGGGAGAAACCCGATGCAGGCGCCGCAAAGGGTGAAGGACGCCGCCGCAAGGCTTGGCTGTCCCATTTTCAGAGCCATAAGACCGAGCGCCGCGCCCTCAATGGCGGCGACACCGCCGCACAGTCCGTCAAGTCCGTCAATGAAATTGTGGGCGTTGATCAAGGTCACGATCCAAAGAAGGGTCAATGGCAGAGAAAGGGAGCCGAAACGGGAAAGAAGATTTCCTCCCAGGGTTGATACGTACGCCGCGCCTATTTGGGCGCCCAGCTTGATCCATGGAGGGAGGGACCAGGTATCGTCAAGCACGCCGACGCAAACGATCAGGATCGCGCCTGCCCAACCAAAGAAAAGGGAATAGGAAATATCAAAGCAAAAGATCAAGGTGAACAGGAGCGAAGCAAAAAAGATGGAAACGCCGCCGAGGCGCGGAATGGGGCGCTTGTGCATACGGCGCGCATCCTTCGGCACGTCGACGGCACCAAGACGGCTTGCCGCGCGGAAATCGAAGGGGGTCAACAGCAGGGAAACGAGGGCGGTAAGCGTTGTAACAAGCCCGACCGAAAGAATTGCCATAATACCCTCCACAAAAAAAGACGGGCGTTGCCGCCCGTCTATGTAAGGTGTCAGACCACGAAGCCGATCTTGCGCTTGACCTTGGAAAGGGTCTTGCGCGCGTAGTAGGATGCCTCCTCGGCACCCTTTTTCATGACGCTCTCAAGATAGGCCTTGTCAGCGAGAAGCTCGTGGAATCTCTGCTGAACGGGTGCCAGCGCGTCCGCGCAAGCCTCACCGACTGCCATCTTGAATTCGCCGTAGCCGCGTCCCTCAAACTCGCGCTCGATCTCCTCAAAGCTCTTTCCCGTATAGCAGGAATAGATGGTCATGAGGTTGTTGATGCCGTGCTTTTCGGGGGCGAACTTCACACAGGTATCCGAATCGGTGACGGCGCGCTTGAATTTCCTTATTATTGTGTCACGGTCGTCAAGGATGTATACCACGGCGTTGGGATTTTCGTCCGATTTGCTCATTTTCTTGGTGGGGTCGTTTAAGGACATGATCTTCATGCCGCTCTTGGAGATGACAGGCTCGGGGAGGGTGAAGGTGTCGGGGAAGATCTGGTTGAAGCGGGTCGCAATGTCGCGGCAAAGCTCCACGTGCTGCTTCTGATCGATACCCACGGGAACCACGTCGGTCTGATACAGAAGGATATCCGACGCCATCAGAACGGGATAGGTAAACAGACCCGCGTTGATGTTGTCGGCGTGCTTGCGGCTCTTGTCCTTGAACTGGGTCATACGGGAAAGCTCACCGAACATGGTGTAGCAGTTGAGGAGCCATGCAAGCTCGGTGTGAGCGGGAACGTGGGATTGCACGTAGAGGGTATTCTTTTCGGGATCAAGACCGCACGCCATATAGAGCGCAAGGGTCTCGTAGGTTCTGCGGCGAAGCTCGGCGGGGACCTGGCGCACCGTAATGGCGTGCTGGTCTACCACGCAGTAAAAGCATTTATATTCGTCGGAAAATGCCGAGAAATTTTTGATTGCGCCGAGATAGTTACCAATGGTCAGATTTCCACTGGGCTGAACGCCGGAGAAAGAGATCTTCTGATCGTTAATCATATCGGTTTTCCTTTCTTAATCTTATTTCTTCATGGCGAGGAATTCGCGGGCGGCGGCGCCGAGGGCGGCAACACCCGAAACGATCTGCTCGTCGGAGGGGGTGGAGTAGTTGAGGCGGAAGGAATTGGAGGGGGCGGACGCGTCACAGTTGAAGGTGGCACCGGGGACGACCGCGATCTTGCGCGCGATAGCAAACTTGGCGAACTCGCCCGAATCCAAGCCCTCGGGAAGGGTACACCAGATGAACAGACCGCCCTCGGGACGGGTGTAGGTGATCTCCTTCGGCATCTCGCGGTCAAGGCAATCCAGCATCAGACCGCATTTGTGGCGGTAGATGGCGCGGATCTTTTCCACGTGACCGTCGAGGTCACACTCGGTCATATATTTGTAGCAAAGAAGCTGGAACAGCATATTGGTGTGAACGTCCTCGCACTGCTTGGCTACCACCATCTTCTGTACGATAGTCTCGGGGCCGACGATGAAGCCCACGCGCATGCCCGCTGAGAGGATCTTGGAGAAGGAGGAGCAGTAAACCACGATGCCGTCCTCGTCAAAGCTCTTGATGGGCGGAACCTCCTCGCCGGCAAAGCGAAGCTCGCCGTAGGGGTTATCCTCGAGGATGATGATGCCGTTTTTCTTGGCGATCTCATAGATGGCGCGGCGGCGCTCAAGCGTCGTGGTGGAGCCGCGAGGATTCTGGAAGGTGGGAATGACGTAAAGAAGCTTAACGTTCGGCGTCTTCGCGATCAAGTCCTCGAGGGCGTCGGGCAGAATGCCGTCCTCGTCCATAGGGACGCCGACCGTCTTGGCGCCACAAGCGCGGAAAGCGTTGAGAGCGCCGATAAAGCTGGGATTTTCGCAAAGCACCACGTCGCCGGGATTGCAAAGCACGCGACAACAAAGCTCAAGACCCTGCTGACCGCCCGAGGTGACGATGGTGGTATCAAAATCGCGACCGATGCCGAACTTCTCTTTCTGGCGAGCGGCGATGGCTTCGCGGAAGGCGGGATAGCCCTCGGAAATGCCGTACTGAAGTGCCATGATAGAGCTGCTCGCAAACACGTCTGCGGTAAGACGGGCAAGCTCCTCAACGGGGAAGGATTCGGGCGCGGGATTGCCCGCGGCAAAGGAAATGATGGTAGGATCCGTCAGACTTTTGAAGATCTCACGGATGGCTGACGGTTGCAGCCTGCTGAAGCTGTCGGAAAAGGTATATTCCATAATGTTTCTCCTTTCGGATATAGGTAAAAATAAAAGTCCTGTCCCAAAATAAGGGACAGGACAGAGTTCCTGCGGTACCACCCAAATTGACACAAGCGTGTCCACTTTACGTGCACGAAATGCACTGCGCGGGTAACGGTCGCGCTCCCGTCGGTTGCTACTTGCCCAAAGGCTTTCGACCGCCCTCATAAGTCCATTCATCATCAATCGGGTACTGCACTCACACCAACGGCAGCTCTCTTGGAAGCATCATGATGACTACTATTCTTAATCATAGGTTTTCGGGGTATTCAACGTTAGTATTATAATACCAAACGCCACAGTTTGTCAATAGCTTTTTGAAATTTAATCGTAATAAGAAGCGCGGATCCGCTTGCGGATGAAGTGGAAAATACCGAGCCCGAGGACCAAAGCCACGATAGCGGCGCAGATGAGATAAACGCTCACGCCAATGGTGCTTTCGATCTTGAGGTCCTCCCAAAGGGAATTCATCAGATTTCTGGTTTCGGTGGGAAGATCGTGAAAAAATTCCATCTCGCTCATATCGAAATCATAGAGAATGGAAATGGCGTCGGGATGGCACTCTTCTTCCATATAAGCGATATAATCCTCGTTTTCGTAGACCAATACGTTGGGGGAGGCGTAGCAGATGTATTCCGCGTTCTCGATGGCGACCTCCTCGGTCAGCATAAAGTTGATGTACTCCAATGCCAGCTCGTAGTTCTGCGTGCATTCGGGAATGCACATCGCGTCCACGAACACGTTTGTGCTACCCTCGGGATAATAGAAGGCAAGGCGATCGTTATCGGCGTACATAGTGAAGAAGTCGCCCGCATAGTAGGGAGCGATGGCGGCAGAGCCACCCTTCATCTTGTTGAAGACCTCGTCCATTACGTAGCCCTGGACCACGGATTTCTGCTCGATGAGCAGATCAAGCGCCTCCTGCCATTCGGCGGGATCGTTTGAGTTGATACTGTAGCCGAGATAGAACTGTGCCGTTCCAAAGGCGTCGCGAGGATTGTTGAACTGCAGAACGTTGCCCGTGTAGTCGGGATCCCAAAGGAGGGACCATTTTCCAAGATCCTCCTCGTCTGCGGGAACCATATCGGTGTTATAGATGACACCAACCGTTCCGTAAGTGTAGGGAACCGAGTACCGTTCCTCGGGGTCATAGTAGAGCCCCTTGAAGGCATCGTCGATATACCGGTAGTTGTCAATTGTTTGCGCGGGATCGATCTCGCGAAGGAGCCCCTCCGCCGCAAGACGGGCAACCATATAGTCCGACGGAATGATAACGTCATAGCTGACCGCGCCGCCCGAAAGCTTGGCGTAGAGATCCTCGTTGCTGGAATAGGTGGAGTAGTTGACCGTTACGTTCATACCAAGCTCCTCGCGGCAGTATTTCTCGAATGCCTGATTGACGTTGAGGGAGCCCTCGGAGCCGTCGGCGATATATTCGCCCCAGTTATAAACGTAGAGGGTTGTGGCTTTGCCTCCCGCATCTTGTTCGCCGCAAGCGCCAAGCAGAATAGCACTTGCCAGTACAAGGGTCAGCAAAAGGATAGAAAGCAGGATCTTTTTCATTGCTGTCCTCCTTTTGCTGTGCGCTTTCCCTTAGAGCCCGCAAAGTTTACGGCGAGAAGCAGACCGAGGATCACGAAGACCATCAGGGCGCAGAGCGCGTACATGCTGAATTTTACCTCGTGAGCGGTCTGGTTGTAGACGTAAAGGGGCAGGGTCTGGAAGTCGGGGGAGCTTACGAAATGGCTGATGACGAAATCGTCAAGGGACAGCGTAAAGCTCAGCATAATGCCGGACGCGATGCCGGGCATAATGGCGGGAAGCTCCACCTTGAAGAAGGTGCGGGTAGGCGTACAGCCAAGATCTAGCGCCGCCTCGGTCAGGTGCTTGTCCATCTGACGGAAACGGGGAAGGATGGAAAGAATAACGTAGGGAAGATTGAAGGTCGTGTGGGCGATGAGCATAGTTCCCATTCCGAAGCGGATGGGAAGAAAGGGCATCGAGGATGCGGCTACGAACAGAAGCATCATAGATACGCCCGTCACGATATCGGGGTTCATCATAGGGATGTTGGTAACCGAGGTGAGAGCGCCCTTGAGGTGCTTGCTTTTCATACGGTCGATGCCGAGAGCGGCAAGGGTTCCGATAACCGTCGCGAGAAGCGAGGAGGACACGGCAAGGGTCAAGGAATTCTTGAGCGCTACCAGCGCCTTGGCGTCACGAAACAGCTCGCGGTACCAATACAGGGAGAAGGACGAAAAGTGGTTCAGCGATCCCGCCTCGTTAAAGGAGAACAGTACCAGCATAACGATGGGGGCGTAAAGGAGCGCGAAAACGATCCACATATAAGCGCGGGAGAGAAATTTCATACGATGATCCCTCCTTCGTCGTCGTCGGAAAAGCGATTCATAACGGCAACCGATATGAGGATCAGGATCATCATAACCAGCGAGATAGCCGCGCCGATGTTATAGGTGCTCACGTTCTGGAACTGACGCTCAATGGTGTCACCGATCAGGTCGAAGGAGCCGCCGCCCAGCTTTTGCGAAACGTAGAAGGTACTGATAGACGGCACGAAAACCATGGTGATACCCGAGATAACGCCGGGGACCGAGAGGGGGAAAACCACGCGGAAGAGGGTTTTTGCGTGATTACAACCCAGATCGTTTGCCGCCTCAAGATAACGGCGGTCGAGCTTGGAGATGCTGGTGTAGATGGGAAGCACCATATAGGGCAGGAAATCGTACACCATACCGAGGATAACGGCGCCAGCCGTTCCCACGATCTTGACCTTGGGAAGTCCGAGCTGGGACAAAAGGGAGTTGAGAAGACCGCCGTTGTCAAGGATCGCCATTAGCGAATAGGTGCGGATCAGAAGGCTGATCCACATAGGAAGCATTAAAAGAACGATAAGGATCTTCTGGGTAGAAGGCTTAAGCTGAGAAATGAAAAAGGCAAGGGGATAGCCGATCAGAAGACAGATGGTGGTCGCGATCAGCGCGAAGCAGATAGACAGAACGAAAATATGGGTATAGCTCGACAGCAGGGAAATGTTGTCGAGGGTAAAGTTCCCATAGGTGTCGGTGAAGGCAAAGTAAGCAACGAAAAGGAGCGGTGCCAGAATGAAAAGAATTGCCCAGACCGAGTGCGGAACTGCCGCGAATCGCTCGAGGAAGGAACGCTTTTTCACTGGTCATCATCCTCCTCTTCATTGGTTGCTTCCACGTCGGAAAGCACGTCAAATTCCTCACTGAAGGAGGAGTAGTCACCGAACATATTGGAGTATTCGGATTTTTTCATAACGTGGATGGCATCGGGCTCAATGTAAAGACCGATGGTGGAATCGGGAGCGCAGTAATCGGTAGATTGGATCATCCACTTAAAGCCTTGAATATCCACGATGATCTCCCAGTGAACCCCCTTGAAGGTGACCGAGGTAACGGTACCCTGAAGCATACCCTTTTCGGGAGCGACCACGTCCACGTCCTCGGGACGAACGACGATATCTACCTTTTCTCCCAGAGCAAAGCCGCTGTCAAGACACTCAAAGGTGTGACCCGCGAAGCGAGCGCAGTAGTCGGCGATCATCACGCCGTCAAGGATGTTGGATTCGCCAATGAAATCGGCAACGAACGCGTTTACGGGCTCGTTGTAAATATCGGTGGGGGATCCGATCTGCTGGATGCAGCCGTCTGCCATAACCACCACGGTATCGGACATAGAGAGGGCCTCCTCCTGGTCGTGGGTAACGTAGACGAAGGTGATGCCGGTCTTTGTCTGAATATTCTTTAACTCATTTTGCATATCCTTGCGGAGCTTAAGGTCGAGGGCGGCAAGGGGCTCGTCGAGAAGAAGCACCTTGGGCTGATTGATCAGGGCACGGGCAATGGCGACGCGCTGCTGCTGACCGCCCGACAGATAATTTACGTTTTTGCGCTCAAACCCCTTGAGGTTTACGAGAGCGAGCATCTCCTTGACTCTTGTACGGATCTCGTCGTCCTTCATTTTCTTGACGCGAAGACCGAAGGCGATATTCTCATAAACGTTCAGGTGGGGGAAGAGGGCGTATCGTTGAAAAACGGTGTTGACGTGACGCTTGTAGGGGGGGACGTCATTGATGGTCTTCCCGTCAAAAATGACCTCGCCACTATCCGGCGACTCAAAACCGCTGATAATGCGAAGTGTGGTGGTCTTTCCGCAACCGGAGGGACCGAGGAGGGTGATGAATTCCTTGTCGTGGATGTCAAGATCAATGGACTTCAGTACCTGCTCGCCGTCATACTCCTTGCAGATACCCTTGAGTTCGATGAGCTTTTTTCTGTTCATTCCGCATAAATACTCCTTTTTCGTATGCAAAATAGAAACGGTGCGTACGCACGCCGCATAAATTCAGGAAAATTTCCCGGAAAATATACGAATTTAAGCCTATTCTAACAGATATAGAGTAAAAATGCAATATGTTTTTTAAAAAACCATAAATTTCGTCGATTTTTATAAGGAAACGGAATGGCGTCCGAAAAAATGGAATTATCTGTAGAATTTCTCCGTCATCCTCGCTTATTCTTCGTTATTCTCGTGATTTGCTTGGACGGCGACTCCACAAAAATGCGCAAAAATAAGGCAGAGGAAAACAAAAAAAGGGAAAGACTTCCCCCGGTGCGAAGCAGGGCGAAGACCGAAACCGACCAAAGACAGAATAGTGTCATGAAGGAGCAAACGCCGCAGAAAAAGACCGCGATGCGGGGACCTGCCAACCAACCGAGCAAAGAGGAGAGCATAC
>JBGVFO010000025.1:0-5132 GCA_045121195.1 Eubacteriales bacterium
GGTGAGTTGAAGTATCCATTGTAGGGGCGACCATTTGTCGCCCGCCATGAACGACAATTACCCAACGAACGGGCGATCAATGATCGCCCCTACGGGTTTGTGCGTCGCCGTTTTGCCACATTAAACCCACCGATCAATCAAAATTTGAAATTCAGCATCAAAAAAGCCTCCCCGAGGGGGGGAGGCTGAGGTTATATTGTGGCTTCTTCTTTGGTCTGGGCTTCTTCCGGGCTCGTCTGTTGGCTCTTTTCGTAATACAGCTTCACCAGGTGCACGAATTTCATAGCGAGTCTGCCGTCGTCAAGGACGCATCGGTAGATCTCCTTTCCGTACTGAAGCTCCAGATACTTGCCCGGTGAGAAGGGCAAGGAGGCAAAATGGGTGGTGGGGATCGCAAGGTCGATCTCCTCGTCGCGTAGCGTGCCGCACAAGCGGAAGCCGTCCGCCGAAAGGGTGAGGGTACCGCGACCCTCCTCGCAGAATTTATATTTGCTCTTGTTGATCAGATGAATGGCGGTTCCCGAGGACAGCGTTCCCTCCTCGCCGCTCTCCAATCTCTGCCGAAGGTCGCCGTAGATCTTTCGGCTCCAGTCGGATACGTAACGGATCTCCTTGCCGCCGCGACTGATCTTATGGAGGAAGCCGTACGCGTCGCATCGCTCGGCAAAGCCGCACGCCGTACAGCGAAGGGTATCGGTGTTCTCGGCGACCATAGAAAATTCGGTGCCGCAGTGAGGACACTTGTAGAGCACGTTTTCAAGACCCTCTACGTTGTTGCCGTCGCGGTACTTGACAAGGCGGCGCTCCTGCTCGCGGTAGGCGTCGAAGAACAGCGCCTCGTGGGTCCGCTCGCGTACCGTTTCCTCGTCCAGCTCCGCCAGATCCTCGGCGGAAAACAGCTTATAAATATCCAGGAAGGTGCGTCCGCGACGGGTGCCCTTCGACCACTTGGGCATAGCGAAATAGGTACCCTCGCTCCGCGCCACGTACACGTCAACGCCCAACCACTTGAGGAAGGCGTAGGTCGCCGCGGGGATGGGGGTGGACAGGCCGTCCTCCGACATAAGGCCCGCGGGATAGATGACGAGGATGCGCCCCACCTCCACCGTTGCCTTCATCCGTCGGATGTCGCGGATACCCGTGTGGAACTGCTGCTTCGGGATCACGCCGATGCGATCCATCACGCCCTTGACGGGCAGGGTGTTATAAAAGGACTCGCTGATAACGAAGGTCATAGGGACGGCGGTAACGCCGATGAGATTGACGAAATCGTACTGTGCCTCGTGATTGGCAATGACCACGAAGGGTCCCTTCTTGCCACGGATCTCGTTGCGAAGGACCTTGCGGCGAAATACGAACACCGCCACAAACCACGACGCCACCTGCGCAAGGCGGTAGAAAAATAAGCTTTGCCGTCTGATTTTCTTCTTTTTTCTCATACTGTCTCTCCCTTGCGCCCGCGTAATTTCGTGTCGGTTCTTCCCTATTCTACCACACCCGACCAAAAATTGCAATCCCCCCGTAGGATTCCCTCTCCTTGTCACTCTTTCAAATTTTGATTTGTCGGTGGGTTTTCACGAACAAAATGGCGACGCACAAACCCGTAGGGGCGATCATTGATCGCCCGTTCGTTGGGCCTTTGCCGTATATGGTGGGCGACCAATGGTCGCCCCTACAAACCATCAATTTCGTTCCAATTAAAATGTGAAACACCCCTATAAACATCAATTTATATCCGAAAACGTTTGCGTTTTCGCCCTTCATTTTCCATTTTCAACGGTTCCCGCCGCGGGTCAGATCTCGTACTGCTTTCGCAGGGCGCGGGGGGAGACGCCGAAGCGCTCCTTGAAGCATTTTCGGAAATAGGCGCCCGAGCTGAACGCCAGCCGTCGGCTGATCTCCTCCACGGGATCATCGGTGGAGATGAGCAGCTCCTTGGCGCGCTCCATGACCGTGTCCCTTCTGAACTCCAGAATGCTCCTGTCCGAGCTTTTCTTGAAGGCGGCGTACAGCGCCGATTCGCTGACGGCGCACCGCTTGGCAAGCTCGCGTGCCGACAGATGCGGATCCGCGAGGATCAGGTGCTTTGCCTGCTCCACGAGGTCGCTCTGTCCCGTCTTTTTGCGGTAGGTCATACGGGGCAAAAAAGTGCCTAACAGGGTATAAAAGCGTCCCACGTCGGCACCGTCAAGGGTCTTCTTCTGTGCCAGCGACCGCATAACGGCAACCGCTTCCCCGTCCCACGGCAGGATCTGGGGCGGATAGCTCCGATTCTCAAAATTCGGCAGGCAGCCGAAGCCAAGGGAGATAAACTCGATCTTGGGATCGCCGTACCAATAGGAGCGGTACTTACAGCCGTCGGGAATAAAAAAGAGATCCCCCTCCCCGATTTCCACCGTTTCGGTGTCGGTGCGAAGCCGCGCGTGTCCCTCCACCATATACGCCAGATAATTGGCGTGCACGCCCTCGCTGTTGTCGGTGTATTTATAGTGGGAGAAACGAAGGAGCTTGAAGGTGAAGCTTTTGCAGAAAATTGCGCTGTTCAAAGGAAAACCACCGCCTTTTCGTGTAGAAAATTATGCGCTTTTTTAGAGAATAGCATATTTTCCTCCCTCTGTCAAGTTGCTATAATGAAATCGAAGAAAAAAACACGGAGGAAACGGTTATGAAAGGAAAGCAGATCGTTTTTACGGAAATCGGCAAGGCGGAGTGTCTTGAGGTAACGCTCCCCGAGATCGGGGAGGATCAGGTGCTGGTCCGCACCTGCTTCAGCACCGTCAGCGCGGGAACCGAGCGCGCCAATATCACGGGTGACGCCAACGTCAACGCCACCTCGGCGCCGGCGGTTTCCTTCCCCCGTTACTCCGGCTACAGCAGCGCGGGCATCGTGGAGGCGGTGGGCGCCTCGGTCAAGGGGCTTGCGGTAGGCGACCGCGCGGTGGTCTACTGGGGACGCCACAGATCCCACAATCCGGTCACAGCCGACCGCGTGGTGAAAATAGAAGATCCCTCGGTAAGCCTCAGAGATGGCGCCATGAGCTTTATCGCCACCTTCCCTCTCGCCGCCATCCGCAAGACCCGTCTTGAGATGGGCGAGAGCGCCCTCGTTATGGGTCTTGGGATTCTCGGTATGTCGGCGGTCAAGCTGCTTCGGGCGGCGGGTGCCGTACCGATTATTGCCGCCGATCCCAAGCCCGAACGCCGCGCGCTGGCGCTTCGCTTCGGCGCCGACTATGCCCTTGACCCTACCCTGCCCGACTTTGCGGAGCAGGTCAAGCGCCTCACGGGAGGCGGCGTTGCCGTCGCCATCGAGGTAACGGGCGTGGGTGCGGGCTTCAACGGCGCTCTTGACTGCATGGCGAAATTCGGCAGGGTCGCCCTTCTCGGCTGCACCCGCGATTCCGACTTTACGGTGGACTATTACCGCAAGATACACGCCCCGGGCATCACGGTCATCGGCGCCCACACCATCGCCCGCCCCGAGGTGGAGTCCCACCCCGGCTGGTTCACCCATCGGGACGATATTAAAGCGATCCTCGACCTCATCGGCGGCGGCAGACTGACCCTGTCCGACATGATCGGAGAGACCCACCGTCCCGAGGAATGTCAAAAGGTGTACGAACGCCTCGTAAACGACAGAAATTTCCCCGTGGTGGTACAGTTTGATTGGACGAACGATAAGGAGTAAGCTATGAAGAAGATCAGAATCGGACACGTTGGCACCCTTCACGATCACAGCGCGGGCAAGCTGCAGTGCGTTCGCAAATTTCCCGAGATCTTTGAGGTGGTAGGCGTGGTTCCCGAGAGCGACGAGCGGTGGGAGGCGGCGCTTCGCGGCCCTGCCTACCGCGATATTCCTCGCATGACTGAGGAGGAGCTGCTTGCCGCAGGCGTTGACGCGGTGCTGGTGGAGGGCTTCGAGCACGAGCTTCCCTTTGCGGCGCGCCACTTTGTGGAGCAAGGCGTTCACGTCCACGTGGACAAGCCCGCGGGGCGGGATCTTGACGCCTTCCGCGACACCCTCCGCATCGCCAAGAAAAAGGATCTTACGGTGCAGATGGCGTATATGTACCGCTACAATCCCGCCTATCTCGACTGTCTGCGCCTTATCGAGGAGGGCAGGCTCGGGGAGATCTATCAGGTCACGGCGGTGATGAACGTAGGTCACACCCCCGAAAAACGGGCGTGGCTCTCGCAGTTTGACGGCGGGATGATGTTCTATCTCGGCTGTCATATGATCGATTTCGTCTACCGACTTCTCGGCACCCCCGAGGCGGTACACACCTTTATTCAATCCTCGGGACTTGACGGCGTCGACGCCCCCGACAACACCACGGCGATCCTCGAATATAAGAACGGCGCGTCCATCGTCCAGTCGGCGGCGTGGGAGCTCGGCGGCTTCGGACGGCGACAGCTCGTCGTCTGCGGCAGTCGCGGCAGCTACGAGATCCATCCCCTGGAGCGTCCGCTGCACGCCTATCTTACCGAGTCGGCAACGGCAAAGCCCTTTGCCGATACCAAGGTGGAGCGTGTGCTGCCCCCCTTTGACGACGTGGGGGAGCGCTACGACGCCATGATGCTGGACTTTGCCGCCATGGTCCGCGGCGAGAAGCAGAATCCCTATACCTACGAGTACGAGCTGGGTCTGCAAAAGCTGATCCTCGCCTGCTGCGGTCAGGACGTGGATTTTAAGTCGCCTAACATATTGTAAAAGGTTCAAATTTTGATTTATCGGGGAGAACGGTTACGGGAGAGGTCGCTTTTTTTGGAAAAAAAGCTCCGCAAAAAAACTTTTCTGGAAAAAGTTTTTATAGAGTTTGAGCGAACAAGGTGAACCCCATTTTGTTCAGCAGACGCGCCCCGCATTTGCCTTCGGCAAAGACTCGCTATCAATAAGCGTTTTTTAGGGTGTCCCATTCCTCTGTCGGCTACAAATCGTTCTGTAGAGTTCTCAGGGTGGTGGTCCCTGAGAACTGGCGGGAGCGATTGTTATGTCTATGCAGGCATATCATCTTGTTTTTTATCCCCTGTCAGAAAAGTTCTGGGAATTGTTAAAACCTTCTTACAAGAAGGTTTTGACCTCTCCCGTAATCGACCTCTTTGTAACTTTACTCCCCTATAAACATCAATTT
>JBGVFO010000026.1:0-6469 GCA_045121195.1 Eubacteriales bacterium
AATCAAATTTGGTTGCTTTCGGGGCGCCGAGGACGTCGCCCCCTACGGTGTTAGATATTTTCGTTCGTTTTGTACGTAGCCGTAACACCCCGACAAACATCAATTTATCGTACTCTTTGCAATAAAAAAGCATCGCAGGCACTTCTGCGATGCTGAATCAAAAGACCAGTTGCACCAAGAGCATATAGGTCACCGTTCCCGCAAGGATACTGAGCAAGGTATTGCGCCGCCAGATGTGAAGTCCAACGACGATAGCGCCTGCAATCAGCTCGGGCGCGCCAAAGGGCGACGAAAGAAAGGATAGGTTCTTGAAGCAAAAGACCACCAGCATTCCCATCACGGCGCAAGGGAGAACCCGTCCCAGATAGGAAACAAACGTGGGCGTTTTCCGCTTTCCAAAGATCAGAAAGGGCAAAAAACGAACTGCTGCGGTCACCGCCGCCATTACCAAAACCGTAAGTCCGTATTGCAAATCAGTCATTTCTCTTGCCCTCCCTCCTATGAAGAAGTGCCAGAGAAATCACGATCAGGATCATAGCAAGGATCAGAAAATGCTCCTTGCCGATGATCAGAAGGCTGACAAAGGACGCGCCCAGTCCAATGAGCGCCGGCAGGTGATCCTTCGTAGAAAGCCATTGCTCGGTAAACACCGTAAGAAACAGCGCCGTCAGCGAGAATTCGATCCCCTCGGTCGAAAACGGCAGAGCCGTTCCAAGCAAGGAGCCGAGGACACTTCCCACGATCCAATAGGAATAATCAAGAAGAGAAACCCAGAAATAATAACGCCCTGTCGCTTCCCTATCCCCCTCTACCTCCTTTTGACAAAGGATCGAATAGGTCTCGTCGGTAAGGGTGAAGATGAGAAACGGCTTTCCCTTGATCCCTTTATACTTATCGATCATCGAGATTCCGTAAAACAGGTGGCGGATATTCAAAAGGAGTGACGTGAGCGCCGTGGTAAGAAGCCCCGCGCCGCCGGCGATCAGGTCGGTGGCAACAAACTGTAAGGACCCCGCATAAACGAGAATACTGGTCGCCCCCGCCCAAAGGACGCCGAAGCCGCGAGTGCGAAGAAGAAGCCCGAAGCCCATCCCAAGCACCAGATAGCCTGCCATAACGGGAAGGGTATCCAGAAACGCCGCTTTGATCGTCTGCTTATTCCGCATTTGCTTCCTCTTGCCATCCGTCGCAAAGATCGACCCAGCCCTCAGAGGTAACCGCCTCGGCAAGCTCGTCGGGAGAGATCCGAACCGTAGCGGCTCTTGCGCCTCCTGCGGCGTGAACGGTATCAAACCGCTTCAGGGAGATGTCCAAATAGACCTTCACACCCTCGCAAAGACCGAAGGGACATACGCCGCCCGGCTCGTGACCGATGACGCGCTCCACGTCCTCAAAGGGAACCATCTTCGCCTTTTTTCCAAAATACGCTTTATACTTTCCGTTCTTGATCTTAGCGTCGCCGGCGCACACGATGACGATGGGCTGCTCCTCTAACAAAAACGACATGGTTTTCGCAATGTGAGCCGGCTCACAGCCTATCGTCTCGGCGGCGTGCTCCACCGTATCACATTCCACGGGATGAACGGTAAGTCGTTCGCCGAGACCTACGGTTTCCAGATGCTTTCTTGCTTTTTCAACCGACATCGTTTACTCCTTCGGCTCAACGCCTATTGTCTCTTTAATTTGCTGCGCGATCTGCGACATACCGAGAACGGTTGGATGTCCGCTCGTCTTATCGATGTCCTGAAGCTCCACAAAGGTGAGCCCAAGCCTCGTGCAGGACTCCTTAAATACCTCGGCAAGCGCCTTCTTCAGATTGGTATTGATGATCACTACGATCTTTGCCTCGGGCAACGCCTCCTTCAGCTCACTCAAGAAGCAGGATGCCGCAGGCAGAGAGAAAAAGAGATCCGACTCCTCCCAGTCCCCGTATTTCGGCTCGCCTGTGGGAGCGCCGCACCAGCTATCGTTGGTCCCTCCGAACACGAAGACTGAGTCGATGGGATTGCTCTCGAAAAAGCCCTCATCCTTCAGCTTGCGAAGCCGACAAATAAAGGAGGACGTCCTTGAGCAGTTGGCACCGCCGTAGCCCGTATAGCAAATGGTAGATCCCGACCAGCTATTGTTCTGTATCAGATTGGCGCCTGCGTAGGTGAACAGCTGATGCCACCAGGTCTGCTCTACCCTGTTGACGTCGGTGGGCTTAAAGGGCTCGTCCGCATAAAAGGTCGGATAGTCCTCGGGAATATAATATCGGTAGGTAGAATAGCTATCACCAAAAATCATTACGTTTCCAAGCTTCATAATATCACCTCCATACCGTATGAGTATAGCACAACCGAAACGAAAAATCAACCCACAGACCGGTAATTTTTATACCCTCGCGCACTTGACAAAGCAGAGGAAGAAGGATATAATAAAAATGCTATTGAAACAAAAGGGCGGTGATACCTTGATACTGACCATTGACATCGGCAACTCCAATATTTCCGTAGGCGGCTTTGTGACGGATGCCCCTGCATTCGTTTCCCGCATCTCTACAGACACGGCGAAAACCGAAGACGAGTATGCCATCAGTCTGGTAAATATTCTTCGGTTGCACAAGATTGATGCGTCCGAAATTCAAGGTGCCATTGTTTCCTCGGTAGTTCCTCCGCTCAACACCGTGATGAAAAAGGCGATCAAGATCCTGTTCGGTGTTGACGCGCTTATGGTGGGTCCCGGAATCAAGACGGGGATCAGCATTCACTGTGATGTCCCCTCCTCCGTTGGCGCCGACCTGATCTGCGCTTGCGTTGCGGTACAGAAGCAATACGGTTCCCCCGCGCTGATCGTGGACATCGGTACCGCCACCAAAATGATCGTTATGAATGAAAAAGGCGCGTTTGTCGGCGCTTCCATTGCACCCGGCGTTCTGATGGGACTGAACGCGCTTGCGGAGGAAACGGCACAGCTCCCCAAGGTAGAGCTAAGCGCTCCCGCCTCCGTCATTGCCAAAAACACCGTGGACTGTATGAAGTCGGGCGTTATCTTCGGAAACGCCTGTATGGTGGACGGTATGATAGACCGCATCAACGAGGAGGTCGGAAACGCCCTCCCCGTCTACGTTACGGGCGGCTTGGCTTCTGCCATTCTTCCCTACTGCAAGCATACGATGACCCTCGACGAGCATCTCGTGCTCAAGGGTCTTGCCTTTCTGTATCAAAAAAACAATTAAATATTCGTTGTGTATTACTCCCTCGGGAGATAATATAAATTTTTATGCGTTGTACCGCGAAAGCGGACGACAGCAAGGAGGATTTATGCAAACAACAAACACTCAAAAGATCCGCAAGCTGGTGTCAATCGCCATTCTCATTGCTCTCGTTGCGGTTCTCCAGGCGCTCTCCATCGTCATCGGGCAATTCAATCCCGTTGTCAGCTTTACGTTAGCGCTTGTTCCCATCGTGGTTGGATCCGTTCTCTACGGCCCCTACATCGGCGCTCTGCTTGGCGCGGTAATGGGCTTTGTCGTATTCATTTCAGTCGTTGGCGGTCAAGCCGGCGCACTTTCCACGGCTATGCTCCAGCTCCATCCCGTCATCACCTTCGTGGTATGCATCGCGAAAACCACTCTTGCCGGTTTTGTTTCGGGAATCACATACAAGGCGATCGATAAGGTCGGGAAGGAACGCCTGGCAATTATCGTAGCCGCTATTCTTTGTCCGATTGTAAATACAGGTATTTTTCTCGCCTTTCTTCTCACCGTTTTTTACGACATTGCTGCGGGCTTCGCGGCAGGAGATATGATCTACTTTGTTTTCGTTCTCATTCTGGGCATCAACTTCGTTATTGAATTTGTGCTCAACTCCGCGCTTGCACCCATGATCGTCAGAATTATCGGTGTCGTAAAAAAGAATAAACTCGCAGAATAACAAGCAAAGAAGCACCCCCGAGGGGGTGCTTCTTTTCGTTTTATCAAATATTATTTACTTTTCTTCTCTTCTGTGACCGCACCACGGACACTGTATCGTGTCGATGATCTCCCCACAATGATCGCACTTATATTTTCCTACGCGAGGAATCTTGGGTGTTTGAGGCAGGGGTACATCGCAAATAGATTTCTTTGGCGTTGCGGAATAAGACAAATCAGACAGGCAACATAAAATAATAACGGCAATCCATTCCAGAAAAAATGCCCCAACGATCCATCCGCCAACACTGCGACCTTTTTCATCAGCCAGCTTGGCGCAAACAATGAGAGAAAAAATAGCCGATAATAACAATGAAATAGAAAGCACAGGTTTTATCTCCTTACCATAAAAATCAATATCGTGAATCAATAATAGATCCAGTATTTAAATCCTTTCGCCTCATTATAGCCCGTTTCAGGTTAAAAGTCAATACCCTAAAACAGATTATTTTATAATGTTTATAGAAATAATATTTTGGGGTGAACATGTATGTATAAGCGATTAAGAGATTTAAGAGAAGATAAAGATATGAACCAAACGCAAATCGCCAAACTGCTTGGAATGTCACAAACAGGATACTCTAAATATGAAACAGGCGAAAATGACATCCCTACTACGATCCTTATCAAGCTTGCTCGGTTTTATAATACGAGCATTGATTATCTGCTCGGGGAAACGAACGATCCGAAAAGATATAAATAAGTCAAAGCAACGTACCGCGCCGGTCACATAGCCACGATTCGTCGCCTCACGATTCCCTTTCCCTCGGCGCTATCGGTTTAAAATCCCCAAAACGAAACGCACCCCGATCGGGGTGCGTTTTTGCCGTATACCCGGTATCTCGCCTTCGGTGAGGATTCGCACGCCCTGCGCCTGGAGAGCAAGCTCCCCGCTCTTCGGGCGGCGAATTCGAACCGGTTCCCTTGCGCTTCGCGCGGCGGGAGCGCGGGACGATGCGTGCGTAGCACGTCCAAAACGAAAAAGCACCCCGGTGGGGTGCTTTTTCGTTTTGAGTCGTGTTGACAAAAAAGATGCCGCTGATTATCCTTGTGTTAATTCAAAGAAATCGCCATTTGACCAATTATAAACATACATATAGTTGACATTATCTTTGGTTTTACCTTTGGTCATATGTATGATACAAAATTCAGAATTGAAATAGACTCCCGAGGAAGAAAGCTGGCTAAAGCCTGCGTCATACGCTTTATCCTCAATCAAATATATTTCCGACTGTGATTTGAGATCGTATTTATAGTATGCCTTATCCTTCCAATAAATGATAGTATCCTCATATACAGCAACAACTACAACCCCTTCTAGTCTATGTACCACGGTAAATTCGTCATTTTCAACATTATAAGTGAACATCAAACTATGGTCAATTTCCTCAATAGCGTAATTTGCATAAACAGTACGCATATCTGCATAAACCTGCACGAAGCCAACCAAAAGACCATCTTTTTCGTATCCACAAGCATCTACGACCGAGCTATCGTTTTCTAACTCACATCCTTCAACATACGAAGTCACGCCTTCGTATCCTTCGGGAATGGTATATTGGTATGCTCCACCTTGATGGAACCAGATCTTGAAAGCATTGGGGGGATCTTCTTCAAACCAAGAAAATCTCGTATCACTATCGTCTACCAAAACATATTTTTTATTTTCAAGATCTATCGAATATACGTCATCAAACTGAGATTGAATATACATTTCTCCGTCTTTCTCCGCAATATTGAGGAATGACGTATCTATACTGTTGCATACGATCATTTTGCTACACGAAGAAAACAATAGTACGCAAATAGCAAATAAAAGAAGAACAGAAATTTGTTTTTTCATACCTCCACCGCCTTTCCGAGTTTATTATAGCATACTTTGGGGATGGGTGCAAGGGGAAGATAGTGTTTTAAGTTTTTAGTGATATGCTGACGGTGTCAGCGTGATATTTTTGCTTCGCAAAAGTGATATTGAAGCCTTCGGCTTCAGTGATATTATATTCGCCATTTTAACTCGCGAAGCGAATATCACTCGGCGTAAGCCGAATATAACTGCGAAGCAATATCACTCGCCGCAGCCGAATATAACTACGAAGCAATATCACTCGCCGCAGGCGAATATAACCGAAAAACTCCAACTTGTAAACAAGTTGGAGTTTTTCTGGAGGCGCCACCCGGAATCGAACCGGGGATAGAGGTGTTGCAGACCTTTGCCTTACCGCTTGGCCATGGCACCGTTCTCTATTCTCTTTCAAAAAATTACGGACACGAGAATCTTTCATTTTCGTGCCCGTTTCTTTGGAGCGGATTACGGGGCTCGAACCCGCCACCTCGACCTTGGCAAGGTCGCGCTCTACCAAATGAGCTAAATCCGCGTATGGTGCCTCGAGTCGGAATTGAACCAACGACACTGTGATTTTCAGTCACATGCTCTACCAACTGAGCTATCGAGGCTTATTCGGCCTCTTTTATCTGCCGAAATCGTGGCGACCCGAAGGGGACTCGAACCCCTGACCT
>JBGVFO010000027.1:0-6728 GCA_045121195.1 Eubacteriales bacterium
ATCAGTCTTTGATGAACGCCTTGGATTCTATTCGTGTACCGTTCCAACTTTTGAACAGTATGTCATCGCAAGGCTTATCCAAAACGGAGACTTCGAACGACATATCAACAGAGTAAGACGAAATTTAAGAAAAAAACTAAAGTTATAATAAAGGCAAAAAGAATGGGTGTCGCGTGAGTGCGACACCCTTGTTGTTAAATGTTTTCATTTTTCAGCGCATCAATGGGATTTTCTTTTTTGATCTTATGCATTGTATAGATCATGGTTGCAAAGACCACAAGAAATACGGGTTTACCGAGAGCGATGAAATTTCTTTGTTGTTTCACACCGACGAGGACACCTTCGGAAGAAAGGTGCGAAAGTTTAACTCGATTCTTGCGGGAACGGCGAGCGCGGCTTTCTCTCTTCAGCTTGGGCAGGTTGCTGCGCTGGACTGCCGCTTGATTCCCCTCCCCAACATCGAACGTGTTAAGGATTATTTCCTGTGGAGGCAGGAGGACGCGCACAGAAACGCTTTGAACGCACATTGCTATTGGATGCTTCGAAAAGAAGGCATGAGTGTGAAGGATGCCACCGAAATGCTTGAGGGAAAAAGCGTGTCCTTCAAAAACGAACTGCTTTTCTCACGCGGAATCAACTTTGACAAATTGCCTTCATGGCAAAAGCGCGGAATCGGCATTTTCTGGGACGACGTTGAAAAAGTCGGCTTCAATCCCATAACAAAGCAAGAGGTAAAGGCGATTCGCAAAGCACTGAACGTAAATTACGAGCTTCCGCTTGGCGAGGAATACGCCAATTACGTGGTTTCTTTTTTGCAACAAGACTGAACCGAGTTTGATTTGTCTACTGCAAAATTTGAGGGCTGACGGAATAACCGTCAGCCCTCGCTTTTATCATCCCGACAAATTGGAATTCGAAGGTTAACCTTATATTGAATACATAAGCATTCCAAGTCCTGCCGATATGAGTATCATCAGTATCGGAGACGGCTTTTTCTTCAGCATAAGCCTTGCTACGATGGTGATTACTATCAATATGGCGAATATAATAATGCCATTAAAATCTATGGCGAGTGTATCTCCTATACAACTGAAGCCGATTGCCGTACTCATAAACATCGTGATTGCCGTTGCGAGTATCAAGCCAATGATGCACGGACGGATGCCTCCTAGGAACGCCTTTACCCCCGCATATTTCAATAAGTTTCGTATCAGCGCTGCGATGATGAGAATGATAAAAAATGATGGCAATACCACACCAAGTGTAGCAAGAAGTGCTCCGAAAAAACCGCCTTGCGACGAGCCAATGAAGGTTGCCATATTAACCGCGATCGGTCCGGGAGTGGATTCAGCTACGGCAATCATATTGAGCATTTCTTCCTCGGTAAGCCAACCGTACATCAAGACCTTTTCTCTGATTAACGATATCATTCCGTATCCACCACCAAAGGAGAATGCACCGATTTGAAGGAAGGTTAAGAACAATTCAAGATAGATCATGTTTTTTCTCCCTCCTGACTTTGCCGATAAGATATACCACTACACCGCAGATTCCACTGATCAGTATGTAAAATATCGTTGAAAACTTCACCGCGAACAATGAAAACACGACCATACAAACAAGTGTTACCAAAATAATGATCATGTTAAATACGGTTTTCTTCATCTGCTTCAGCATCTTCAGCCCTGCTGTGAGAATCAAATACACCACGCATATCTGAATACCCTTGAAAGCGTATGCAACCAACGTCAACGAAAGAAATGCATCAAAAAACAGTGATATAGCGTAGATGATAACAAAGGACGGAATACAAATGCCAAGCGTAGCAATCATTGAGCCGATCACTCCAGAATTTTTGTATCCTATGTAAGTTGCCGCATTGATGGCAATAGGACCGGGCGTAGATTCGGCAATTGCCGCAACATCCAAAAACTCATCTTTTTCAAGCCATTTCTTTTTTTTCTACAAACTCATTTTCAAGCAGAGCGATCATGGCATATCCACCACCAAAGGTGAATAACCCTATTTTCAGCATTGTCAAAAAAAGCGAGAGGTAGCCTTTTATTTTCCTCACAAGAGCCTCCATTTATCTCACATGCAAATTCTTATTTATCGGTGAGATTATTATATCATGTTTTTATGAATAATTCAATCGTTTGCTTGACATTCACCCGTATTTATGGTACAATAATCGCGTTGAATATTTGTCACCGGAGGCTGTGTACCGTAGTACCGTAATGCCGGATTAGGTGTCCAAGTGAGCTTGGGTTATTGTTTAGCAATAGCCGAGGCTCTATTTTTTATTTTGGAGGTAATTATGAAAAACACGAAAGTTTCTCTCGTTCCCCTCACAGCAGATGACCGTGAGCAATTTATCCTTGACAATCAATGGGCGTTCAAATATGGCGCGATGATGGAGTTTGGTGAACGCGACGACCATATTGACAATGATGGCGAAATTATCTCTCGCGCAACTATTGAGAAGTCCATCGACAATTCAAAAAGCGAAACCTACCGAATTATGCTTGACGGTGAGAAGGTTGGTGGCTTGATCCTCACGATTGACAAGGAAACGCATCATAACCATTTAGATATTCTCTTTGTACTGCCCGAAGCGCACAGTAAAGGCATTGGCTACGGCGCGTGGCAAGCGGTTGAGGCTCTGCATCCCGAAACCAAGGTATGGGAAACCTGTACCCCCTATTTTGAAAAGCGTAATATTCATTTTTACGTGAACAAGTGCGTTTTTCAAATCGATCAGTTTTGGTGTGAATATTTTCAGCCGGACCATCCGAAGCCCGATGCAGACGAACGTGACCCCGATGAAGGACCTGATGAGATGTTCCGCTTTATTAAGGTGATGCAGCCGTAAGCCCTTTTCTTTGCTTCCTCCGACGCAAATTTTGAGGGCTGACGGTTATTCCGTCAGCCCTCAAGCTTTCTTATATTCGTATGTAGGTAAGCCGAGATCAGACGACCTTCAGGGCGATCAGCACCTGCAGCGCCACAAACGCCGCGTAGATGCCGAGAAGCGTAATTCCCTGCCAGCGGCGGAGCTTTCCCTTGATCAGGGTGGGCAAGGTCATAAGTGCCATCACAACGATCACCAACGGAAGCTCGACGAGGAGCGAGGTGTTATAGCCAAACAGGGTGCTTCCCTCGGGAACGACGAAGGGAGACAGGGTTACCGCCGCGCCGGATACCAGCACCAGATTGAAGATATTGGCACCGATAATATTACCCAGGGACAGCGCGCCGTGGCCCTTCACAAGGGCGGTAACGGCGGTGACCAGCTCGGGGAGAGAGGTACACAGTGCGACCACCGTGACACCGATGACCTCCGTGGGGATTCCCGCAAGGGTCGCGAGGGAAACGGAGGAGCCCTCCAGCATATCCGCGCCGATAGCGATCAGCGCCGCGCTGGCGATAAGAACGACAACGTCCTTGATCAGCGAGCCGCCCTTGGCTTCCTCCTGCTCCTCGTGCTGCTCCTCCACGGGATTCTTGAAGCCGCGGTAGATGGTCATCGTCATATAGATAGCAAACACGACCAGCATCACGATACCCAGCCATCTGTCAAAGCGACCGAAGACGTACGCCGCGACCATATAGATCGCCGCCGAAATAAAGAAGAAGATCACGGGGGTGACGACTGCTTTTTTGTTGATCGGTGCGGGACGGATGGCGATCGTAAGTGCCGCGACCAAGGCGGTGTTACAGATGATAGAGCCGATGGCGTTGCCGTACGCAATGGCGCCGTTCTGATTGACGGCGGCGGTCACGGAAACCATGACCTCGGGCAGGGTCGTGCCGATGGACACCACCGTGGCACCGATGATGATCTCGGGAACGCGGAAGCGCTTTGCGATACCCACCGCGCCGTCCACGAACCAGTCGCCGCCCTTGATCAGTAGCAAAACACCGACAGCGAACAAGAGGAGCGAGCCCCAAAGACCGTCGGTCAATCCGTTATACCAGGTAAAGAATTGATCCAGCATACTACTCTCCTTAACCAGCTTTTTATGAAAATTTCAAGCTCTATGAATATAGGTATGACGGTGGAATACGGGAAGTGACCGCACCCTCATACGGCTTCCATTGTATCACGACTTGCCCGAAAAAGCAACCCTTTTGTCAAAAACGGTCGACTTGCTTGACGGTAAAAAAAGGAAATCAAAAAAGAACAGCCTCCGAAGGGCGATTGCCCTTCGGAGGCGTTTTTATCGGACGGTGGGGTGATCGTCCGTCGCGGGATTGTCAAGAAGCTCCCCCTGCTCGGTAAAGCGAGAGCCGTGACAGGGGCAGTCCCAGCTATGCTCGGCGCGATTATATTTGAGGGCGCAGCCAAGGTGGGGACAGCGAGGTGCGGTTGGCGTCAGAAGCCCGATCACACTTTCAAAAGCATTGACGGCAAGCTGAGGGCGCAGGAGGGTGCGAGAGGGATCAAAAACGGTAGCATAAGGATTCTCCTTCCCTCTGACGAGGTCGCAGAGAATATGGGAGGCAACCATTGCGTTTGTCATTCCCCATTTGTGAAATCCCGTTGCCACGAATACGTTGGGAGTCGATGTGGCGTATTGCCCGATATAGGGGATCCCGTCCAGCGTCATACAGTCCTGCGTCGCCCACCTGCCCACGGTCTCGGCGTTTTTGTAGTGCCTTTTCGCAAAGTCCTCAAGCTCCTGCCAACAACCGCCCCTCTTGCCCGTGCGATGCCCTCCTCCACCGAGGAGCAACAGATCGCCGTAGCTTCGGAAGGACAGACCCGTGTCCGATTGGTCCACGTACATTCCTTCTATCCTCTGCGCCCCCTTCAGCGCAAGCACGTAGGAACGGTGCTGGTAAAGCTTCAAGGGGTAGAGTCCGTGCTTATTGAGAATGGGGAAATGGGTGGCGACGATCAGCTTGTTATATGAAATATCACCGTGATCCGTGCGCGCCTTATGAGGCATCAGCTCCACGATCTTGGTATGCTCATAGATAGGAAGATCCCTAGCGATATGATAGAGGAATTTAAGCGGGTGAAACTGCGCCTGATCCTTGACGCGCACCGCGCCCGCCACCGAAAACGGAAGCTCACGGGCATCCGAAAGCTCGGCGCGTACGCCGATACGGCAGAGAGCGGCGACCTCTTTTTCTATCTGTTTTCGGTCGCTCAGGGAATACACGTAGGAATCTCTTGCCTCACAGTCACAATCCACGGTACGGCAAAGTCTGGCGTATTCCCTACAGGCTTTTTCCTGTGCCTCCGCGTAAAGACGCGCCTTGCTCTCGCCAAAGCGGCGAATCATACTATCGTAAAGCAAGCCGTGCTGTAAGGTGATCTTCGCCGTAGTGTTTCCCGTAACGCCGCCGCAGATCTCCCCTGCCTCCGCCAGCACGCAATCCACGCCTGCGTTTTTCAGCTGATAGGCGCACAGGATCCCTGCAATGCCGCCTCCTACGATCAACACGTCGGTGCGCATATTTCCTCTCACCCCTCCGAACCGCCTCCGCGCGGTTCCCTTCTCCCAGATCGATTCCATTCTATATCCTCCTGTGTTTATCGTGGTTAGTGTTGGCCGTTTTCCCCATGGGTATACGCCCGAGGAACGCCGCGCGTCTTTTGCAGTACCGATTCGTCAAAAAACGACATATACTCGTAATGGTGCTTCACCAAATTCAAAGAGGAGGTAAATCTATGATAAAACAAAATTCGTTTATGCGAAGTACCAACAATCGCTGTTGCAATTGCTGCCCGAATGGCTGTGATGAGCAAGATAGAGATCCGTGCGTAGTATGCCCACCCGGCCCCGAGGGTCCTATGGGTCCTCAGGGTCCCGAGGGACCGAGAGGTCCTCAGGGTCCTCAGGGACTTCAGGGTCCCGAGGGTCCGCAGGGCGCCGCAGGCGTGCAGGGTCAGCAGGGTCCCATCGGTCCTCAAGGTCCTCGCGGTGAGACGGGCGCGCAAGGCCCCGTGGGGCCCCAGGGTCCCGTCGGTCCCCAAGGTCCTCGCGGTGAGGCAGGGGCGCAGGGACCCGAGGGTCCCGTCGGCACTACAGGTCCTGCAGGTCCCCAAGGTCCTACGGGTCCTCAAGGTCCCCGTGGTGAGATCGGTCCCACCGGACCGCAGGGTCCTGCGGGTGAAGCGGGCGCGCAAGGCCCCGAGGGTCCTCAGGGTCTTCCCGGCGGCGTGTTGAGCTACGCCGATTTTTATGCCCTGATGCCCTCTGACAACGAAGCGACGGTTGCCCCCGGCACCGACGTCAGCTTTCCTCAGAACGGTCCCATCGCCAACACCAATATCGGACGCCTCGATTCGTCCTCCTTCCTTCTCAGTGCCATCGGCACCTATCAGATCCTGTTCCAGGTCAGTGTCACCGAGGCGGGACAGCTTCTCCTGACCCTGAACGGTCAGGATCTGGCATATACCGTCGCGGGACGCGCCACGGGGACGTCGCAGATCGTGGGAATGGCTATCGTCACGACCGCGGCGGCGAACTCGGTCCTCACCGTACGCAATCCCGCCTCAAACGCGACGGCGCTGACCGTCACGCCTCTTGCAGGCGGCACACGCCCCGTTTCCGCGCATCTTGTGATCACGCAGTTGGGATAAAAAAATAAGCAAAGCATCGCTTTGCTCCGGAACGATAAAACACCGATAGCGCTCCGCGTAAGCAGAATGCTATCGGTGTACCTTTTTCATATCTCACACGTTACCGTTTTTGGGAAGGGACGGGCTAATGTCC
>JBGVFO010000028.1:0-2396 GCA_045121195.1 Eubacteriales bacterium
GAAAAGCTCATAATTGCTTTCGCAGAGAGTGTGTGGATCATATACCGAATGTTCTTCATCGTCAGCCTCCTTTCGCAGAAGTTTTCATTCTATTATACCATATATGCGGAAAGAAATCAAGATAGCAAATATGAATACTGCCCCCACAATTTCAAAATCTTATTTAACAATTAAACTATGAAAGGAGAATGCACCATGTGGAACAGCAAATGGGAATACGAAAATCAAGAATATCTGAAAAAGCGGTATGAGGAAAAGATGTCGGGCAAACTCCCGTATCACCCTGTCAGAAAGATCATCTGCAAGGGGTGTGGCAGAGAGTTTTATACGAACATCGAAACAAAGAAGTATTGCCTTTACGGTCTGTGCGGCAATCACGGATATCAAAAAGAATTGTCGCAGAAACGGCGTGAAGCTCGCCAAGACCGCGTTTGTAAGGTGTGCGGCAAGGTGTTTACGCCTAAAAGATCGGACGGAATATACTGTTCAAACGCTTGCAGACAGAAAGCCTATCGCCAAGGCGTTACGGATAGGTAAGTGGTCGTTTTGGTGCTGTTGACAAACACCGAAAAAATAAAAGCAGACACGTATTTTGAACGTATCTGCCTGTAAAAAGCCGTATTTTTCGCGGTTGTGGATGCCCTGTGAGCAACTTCACCATGCGCTTTAGATTTAATGCGGTCGCGGAAAGAAGGCAATGCATAAATGCCTTGCCCAAGCCCCGCGTCCGCACGCGTTTTAAGTTGTGGTTTGCCTTTTGATGCGAGAAATTGCCTTCGCACCAAATTTGCCGAAGTCTCATGGCTGCATGGTATTCCGGCGTATCATTTTTCTCACATTGACTCTCATACGCAGACTGCGTCTGTTTTCGTAATATCAATTTGCGCTTGGATTTCCCGCTGAAGCATTTATCTCTGTACGGGCAATTACAACATTCATTGTCTCTGCTGTAATAGACCTTTCCACCATTTCTATGGTCAAAATATTTGTATGGCAGAGTTTTCCCTGCAGGACAACGATACGAATCGTTTTCTTCGTCGTATTGATAGTCAGATGGCTGAAAACGAGTTTCATCGGTGTTAACCGTTTGACGAGGAATATATGTCTGAATTCCGCGTTCAAGCATATCGGCGTGAATCTCCGAACTATCGTACCCCTTGTCGGCGCAGACCGCTTCTGTTTTAAAGCCATATTTGTCGATCTGTGTTTTGATCCTTTCGGAATGAACGGAACGGTCGTTGATGTTTCCGGGCGTGACAAAAACATCGGTGATCAAGCCGTGCTCACTATCACAAGTCTGGTGACTCAAATAATGGAAACCGTTGGGCTTACCGGGACGGTGCATATAACCGCTTTCAGGATCGGTCTTGCTTTGTTTGAGCTCCTTGGTTTTAGGCTTTACATGATCTGCGTAATCTGCCTCGAGCAGACCGTCCGCGATTGCTTGTTCATTCAATCGTTTGATATAGGCGCTCGGCTCGTCTGCGACAGTAATAGTTTCGTACAGATCGTTTCTTGCGTTAGCTCGGACATGGGTGGAATCGGTGAGAAGAAGTTTGCCGGTAATAAGTCCCTTCTCGATGCAGAGGCGAACAACCTGCTCAAAAACGTCCTCAAACAGTGTTGTGCCGTTGAATTTACGGCGGCGAAGCTGAGAAAAGGTGGAATGATCGGGTACGGGTTCATCGAGATTGATCCCCAAGAACCAACGATACGCGATATTTACCTGTACCTCCTGCTCCAAACGGCGCTCTGAGTCGATTCCGTACAGGTAACCCAACAACATCATTTTTACGATCACGACGGGATCTACGGAACGACGACCGGTATTGGAATACAGAGATGCGACCTTCTCATAGACAAAGCTGAAATCTACCAAGCGATCCAAATCCCGCAGAAAATGCTTCTCCGGCATCAAGGATTCCATTGTTACGCAAAGCATTTTCTGCTGTGCTCCGTGTTCACGATCCATCATATTTTCACACCTCACCCGTTTTTCTTATTATACCATAGAGTTGTGAACTTGGCGTGAAAATTGGGGTGTTTGTCAACAGCACCGTTTTGACCACTTGGTTATCCGTAACAAATCATCGGGCGAATTTCGCCCACTGAAAATCAAATTCAAAGGAGAAATCATTATGAACGTAAACAAAAATCAATCCGGGACGCCCATCGTGATCGGCATCGACCACGGCTATGGGAACATCAAAACGGCATACTCTTGTTTCCGCACAAGCGTGAAAGCCTATGACACAGAGCCGACGTTCACAAGCAATATGCTTGTCTACAACGGACGGTATTATATCATCGGAGAAGGACACAAGGAGTTCATCCCCGAAAAGCAGAACGACGATGACTATTATATCCTCACTCTTGCCGCTGTTGGGCGTGAGCTT
>JBGVFO010000029.1:0-16268 GCA_045121195.1 Eubacteriales bacterium
TAAGAACTCTTCGTATAATTTCTTCACTGCTGGGTTGTCGTGAGATTTACGAACAGCCTGAGAAGCATCATTGTCATATAATGCTTTCGCACGGAGTGCTTTCACGTCAACGAAGTTGCGGACGTCTGCGGATACCTGTGGCTGTCCGCCGCCGTTTACACAACCGCCTGGACATCCCATGATCTCGATGAAGTGGTAGTTTGCTTCGCCGGATTTTACTTTTTCTAATAATGCTTTTGCATTGTTAAGGCCGGATGCTACTGCAACTTTTACGTCTAAGCCTGCTACAGAGTAGGAAGCTTCTTTGATGCCCTGTGTTCCACGAACTTCTGTGAAGTCGAGGGATGCAAGTTCTTCGCCTGTTAATGTCTCAACAGCAGTACGAAGGGCTGCTTCCATAACACCACCGGTTGCACCGAAGATCGCACCTGCGCCGGAGCCGATGCTGAAGGGATCGTCAAATGCCTCGTCATCAAGATCGCGGAACTTGATGCCAGCCTTCTCGATCATTCTGCCAAGCTCGCGAGTGGTAATAGCTACATCCACATCGGGAACGCCTGCAGCTGCCTCGCCGTCACGGCCTACCTCAAACTTCTTTGCGGTACAGGGGATAGCGGATACGAAGAAGATATCCTTAGGATCGATGCCTTCCTTCTCTGCAAAGTAGGTCTTTACAACAGCACCGAACATCTGCTGAGGAGACTTACAGGTAGAAAGGTTCTCGGTCATCTCGGGATAGTAGTGCTCGCAGAACTTGATCCATCCGGGCGAGCAGGAGGTGATCATGGGAAGAACGCCACCATTCTTGACACGGCCAAGGAACTCGGTTGCCTCCTCCATAATGGTAAGGTCAGCGGTGAGGTTCATATCGAATACGCCGTCGAAGCCAAGACGCTTGATAGCCGCAACCATCTTACCCTCAACGTCGGTACCGGGCTCGTAGCCGAAGCACTCGCCGATCTGTGCGCGAACGGAGGGAGCGGTGCAGATATAAACCTTCTTGGAGGGATCTGCGATCGCCTCAAGAACCTTATCGGTATCGTCTCTCTCGGTAAGAGCGCCGGTGGGACAAGCTACGATACACTGACCGCAGTTGATACAAGCGTTTTCGCCAAGGGAGGTCTCAAATGCGGATGCGATGTGGGTATCGAATCCACGGTCGTTCGCGCCGATAACGCCGATTCCCTGCACCTTGGAGCAAACTGCTACGCAACGGCGGCAAAGGATGCACTTATTGTTATCGCGAACGATGGGAGAGGAAGCGTCGATCTCGTAGTGATTCATCTCGCCTACGAAGTGGCTCTCCTCAACACCGTAATCGTGGCAGAGCTTCTGAAGCTCGCAGGTGGTGCTGCGGGAGCAGGACAGACACTTCTTGTCGTGGTTGGAAAGGATGAGCTCAAGGTTCATCTTTCTCGCGCTGTTGATCTTGGGCGTGTTGGTAAGGATAGACATACCCTCGGTGCAGGGGTAAACGCAAGCGGTTACCATGCGGTAGGGTCTGCCACCCTCGGATACCTCAACGAGGCACAGACGGCAAGCGCCGATCTCGTTGATGTCCTTCAGATAGCAAAGCGTGGGAATTTCAATCTTTGCGGCTCTTGCTGCCTCAAGGACAGTACAGCCGTTTTCTACGGCGTAATCTACGCCATTAATTTTTACGTTAATCGTTGCCATTTTTGCAGTCCCCTTTCTTAGCCTTTGGAAATTGCGCCGAACTTACATCCGTCCATACAAGCACCGCACTTCACGCACTTGCTCTGCTCGATGGTGTAGGAAGGCAACTTATGTCCGGGGGCAGTATAATCGGTCTTCACGATGGTATCTGCGGGACAGTTCTTTGCACACTTACCGCATCCGATACACTTATCGGGATCGATCTTGAACTGAACAAGCTTCTTGCAGACGCCTGCAGGACACTTCTTGTCCACGATGTGAGCGATGTACTCATCTCTGAAGTAACGAAGCGTGGAAATAACGGGGTTGGGAGCCGTCTGACCAAGTCCGCAAAGAGATGCGCTCTTGATGTAGTTGCAGAGCTCTTCCATACGGTCAAGGTCCTCAAGCTCACCGTTACCGGAGATGATCTTTTCGAGGATCTCAAGAAGACGCTTGGTACCTACACGGCAGGGCGTACACTTACCGCAGGACTCGTCTACCGTGAACTCAAGGAAGAACTTCGCGATATCAACCATACAGTTGTCCTCGTCCATGACGATCAGACCGCCGGAGCCCATCATAGAGCCGATAGCGAGCAGGTTGTCATAGTCGATGGGAGTATCGATAAGATGAGCGGGGATACATCCGCCGGAAGGTCCACCGGTCTGAGCCGCCTTGAACTTCTTTCCATTGGGAATACCGCCACCGATCTCCTCAACCACCTCACGAAGGGTAGTACCCATGGGGATCTCAACAAGACCGGTATTGGTGATCTTACCGCCGAGCGCGAATACCTTAGTACCCTTGGACTTCTCGGTACCCATAGAGGCGAACCAATCAGCGCCCTTCAGGATGATCTGAGGAATGTTTGCGTAGGTCTCAACGTTGTTAAGAACGGTAGGCTGACCGAACAGACCCTTGACTGCGGGGAACGGAGGACGGGGACGGGGCTCACCGCGGTTACCCTCAATAGAGGTCATCAGCGCAGTCTCCTCACCGCACACGAACGCGCCCGCACCAAGACGGATCTGCATATCGAACTTGAAGCCGGTTCCGAAGATGTCGTCGCCAAGCAGACCCACTTCTCTTGCCTGGTCGATAGCGACCTGAAGACGGTGAACGGCGATGGGATACTCGGCACGAACGTATACGTAACCCTCGTCAGCACCGATAGCATATGCGGCAATTGCCATAGCCTCGATCAGAGCGTGGGGGTCACCCTCAAGGATAGAACGGTCCATGAACGCACCGGGGTCACCCTCGTCCGCGTTACAAGCAACATACTTCTTTACCTCGCCACGGTTGTTGGAAGCGAACTTCCACTTCAGACCCGTGGGGAATCCGCCGCCTCCGCGTCCGCGAAGACCGGAGTCAAGGATGGTCTGGATAACGCCGTCGGGAGTCATCTCGGTCAGCACCTTGTGCAGAGCGAAGTAACCGTCCATTGCGATATACTCCTCGATGCTCTCGGGGTTGATAACACCGCAGTTACGAAGCGCTACACGGTGCTGCTTCTTGTAGAACATGGTCTCGCTAAGGGAAGCGGCCTCAGCCTCTGCCTCACCTTCAGCGCCATGGGTGTCGTTGTAAACCAGACGGTCAACGATACGACCCTTCATCAGGTGCTCGTCAACGATCTCGGGAATGTCATCCACAGTCACTCTGCTGTAGAAGGTTCCTTCGGGATACACGATCATGATCGGGCCGAGAGCACAAAGACCGAAGCAACCGGTCATTACGATCTTGATCTCTTCGTCAAGACCCTTTGCCTTCAGCTCTTCCGCGAGCTTGTCGCGAAGCGTTACACTGCCGGACGAGGTACAACCAGTACCGCCGCAGATAAGTACATGAGAACGAATCATTTGTTATTCCTCCTAATTACTTCTTAAGCGCACCAATGGTGTACTCAGCAACGGGCTTACCGCCCTTGATGTGCTTCTCGATAACTTCCTTTGCGCGCTCAGCGGTCATCTTTACGTAGGTAACCTTTTCAGCGTCGGGGGTGTAGACCTCGACAACGGGCTCGTACTGGCAGATACCGATACAACCGGTCTGGGTAACGATAACGCTGTCGCCAAGTCCTGCCTCGGAAACGCCTTCCACAAAAGCATTGAGCACGGGACGTGCGCCTGCCGCGATTCCGCAGGTAGCCATACCGACTACGATACGAACGTCGCCGCTGGAAGTACGCAGAACGACCTTGTCCTGCATTTTAGCCTTAATGGCCATCAACTCTTCAAGTGACTTCATAGTGATCATCCTTTCGTTTTTATGTAAAAAATTTTTACCAATGTTATTGAACCTCGGCATACTGCTCGCGGAGGTTTTCACCGATCCACGTTAGTATCTCCGGTTCGTTCAGGGGAATATCCCCCAAAACCGCTCTCATCTCTGAGCAGGAGAGGAACACCTCCCCACCCTCGGTCTTATGCCGATAGACAAAATCAATTTCGGGAGAGCCCTGGATCAGGGTCTTGACCGTTTCGACCATATCACCAAGCGGAATGAAATCGATATGATTCCTTCCAAAGGTGGCACAGGTCTCGGTACCGTGCTCGGCGCTGACCGATTCGCGTACCGATTGGATCCTTACGGATCCGCCCGTCATTTCTGCGAGCATTTTCAAAAATGGAATACCAAGTCCTACCTTGCGGGTCTTTCTCGTGGTAAAGAACGGGTCGGAAAGTCTTGCGACCTGTTCCTCCGTCATACCGCAACCGTTGTCGCGCACCGTAAAGGTCAGCCAATCGCCTTCCTCTATGAGCTCGATCTCGATTCGGGTCGCACCTGCCCGCACGGAATTCATGGTAATGTCCAGTACGTAAAGCGAAAGCTCATCCATACTCACACCTTCCTTCCCTTACCAAGCAAGTAATCGATCAATCCGTCCCTCACGATCTGTGAGGAATAAGGCTCATCCGCGATCTCGATCGGGAATCCCTCCTCCGAAATGTCGGTCAGATAGTGGGCATCCGAGGACGCCACGTGGACCAGACCGCGTTCGGTAAGGATCGGAAATTTCACAAGACTGTCCGAGAGCGACGCAATATCGTTCAGCTCAAAGGCGGTAAAGCTCGGTTCGGGCGGAAAATCACCCAGCATCGAGATAATACCGTTTGCGCTTCGGTCGATATGAGCGGGAAAGCAAACGCCGCCGCGCGCCGTCACCTCTTCATGTGCCTCGTCAAGTGAAATGTTGACGGCGTTGATCAGAAGATCGGGCTCCTCGCCGCACACCTCGTCGTTTTGATCGACGATCAGCTGTCTACCGAAGATCTCCGACTCATTTTTGATGCGGACGCGTCGGCTCTCGATAAACTCGCCGAAGTGCATCGCGTCCTCAAGGGTGCGGAACAGGCAGACCGCGTGGACATCCTCCGACGTGGTAAGCTCTACGCCTGCCACAGGAATGATTCCGTGTGCCTTCGCCAGGGCAAAGAAGGCGGGGCAATTTTTGACCGAATTGTGATCGGTAAGCGCTACGATCTGCAGACCGTTGAGAAGCGCCATACCTACGATATTCCCGGGAGTCATATCGTCGTCGCCACAGGGGGACAGGCAGGAATGAATGTGAAGGTCGCAAAGGTAACGACTCATATTCCCTGCTCCAGACGGTACAGCCGCGCGCAGATCTCATACGCGGAAAGAGGCGAGGAAAGAACCGTAATTCCGTTCTCCTCGGCATTCTTGCGCGCATCCTCCTGAAGAACCACGTTCTCCGCAAGGATCACTGCCGCAGGCTCCGTCAAGGTTGCAACGGCGACCACGTTGGTGTTGGACATAATGGTGATCCAAAGGTTGTCGCACGCTACGTGGCTCATCGCTCGGCTGAGAAAATCGCCTACGTAAACGCCGTCAAAGGCTTTTTCGTCGCTCCCGCAAATAACGGTGGCGGAAAGCGTATCGCGCACGTCACGAATCGTCATTGGTGCCGTCCTCCTTTTTCGTAAGAGATTCCAGAGTACAGCGTCCCGAGGAAAGCAGCTCTTCATACAAGCCCTGCTCTCTCAGAATTCGTTTAAGTATCACGGTACACTCGTCGATGCTCGTTTCGCCCTTCACCACGTCCTCTGCAAACGCCATACAAGTGGGCGCTCCGCAGGAACCGCAGTCAAGACCGGGCAATGCCTTTGTCAGCTCTTCAATATCGTGCATCATACGAATTGCCGTCTTTCTGTCGGAAGACAGCGAGCCGTAAGGATTGTATTCCACCTTTTTCTCATGGAAATATTTATTGGGGATCCAATCGCTTGCGGGTCTGTTGGGGGAAACCGGCAGATACCGCTTCAGTCCTTGAAGCCGCGCTTGGGCAATATACGGATTGGCTACCGTCATAGCGCCGCCAACGCATCCGCCGTTACAAGCGTTCAGCTCAACGAAATCCAAATTGGTAATATCTGCGCTGTCGATCCGATCCAGAACGCGAATGCAGTTCTCGATGCCGTCAGCGGCAAGATACCGTTCGTTGAGGATCGCGGAGGATTCACCTCCGGTGGATGCCCATCCGATGCCGACGATGCCCGCCTCGGTGGTTTCATCCGGTTCCTTTTCGGAACGCTTCATTTTGTCAAGCAACGCGAAATACACGTCTCTGACGGAAACCGTCGCGGAAATGTAGTTTCGCTCTCCCGCAAAGTTGTTCTTGATGTAACTGACCTTAGCGGGACAGGGGGAAATAAATATGATGCCAACGTCCTCGGGCGCAAGCTCGGGATGCTCCTTTGCCACCTTTTCTCTTGCCAGCATAGCCGCAATGTCAATCGGGGGAAGGATGGGCATAATATTTTCACAAAGATAGGGGTAGTTGGTACTGATCAGTCTGGTTATCGCGGGACAAGCAGAGCTGATGATGGGCTTTTTCACGTCCTCGCGGTTAATATACTTGCGCGTATAGGCGCTTACCAGCTCCGCGGCGCAAGCCACCTCGAACACGTCGTCAAAGCCAAGATCGAGAAGACCTCGAATGATGTATCCGATGTTATCCAGATTGTCGAACTGTCCGTAAAAGGACGGCGCGGGAAGCGCGACCGTATACTTGTAGTCGTTCAGCACCGAAAGGCTGTCATGCGTGGCTTTTTTCGCCTTGGAGGAGCAGACCCTGATACATTCACCGCAGTCAATGCATCGAACCGGGCTGATCACCGCATGTCCGTCATGAATACGTATCGCTTCGGTCGGGCAACGCTTCAGGCAAGCCGTACAGCCTTTACACTTCTCGACATCCAGAGATACCGAATGTTTGTAAACCGCCATGGTATATACCTCGATCGCTTCAATAGTACAGAGAAAGGGTCACAGCTTGACCTTCATGGTAACGGTGGTTCCCTCTCCCACAACAGTATCAACGTGCAGATAATCCGTATATTTTTTCATGTTGGGGAAGCCCATGCCCGCGCCAAATCCGAGGTTTCGAATGTTGTCGTGAGCGGTGGAATATCCCGCCTGCATTGCCAACTCCACGTCGGGAATGCCGGGTCCCTTGTCGCGAAGAACGATGATGATCTCGTCATCGGACACCTCAACGTCTGCGGTGCCGCCATTTGCGTGGATCACCATATTGATCTCGCCCTCATACATGGCAATGGATACCTTGCGTATGATCTCGGGATCGTATGAAAGCTGACGCAGCTTCTTTTTCACCATAACCGATGCCGCGCCCGCGCTGGAAAAATCCGAGCCGTCGATATCAAAATGGAATTTCAGATTTTCCGACATATCAGTCCCCAATATTTCTCGAAAGACCGGCTACGTACAGAATGCCGCTCGCCTCAAAGGCACGCTTTTTGGTGCACATAACGACGATGCCGCACTCCTTCGCCAGCTCGATCATTTCGTCGGTAGGCTCTTTTCCTCTTGCAAAAACGATACAGACCATATCCATCATGTTTGCCGTACGGATAACCTGCGGATTGACAAGTCCCGTGATCAGCACGCCCTGATCCTTTACATAAGCCAGAACGTCACTCATCATATCGCTGCAGCAGGCCGATGCCACCTCATTCTCCAGAGATCCCTCTCCGGTCAGGAGCTTTGCGTCAAGAAGATCCTTGATCTCTCTGATTTTCATACCTTTTCTCCCAAATTATGCGGAAAGCCGCAAAGAATAAATCAAGGGTAGATTACTGATACTTTGCAAGAATACCGGCAACGTCTGCCTTGGTAAGTCTGCCGTAAACGTCACCGTTTACCGTAAGCACGGGAGCAAGTCCGCAAGCACCGATGCAACGGGTTGCCTCGATGGAATACTTTCCGTCGGGAGAGGTGCTTCCAACGGGAAGGTCGAGCTGCTTGGAGAACTCCTCGATGATCTCACCGGAGCCCTTTACGTAGCAAGCGGTTCCAAGGCATACTGCAATAGCAACCTCGCCGCTGGGATTGAGCTTGAACTGTGCGTAGAAGGACGCGATGCCGTAGATCTCCTCAAGGGGAGTGCCGGTCTTTTCTGCGATGATCTTCTGAACCTCGATGGGAAGATAACCGTAGATCTCCTGAGCCTCCTGAAGAATGGGCATGGTCTTTCCGGGAACACCGTCGTACTTGGCAATTACAGCAAGAAGCTTCTCTTCCTGTTCCTTGGTGCCGCGGAAATCGACTGTCGTCAATTTCTTTTTCATTGATAATACCTCCTGATTGATATTATTTTAACTAACTTGCACAAAAATGTTCGGTATGCCACTTCAGCCCTGTCGAGCATACCGTTCACTTTTTTCTGCGCCGTTTGCCAAACGGCAAACGATGCACATTGCATACAAAAGTATTATATAATATTTTAAAGAAAAAGTCCATAGGTTTTACGAAAAAAGTTTGTATTATTTGAAATTTATTTAGAAAAAACAAAGAAAACAAAAAAAGAGCGGGATTTTTGTCAGATCCCTGCTCTTTTGCCTTCACAAGGAAAAAGAGGTGTGTTCACACCTCTTTGAATCCTTTGGAAATCGGTTAGATCTTTTCCTTAACCTTGGATGCCTTACCTACGCGATCGCGGATGTAGTAAAGCTTAGCGCGTCTAACCTTACCGACACGGATGATGTCGACCTGCTCTACGTTGGGAGAATGGATGGGGAAGGTCTTCTCAACACCTACACCGTAGGAAACTCTTCTTACGGTAAAGGTCTCGGAGATGCCGCCGCCGTGCTTAGCGATAACGGTACCCTCAAACATCTGAATTCTCTCACGAGAACCCTCCTTGATCTTGTTGTGAACACGAACGGTGTCACCAACGCGGATCACAGGAACGTTTTCCTTCAACTGCTCACTTGTAAAAGCCTTGATCATATCCATTTTCTTGGCCCTCCTTCATAAAAGAACATTCATGCAGAGCATCGCAGCGGACTGTTCTTGATTCGTGCATAAAAACACACAGTACGAGCATTATACCACAAACCTTTGGTAAATGCAAGAGTTTTTTAAATATTTTTTTGACTTTTTTATACTTTTTTTGCTTTTCCCCGATAATTCCTCAAGGCAAGCAGGATGCCGTCAAGGATCTGCTTTCCGTTCACAAGCACAACTGCCGCAAAAAGCACGATCTGAAGCGGGATCCAATACGGGATCTGCAGAACCATGATCACACACTGTCCCCCAACGGCAAGGGTGTTGAATGCCAGTCGCGGAATGCCGAAGCGGAATTTGATAAAACGTCTGGAATCGATGGCGCGGATGATAAGAACCGCAAAATAACTGACAAAGGTAGCGATAGCCGCGCCCATAGCGGAAAAGCGAGGGATCAACAAAATATTGAGGACGATGTTGGTAACAGCACCGACCGCCGCCGTATAGAAGGAATTCATACTCTTCTTCCCTACCATATATACGCTTGCCATAAAGGTGACCAGCGCCGAGAATGCCATAGCGAGGGAAAGCACGGGAATATATTGCCACGAATCGTAATAGTTCTCTGCCAAAAGGATCCTCGTAGCGATCTTGGAGAACAGAACGAGAGCCGAGGTCGCCATAAAAATGATCCCCTGAAAGCCCGCAAAAACCTTCGCGAAGAAATCGGCGCGTTCCTTTTCGTCGCTCTCGGCAACCGCCGAGAACTGCCACGCGTCAATAAACACCGAGCAGACCAGCGTCAAGAGCGTCGGAACCTTATACGCTGCGGCGTAAAGACCGTTGACCTCGTCTCCCTTCATAGCGATGACAAGATACCTGTCGGATACGCTGGTGATCCACCAAAAGATGGTGGTGGGGATCATAGGGACGCTGTATTTCAGCATATCACGGATCTTGCCGCGGCTGACCGAACGAGGTACCACGTCGCGCCACAGACGGGCGACGCAAAACAGAAGAACGGTTACGATAAGATCGCCCAGCACCACCGAAAGAACGTAGCCGATCACGCCCATCTGCAGTCCCATAAGGAACAGGATATTAAAGCCAATGGTAAGCGCCGTTCCTATAATGCCACCCAAGGAAAACAGAACGGTATTTCCCTTCGCCCGAATATATTGCGCCACTGCGGCGTGGAGATTCGCCATGATCACGTAAAACACGATCAGCCAAACGTAGCCGTCAAGGACATGGAACAAGCCAATCAGCGGCGACAGCAGACCGAAAACAACCGAAACGGCAAGCACCACCGCAAGCCCCGACGAGAACACCGCTTTTTTATCCTCGGCGTCATCCAGAGCAAAGCGGAAAATGCCGTGGCTGATCCCCGCACAGGCGAGGGGCATAAGCAGATTTGCCGTCTGCGAGATCAGATCTGCCGTACTGTATTCCCCGGGCAACAGATACCGCGTATAGATCGGCATCATAAAGAACACGAGGAACTTGGAGGCGAAGGTGCCAAGGGCTAAGATCGCCGTATTTGAAAACAATCTTTTATATCTTCCCATTTTGATTTCCATTCTGAATATACTCTATATTACTTTTACCACAAAACGGGAAAATAGTCAAGGGACAAGCCGCGGAATTGCAAAAAAATCGCACGGCTCATTCCGTGCGATCTTCAATATCAAAGTCAAGCCAATGCCCCTCCTTGTCGGGCGAAGAGAATGCGGTTATCATTTCCCGGGTAATGGGATGGGGGAAGGAGAGTGTCTCGGAAAACAGCGCGATCGCGCCGTCACTTGCGGCACCGTACCGACGGTCCCCCGCAAGAGGAAGTCCGCGAGAGGCGAACTGCACGCGGATCTGATGGGTGCGCCCCGTGTACAGACGAACGCGAACAAGGCTCCTCCCTTCCTTCTCAAAAAGCACCTCGTAGGATAGCTTCGCCGCCTTCACGCCGCCGCGCATACGGTCTACCACGTAGGTCTTGTTTTTGAATCGGTCGTGAAAAAGAAGATCCTCAAAAACGCCGTTTTTCTCTTCGGGCGTTCCCTCTACTACGGCAAGATATTGCTTGACGAACCGATCGTGATCGCTCACAAGCTGCGATAGCTTCGCCGCCGCTTCTTTCGTTCGGGCATAGACCATCACGCCCGCAACCTCCCGATCCAACCGATGAACGGGGAAAAAGACGCCGCCGCATTGCGCGGAAAGAAGCTCGGGCATAGCGGCGTTTCCGTGACTGTCTGACTGCGAAAGCACTCCGCGGGGCTTCACACACACGAGAAGATGCTTGTCTTCATATAAGATTCGTATGCTCACGCGTAATTCCCCCTTCCGCTGTTGTTTCTATCATTGTATCATAAATTCCTCTTTGTGTAAACGATTTTTCTTCAGAAAATATGCAGTTTGGCTCTTGCGGATTTGGGCAGAAAATAAAATTATGCTCCCCTCTTGCATTTTCGCAAGGTTTCGTGTATAATAATAGGGTCGTACAGATCCATACGGGGGCGTAAAGGTTTCGACGGGGATTTTGAGGTATGATAAGCGAGTAGAGCCGAGCAACTCTTTAAACGGCTTAACTTAAAATTAAACGCTAACAATAAAACTGTAGCAATGGCTGCCTAAGGGCAGTGCCGTGGCCTCGTGCCACCCGTTCCCGCGGAGAGGATCGCGACTTCGCGCTGAGCGTCAAATGAGCGATGAACATGCATCGGTGGTTTGCTTTTGAGCCGGTCATGCATAAAAAAGCTACCTGCGAGCGAAGCCTGTTTGTCGGCGCCGCACAAGGGGAATCCTAAAAGATAAACTACACTCGTAGAAGGTCATATCAAGAGGTTTTCGGACAGGGGTTCGACTCCCCTCGCCTCCACCAAAAAGAAAGAACACCCATCGGGTGTTCTTTCTTTTTGGCGTCGATATGGAGGGAGTCGAACGGGTCGGGAGTGAATGACTCGCCAGTGGCGAGTCAGAGCCGACCCTGACCGAGCCCGCAGGCGAGACCGACGACCCGAGACACCAAAAGGAAAAGCACCCATCGGGTGTTCTTTCTTTTTGGCGTCGATATGGAGGGAGTCGAACGGGTCGGGAATGAATAACTCGCCGGGGGCGAGTCAGAACCGACCCTGACCGAGCCCGCAGGCGAGACCGACGACCCGAGACACCAAAAGGAAAAGCGCCCATCGGGTGTTCTTTCTTTTTGGCGTCGATATGGCGGGGGTCGAACGGGTCACAAGTTATGACCGACGACCCCCGCCAAAGAGAAGCACACCATCAAACGGGGGCTTTCTATTTTAATCCTTAATCCCTAAACCGCGAAGGTCGGCAAGCGTATTATTTTCTTCTGCTCTATAGAGCTCCCATATAACTCTCAATCCCTGCAAAGCTGCGCGACCGTTTGTAAGAGGCGTTTTATCATTAAGAACACAGTCAACAAAATGTGCTATTTCATATTGTGTTTCTTTCGAGCTCGCGCCTTCTCGTTTCCAAATCACGTCATAAGATTGTCTTGATGACTCACCAGGTCGGTGAACACCATTACCGTTATATATTCTCACTTCTCCCGAAGCATGTTCGTATTCAAGCATTCCCTTTTCGGTCTGAATTTGAAAATCGTATCCGAGTCTGGTTCCTCTTGCTCCCCACGTAGCACCGTGATAACCAACAACTCCATTTTTAAACTTTATGACCAGAGCACTCGTACCCTCGCGAAGCATCCAAGGCGTACCATTTCTTGTTCCTATATGTGCTCCGCTTATAGGTTCACCCAAGAACCATAGCATAAGGTCTATATAATGACATCCGTGACTGAAAAGCTGACCGCCACCAATACGGTTTGTTATAAGCCATTTTTGTCCACGATATTGACTGTATTTAAGAGTTACACCCGTAAGTTGCTCTGTCCATATGGACATTTGAATGATTTCTCCGAATTCTCCCGAGTCTACAAGCTCCTTAAGTTTTCTTATACCCGGCCAGAAACGGACAGGATAAGCGCACATCAGCTTCAAATTGCGTGCCTCACAGGTTTCAATAAGTATCTCGCACTCCCGCTCGGTATTACAAAGAGGCTTTTCCATAAGTATATGCTTATTATGCATAGCAAAAAACATACCGCACTCAAAATGAAGGTCGTGAGGAAGAGCTATCATTACCGCGTCTATCATATCAACCATATCACAGTATTCGGTAAAGATCTTAGGTGTACCTCCCAGTGCATCGGCAACCGCCTTCGCATTTTCTTCAACAATATCACAAACCGCTACGATCTCAACATTTTCAACTTGAAGCACTCCCTTGACATGTGTACCCATCATGGCGCCACTACCAACAAGACCAAGTTTTAATTTTTCCATAATAAATCCTTCCTTGACTTTTGCAAATCAATATGATAAAATATTCGTAGCAAGCTACTGAATTTATTTTATCATACAATACAAGATCAGTCTTTAGACAATACGTCAATAAGTTTGCACAAAAAGGTTAAAATTACGCAGAAAGGCAGAAAATAATATGCCATATGCAAGCACGAATATTCCTGATATACTATCTATAAAAGGTATATTTACCGTTCATTCCCCTTCCCTGTCCTTTTCTATGGTCGACCGCGGTGAAGCCCACGAATTTCCTGAAATTTTCTTTCTTGATCGAGGAAAGCATTCGCTTATCGTTGAGGGACAAAATTACACGCTTTCAAGCGGACAAATGGTGATATACGCGCCTAATTCTCATCACCGCTCAGCCTCTCCCTCCGATGCAGTTGCATCTATTATTAGCTTTGACGTTGAATCAAGAGATCTTTGTAAATTGTATAATCGTGTTATAACACTGACAACCGAACAAGAAAAAAACTTCAAGGCAATATTCGATCTTGCCGCCCCCTGCTTTATTAAACGTCCCCCCAATGACGTTGAGAGAGGAGCAAAGCTCTGTGACGGAGTTGATGAATACACTCTTCAGCGCATTAAGCTAAGTCTTGAAGCATTCTTAACAGATCTTCTTGCTTCCAGACAAGAATCTGAATTTCACAGTTCAAAAAACGAAAAATGGAAGGAAGAGTATGCTCTTGCTTTAGATTTTTTAAAGCAGAATATTGACAAATCACTGACCCTTGAAGATATGGCACGAGAATGCAAGATGAGCGTTTCAAAATTAAAGCTAATGTTCCGCTGGAACTACGGTTGTGGCCCTCTTTCTTGTTTTCTTGAATTAAAAATAGACGAAGCAAAAAAACTTATCCAAAATGGAAATATGAATTTCTCTGAAATTGCAAGCGCTCTTGGATTTAATTCACTTCACTATTTTTCAAGAGCATTTAAAAAAATCACCGGCATATCTCCGTCAGTGTATAAGAATAATATTATTAAATAACGGGATGGCAAAGTCATCCCGTTTCTTTAATCATATTTATTCACTCTCACGAAAAGTGACTTGAACGCCTTATAGTTAAAAGGAAACAAGGAATACAGATAGCTTCTTTTGCCTTTGACTGTTTCATTGCTTGCAATAAGCACTATTTAAGGCCCAAAAGGTTGAATTTTGCCGTTGTGTTGGCTCTTTGGAGTATTGCAAGGGTGCTTTTCTGCTTTATGGTGCTAACGGCTCGGTGTGTTTTTTCTTTTGGTCTCGGATATGGAGGTCGTCGAACGGGTCGGTTCTGACCGAGCGCCGTCGCGGCGCGAGAATCCGACGACCCGAGCCGTCCAAAGAAGAGCATCCTTCACGGGTGCTCTTTCTTTTTGGTGGCGACATGGAGGAAGTCGAACGAACTGTCGTCCTCCACTACAAGCACAGAAAGCGCAGGAAAACCTGCGCCTTCTTCGTTTTTTAGATTATTGATTTCCGTATACAAAATCCGCGGGGTCATAGGAGTCAACCATCCAAGTATCACCAACAAAGCCCTCTGTTTCACCGCTATAATGGCGGATTCTTGTACGTCCGTACGCATCCACCTCAACCAGATGAACCTGCGGCACTTCGGAAAGTGCGCCCGTTCCTACCGTGGTAAACGCACCTTGATGGATAGAGCGATTATCAACAAGCGGGAAATGCGAGTGTCCCGCAAAGACAACGAGGTTGGAATACTCGGAAAGCATCTCTCCAATGGTGATCCACGGACTATCCGCAGATCCCTCTACCGTATCTACGGGCGGAATATGCTGAATAACAAATACAGGCTTGTCGGGTCCGCTATCGGCAACTGCGGCTTCGATCAGTCTCTTTGCCTCGGCAACCGTTTCCTCGGAGTACTCGTTTCCGTAGCCCTTGCCAGGCAGAGTCTTTGGGATTCCATCAACGTCAATGGTAATGAAATGATACCCTTCGATCACCGTGTCTTTCGTGGTATCACCAAACGCCGCCTCAAACTGGGCAAGGCACTGGGCGGCACCGATATTGTACCAGTTGATCCAGTCGTGATTACCCGTGGTGATAACCAACTCGGTTCCTTCGGGAACAGTGGAATCCAGATAATTCTTCGCAATCTCAATCTCTGCGGCAGTTCCCGTCTCAGTGATATCTCCCGCCATAAGGATCGCGTCAAATCCCGCGTAACCGTCGTTTTGGACTTCGTCAAGTACAAGCCGGGAAAGTTGCTCCACGATTGCCTTGAAGCGCGGCGCACCGTTGCCGGTAGTGGAGGTAAAGTGAATGTCGCTGGTAGCTACAAAGCGGACAACGGGCACGAAAGGAGCTTCAATGCCCTTGACATACACGTGTTCTCCAGCCTCGTAATCGTAAGAAACGGTGATGCGTTTTTCTCTGCCGTAGATCTTTTCGCCTGCTACGGTTGAGAAGGTCTTGATCACAAAATACACGGTCGCATCTTCGGGATAGTCGGTACGATCAATGTTTATGATCTCCACGGCGGCAAGATAGTTGTAACCGCAAGATTCTGCCGTTATCGTTTCGCCGTCGGCAAGAATTGAATGAAACACAGTAGAGACGCACTCGGTCTTGGTCCCCTGGAGCTTGTCGCCCGAATACAAAAAGATCTCAAAGCCGATGCTGTCGTAGTACAGCATATCCACACCGGCAAGAATGCGAATTGCCGTTTTATCAGTGCTCACCTGGAAGCCTGAGAACTCAACAGTTTTATCCTCGGCAGAAAAGGTTTGATCTGCAACCGCACCGTCGGCAAGCACCAAACGGTCACTAATCGCAACCGACGCAAGAAATTCTGCGGTGGCAACAGGAACATTCGCGGTAAGCTTCAAATCCTGCCCATAGCGTTGGAGATAACCGTTAATGTAGAAGCGGGCCAGTCCCGTTTCATCATTATAGACGATAGAAAGAGTCGTATTGTCGGTAAGTACCAACGGATTACCGTCGGCGTC
>JBGVFO010000030.1:0-3094 GCA_045121195.1 Eubacteriales bacterium
CCCTTATCACAAAAGGCTTTCACCAATTTTATAATCGCAAATCCTTTCGTTTCGGGGCGCCGAGGACGTCGCCCCCTACAAGGTTTGTATGTCGCCATTCCGTCACATCAAACTCACCGATAAATCAAAATTTAAACTCAACAAGAAATTTCCACACAGGAGAAAATAAAATGGCAGAATTATTAAGTGCAAAAGACAAAAGAACACATTACTGCGCCGAGCTTCGCGAGAGCGACATCGGCAAGCAGGTCTGCGTTATGGGCTGGGTCCAGCGTCAGCGTGACCTCGGTGCTCTCATCTTCATCGACCTGCGCGACCGCACGGGTATCGTTCAGCTCGCCTTTGACAGCGACAGCGACAAGGAGATCTTCGAGAAGGCGTTCCGTTGCCGCGCCGAGTTCGTGGTAGCCGCCCACGGTACCGTCCGCGCCCGCGGCGAGGGTGCCGTCAACCCCAACCTGCCCACGGGTAAGGTAGAGGTGTTCGTCACCGAATTCAAGGTGCTTTCCGCCGCCCAGACCCCTCCCTTTGAGGTTGGCACGGGCAAGAAGGTAGGCGACGACATCGCCCTCCGACACAGATACCTCGACCTGCGCCGTCCCGAGCTGCAGAACAACATCCGCATGCGTCACGAGATCGCCCGCGTTGCCCGTGAGTACTACTACGAAAACGGCTTCCTTGAGATCGAGACCCCCATGCTCATCAAGCCCACTCCCGAGGGCGCCCGCGACTACGTGGTTCCTTCCCGTATCCACCACGGCTGTATGTACGCCCTTCCCCAGTCCCCCCAGATCTACAAGCAGCTTTTGATGCTGTCGGGCTTCGACCGCTATATCCAGATCGCCCGTTGCTTCCGCGACGAGGACCTTCGCGCTGACCGTCAGCCCGAATTTACCCAGATCGACCTGGAGATGTCCTTCGCAACGCAGGAGGATATTATGGCAATGAACGAGGGCTTTATCGCCCGCTGCTTCCGTGAGGTCATGGGCATTGAGATCGAGACCCCCATGCGCCGTATGACCTTCGCCGAGGCGATGGACAATTACGGTAGTGACAAGCCCGATACCCGTTACGATATGCTCATTAACGATATTTCCGACACCGTGAAGGACTGCGGCTTCGGCGTATTCACCGACGCCATCAAGAACGGCGGAAGCGTCCGCGCCATCGTTGCCGAGAATGCCGCCGCTACCCTCACCCGTAAGGAGATCGACAAGCTGACCGAGCACGCACGCGGCATCGGCGCCAAGGGTCTTGCCTACATCCGCTGGGTAGACGAGGTACCCGCCTGCTCCTTCGCCAAGTTCCTCTCCGAGGACGAGCTTGCGGCGATCATTGCCAAGCTGGGCATGAAGCAGGGCGACGTTGCCCTCATCGTTGCCGACAAGAACAAGGTCGTGCTCCCCACTCTGGGCGCTCTCCGCACTATCGTGGCGAAGAAGCTGGACATCATCCCCGAGGGCAAGTTCAACTTCCTTTGGATCACCGAGTTCCCCTTCTTCGAGTGGAACGAGGAGACCGAGCATTGGGACGCGATGCACCACCCCTTCACCATGCCTCTCGAGGAATGCCTTGACAGCCTTGAGTCCGATCCCGGCTCTGTGCGCGCCAAGTGCTACGATATGGTTCTCAACGGCACCGAGCTTTTGTCCGGCTCCATCCGTATTACCGACTGGCAGCTGCAGGAGAGAATGTTCAACGCCCTCGGTCTTACCCGTGAGGAGATCGACGCCAAGTTCGGCTTCCTTGTGGACGCCTACAAGTACGGCGCACCGCCCCACGGCGGCTCCGGTATGGGTCTTGACCGCCTTGCCATGGTTATGTGCGGCGCGGACAGCCTTCGCGACGTCATCGCCTTCCCCAAAGTACAGAACGCCTCCGAGCTGATGTCGGGATGCCCCGCTCCCGCCGATCCCAAGGCGCTTGCCGAGCTGGATCTCTCCATCGTGGAAAAGGAATAAGCAATAAAAAGATAACGCTCCCCCAATCGGGGGAGCGTTTTTGTTGTTAAGAAAGATAAATTGATGTTTGTCGGGGAGTTTGTAAAACGAAATTGATGGTTTGTAGGGGCGACCATTGGTCGCCCGCCATGAACGACAATTACCCAACGAACGGGCGATCATTGATCGCCCCTACGGGTTTGTGCGTCGCCGTTTTGTCACATCGCACCCACCGACAAATCAAAATTCACTTCACTTCCCTCACGCTGACCTCGGCGGAGGAGAGGTTGACGAGGGGGGCGTTATGGGGGGTATCGGGACGGACGGTAAGCGTGCCGTCGTCCTCTACGGCAACTGCCGTGGCGTCAAAGGGCGCGCCCGAAAGAGGATGCACACGGATCGCTCGCCCGAGAAGGGTACAACGGGCGCGGTATTCCTCCATCACGGAAGGATCGCGCAAGCCGCCGCGCGTCAGCGCCGCAAGCTCCCGCAGGATGTCGGCAACCACCTCGTCACGGTCGGGGATCCGCCCCGTCTGCGCCTCCACCGAGGTGGCGATATCTGCCAAATCCTCGGGAAACGCCGAGTCGGCAAGATTGACGCCGATGCCGATCACGGCGAAGGTATCCTCCCCCACCGTTCCCGCCTCGGCGAGAATACCGCAGAGCTTTTTGCCCCCTGACAGCAGATCGTTGACCCACTTGACGGACACCTGAACGCCCTGCTTCTCCAGCGCCCGTGCCGCGGCAACGGCGGCGTAGGTGGTGATCCGTCCCGCGTCGGCAAGGTCCACGGGGCGAAGCAGAACGCTCATATACAGACCGCTCCCCGCGGGGGAAAAGAAGGTGCGTCCCATACGGCCGCGCCCCGCCGTCTGCCCGTCAGCTACCAGCACCGTACCCGACGGCGCGCCCATTCTGGCGCGCCGCTTCAGCTCGGTATTGGTAGAGTCTATGGTCTTGAAATATTCAATTTTGAAGTCGTTTCCGTACATAGCGGCTTCCTTTGATTATAAATTGATGTTTGTCGGTGAGTAGAGATACAAAGAGCTCGATTACGGGAGAGGTCAAAACCTTCTTGTAAGAAGGTTTTAACAATTCCCAGAACTTTTCTGGCAGGGGATAAAAAACAAGATAATATGCCTGCATAGACAT
>JBGVFO010000031.1:0-8003 GCA_045121195.1 Eubacteriales bacterium
CCCGCGAAGCGGGTGGTGAGGTTGCGCCTTTTTATGTTGCAAAATGGCACGTAGCCGTACATTGGTACAAATTCCGCAACCTCATCCGTCGCCTTCGGCGCCACCTTCTCCCATTCTTGGAGAAGGCTCTCAATGCTCGCCGGTTTGTCACATCAAACTCACCGATAAATCAAAATTTACAAACGAATTTAGGTCACGCGGCGCGCTTCTTTTTGAGAAGCTTCCCCGCGGGGCGCTCCACGAAGCGGCTGACCGCCCACGCCAGCAGAATGCTGACGGTGATGGGCACGAGGATCCACCATTCCGAGGTCAAGCCTGCGGCGCGCAGGTGGGAAAGGATCGCCAAGCCGATATTCTGATGGAGCAGATACAGGGGGAAGGAGATCCCCGCCACGAAGGACAGTCCCCAAAAGACTCGCTTATCCAGCAGATCCACGGCGGCGAGATAGCGCCCGTGCCTCTCGGCAAAGCTTTTCATAAATATGAAGATGGGAGTCGGTAAAGGCGGTGAAAAGACCGTCTATCCTTTCCTCACGGATAATTTTCATCATGGCGGGAATGTCAAAAATATTGACGGTATATTCCTTGTCGGCGAAGGCCTTTGCGGGTGCGTCCTCGACGGAATACCAGTTGGCGATCACCACGTACATTCCCAACGCGTGAGCCTTGTCGATTATCATTTTTGCCAGGGTGTTTCCCTCGAGCAGCAGAATTCTTTTTCCGTACAGATCCAAGCTTTTCTTCATTTCCATTCCTCTTTCAGCAGTCCCATCATGATCATTCCAACGTATTCCCCGTTTTTATAATTGGATCTTCTTTTCAGACCCTCTCTTACAAAGCCTGTTTTTTCATACAGGCGGATCGCAGCATCGTTCGTTTCCAGAACGCCGAGCTCGATTCGCCGCAAATTCAGATTATAAAAAGCGTGCTCGATCATAGCTTTTACGGCAAAGGTTCCGATCCCTCGGCCGCGGTTCTCGGAATTACCGATCATGATGTGAAGCTCTCCGCAACGGTTGACGTAGTTTATGTTAAGAAGACTGATCAGCCCAAGGACCTCATCCTCTCGGTCACTGTCTACGATTGCGCAACGAACGGAGTTGCTTCTGGCGTTCAAATACTTATCGTACCAATCGCTGTCGACGTCCTCGTTGATAAAGCGGTAGGGGGCGCCCAAGCAAGCGATCAGGTGAGGATCGTTTCGCCATTTATTGATACTCTTGATATCTTTTCTTTCAAGCTCTCTCAGCTTATACATATCCGTACCTCCTGTACAATTCTTATCATATCTTCTGCGTTATATCGCTGGTCGCATGGCAGGGGAAGAATATTTTCGGCGTACTTTCTCTCAAGCGCCTCGTTCATCGCAAGAACGTTAGGCCAAAGAGTGGGGACGTATATTTTTTTCTCTGCCAGATATTTTTTGATCGCCATGCCGTTTTCGCAGAAAAACGGATAGGCGTAGGGACCTATGGGTGAAGAAAGCTTCAGTCGGTTTGCCGCGCCGAGCGCCTCGTGCAGAATGGCGAAGTTCTCTTCCCGCCTGATCCGCACCGCGTCGTAGTCAATGGCGCCCAGCAGATTGTGGGTCAGCCGCGACATGGCGCGAAGGGGAAGCTCGGCAAAGGATCGGTCGTTTTCCTTGAACGCCCCGTAGTAATCCGAGGCACAGGCACCCTCAAACCGCCCCAAAACGTGGGTCATACGGTCCATGGACACGTCGACGGGCAGGGGCTCCCCGAGAATGGCGTCCGTGGACACGTATCCTCCGTCGGGAACGCCGAAAAACTTTCGGCAGGAATAAACGGTATCGATTCCGTCTATCGGCTTCTGGAAAAAGGCTTGCACGTTGTCGAAAATGATATTTCCAAAGCGATCCTTGAGCGCCCTTGCCTTCCCGTTGTCCAGTTGTCCGTAATAATTTACGACGTACAGGGATTCCCCCTCGGCAAGGGGCTTGTCAAAGTCGGGCAAAAAATCTGTCGTTACGTTATAGTATTCGTAGGCATATCCCTCTCTGTCGCAAATACCCGAAACCGAGTCGCACAGAAAGTACGGGATATACAGCTTTTTTACGTTTCTGGCCTTCAGAAGGTACAGAAGACCGTTGCGAGCGTTGTTGACAGCAACGAGATCGGGGTAGTATTCCCTGCCCGTCAACGGCTCAAGACCAAAATATCCGCCAATTTCTCTCATTTTTGTCCTCATTTCAGCACCACGGTAATGTGATCGGAGATCTCATTCATAAGCGCTGTCATTTCTTCCTGCCGATCGAATTTCAGAAAGATGATACCAAGGGCCTTGGAGGCGTTATCGAAAAACTCCACCGCGTCTCCGTCTTTTTTGTAGAGATGCTTTTTCACAATATGCGCTTCGATCTTACTGTCAAAAAGAATATCTGCGTACGCTCCGTTTCGGTCGGAGTGAAGATTGTGGGTCGCGTAGAAGGAAGAGGTGTCCTTGATATTTACGGTGACCGGTTTGCCCATCGCGGCGTTTATTGACATGGTTACCACGTCTACGTCAAATATCATTCCCAGCAGATCGGGGATCATATTTCCGCCGTTGCGCGGTCCCACGTCAATCGGCCAGACGCGGTCGCTTTCGTCGATGATAAGCTCTACGTTCATGGCTCCCCGCCTGATGTTTAAGGAATCGACCATTTTTTGAAGGGTGCTCTGCACCAGCGCAACGTCCTTCGCAGAGAGTGCCGGCGGATAGCTTTTTCCAACGGGAACGAGAGGGTTTACGGAGGGATCTCTGTGGCAGTTCAGGAGTCCCCAAAGGATGATCCTGCCGTCTTCCACAAAAATATCTCCGCCAATCAGATAGGGGTGCTTTTTTTCAATGAATTCTTCTATGACGATCCGATGCCCCCTGGAAAAGGAAAAGGCAAAATCAATTGCTTTTGCAGCGCCGTCCCGACTGTGCAAAACGGTTGCGCCTTTGCTTCCCGACGAATCTACGGGCTTTACGATCACGGGCAGACGGAAGCTCTCGAGATCGGCAAGGGCGGATTCAGGGCTTTCATACCCGCGGGCGGTGGGGGCGTTGAATCCGTTTTCTCTTAAAAACCTACGGAATTTATCCTTATTACAAAGAATTTCAACCGACTCATACGGATTTGTTGGCAGATGCAGCTTTTCGGCTACGTAGGCAGCGGTCGGTGCTGCCGGATCGGAAGCGTAGGCGATGATCCCGTCGATCTTTTCCTCCGCGGCGATCTTCAGAACGGCTTCCTTGTCGGTGGTGCTGACTTGGTAAAATTTATGAGCGTGGTGCTGTCCCGGATTGTCGGGAAGATAGTCGCATAACACGGTGTAATAGCCCATCGTTTTAGCGCGGTCTATGGCAACCACCTGCTGTGCGGAGCCACCCAGAAGCAATAATTTTTTCATACGGATTTGGGTTCCTTTTTTGAGTCTTGATTTATGCGGAAGGTGTTTCAGGTCGTGATCAATGGGTCTGTTTTCTTTTTTTGAGATAGCTTTTCGCCACCGAAAGGATGTAGGTAAAGCTTTCTACGCGGAACAGGACGGAGCCGCCCACGTAGAGAAGGACGCCGAGGGGGATCTGGATCAAAAGGGTGACGACGTCGTTGAGCGGCAGCAACGATACGCAGAATACCACCGCCCCCATACCAAGGGCAAGCAGGACGGAGGGAAGCATATCAAAGAGCTGCTCCCAATAGCTGTAATGTAAAAGCTTTTTATTGGGGAAGGCGTTGATAAAGCTGGAGAGCAGCGTGGTGACGAGCAGGCTGTACGCCATGGCCTCTACGCTGATCCACATGGTGGCAAGAAGTGCCGCGATACCGATGGTTTTTTTGAGGATCTCCAATTTTAAGAACAGATCGCTTCGCCCCATCGCCTTGATGGCGTTGAGATTGGCGGTGTGAATGGGATAAAACGCCATAGCAAAGCAGAAGATGCGGAGAAAGAAGACGGCGGGCAACCACTTTTCGGTGAGCAGCAGTCGGATAAACGGCTCGGCGCACACGGCAAGTCCCACCATCATGGGCATCATAACGTAGGCGCTGATCTTAATGGCGCGACGGGTCATGGATTTTACGTGCTCGGGATTATCCTGCTCTGCCGACATGACGGGAAGAAGGATGCTGTCAATGGAGGAATTGACGTTGGTGACGATCAGTTGAGGAAACTGATGTCCCTTATTGTAGTAGGCGAGGTCGGCGGAGGAATAAAGCTTGCCGATGATCAGCTGACGGAGGTCGCTGTAAACGGTATCGATGAGACCGGAAACCAGCAGCTTCCAGCCGTAGGAGAACAGACCTCGCAGCCGTTGGAAGGAAAAGAGGAGCTTGGGGCGCCATTTGACGGTGATCCAAAGGATCACGGTACCGATCAGGTTATTCACCAGGCTTTGCGCCACGAGCGCCCATACGCCGAAGCCGCAGTACGCCATAACGATGCCTACCACGGCAGAGATCAGGGTTCCTCCCAGCGTCGAGAAAAAGAAGCGCTTAAAGAGGAGATGCTTGGATATATAGGATTGTTGGATGTTTCTCACACCCGAAATGACAAGGGTAAGGCTGAGGACGCGGACGAGGGCGGTCAGCTCGGGGATGCCGTAGAAGTCGGCAATGAGGGGTGCCGTGGCAAACATCAATCCGTAAAGGACGACGCACATACCCAGGTTGAAGTAAAATACGGTAGAAAAATCGGTGTCGTCGGCGTCCTTTTTTTGGATAAGGGCAGTGCCGAGGCCGCTATTGATAAACACCTGCAATATGGTGGTGAAGACCGTTACCAGCGCAATGGTTCCGTAGACGGCGGGGTCCAAAAGCCGCGCCAAAATGATAGACACGACGAACGCGACGCCCTGCGCGCCAAATCGCTCAAGCAGACGCCATATGAAATTGTTGAATACTTTTTTGGATTCCATCATCACTCTTTATTTTTTCAGATTTCGCATCAGTGTTGTTAAGAATGGGAAAACGGCTTTTATTCGAATGGAAACGCGGTTCTTTATCGGTAGCGTTTTGAAAATCTCTCTGTATTTTTTTGAGAGTGCCTTTTTGCATTCGTTCTCTGTCACATGATTCCGAAATTCGTTGAACAGCAGTTTCTTTTGGATAACCGAGTCATATTTTCCGGCGGTTTCCTCATTCAGTATGTTCAACATCTGCACAACCTTTTGATCGTGTGCTTGCCTCATTTTTTGGTCGCCTAGCATTCGGGTACTCCAAGAGCCGGTTGCTAAGGCTCGATACACCGACATACAGTCGCTTAGATATAACATTCCTCCGCGCAGGGCACCGTGTATCTGCAACGTATAATCGTAGCACAGAAATTGTCTGAATTTAGGAGGTGCTACGAGAATATTAGTTCTGTAAAACAACGATGCTGTGGCGACATAACCGCCGCCTCCGTAGATAACGTCTTCTGTGGCAAGGATCGTGTTATGGTTTGCTGGGCATATAAGGTCGAGCTTTTTTCCGGTGTTGGCATCTACCCGAACGGCACCGTGGGCACAGATATCCACCTCGGGATGTGCCTCCATGGCGTCAAACTGCTTTTGGAGCTTCAAGGGGTCGGTCCAGTAGTCGTCTCCCTCGCAAGCGGCAATATATTTTCCTTTTACTCGAGGATACTGAAACTGGGAGATGCCGTTTTTGCTGTATTGATTTTCGGCTTGGTAGATGGGCTTGATGAGATGAGGATATTTTATCTCGTACTCTCTTATAATATCGGCAGTTCTGTCGGTGGACGCGTCATCGTGAATCAGGACCTCAAAGGCAAAGTCGGTTTTTTGCATTACGAAGCCATCCAGTGCACTGCGAATATATTGTTCATGATTATAAGCATTACAGATAATGCTGACCTTGATATTGGGTTCGATACTCATACGTTTTTCCCTCTCATGTGTTGTTTTTATGCTTCAATCCACACAGGAAAAGCTCTCTGTGCGCTTCACACTCGATATAATTTTGCAGATTCAGGAGTTTTTGCCTTTCGGCAACTTGATCCAGCTTCCGAAGGTATAATCCCATTCCTCGGGATCGAACGGAACCATGCCGCTCCAGTGCGAGAAGGTCAATTCTCCGAAGTAGATCCTGCCGTTTACCTCGTAAAAATCAACGCGAACTTGGGGAATTCCTTTGGAAAGAATTGCCGCCAGTTCCTTCATTTTTTCGAATTGTCGCGGCTTTTGAGGAAGGACTCTCGCGTTGGGATGTCCGTTGGTAAAGGGAAGGTGGTTAAAATCGGCGTCAAAAAAGTCAAATTTAGTCTCTTCCGTTGCGGACTGGCGCTCGGAAGCGATGAAAAGCGCTTTGACCTCGCCGTCGAAGCAGAAGAACTTATAGTCGCGAAGCTCGGCGGTTTCCGTCGTCGTCTACGTAGAAATGGTTGGAGCCGACGGCGGAGATCTCGGGATGTGCCTCCAGATAGTCTACCTGTTTCTGCAGCTTATACTCGTCACACCAGAAATCATCCGATTCACAGCCCGCAATGTACTTTCCACGGCACTGCTGAAGAACATTGTAGCCGTTTTTGGACGCGCCCAGATTTTCCTCGTTGATGATGACCTTCAGCTTGTCGGGATACCGCGCCATATAGTCGAGGAGGATCTCGCGGGAGCCGTCGTTGGAGCAGTCCTCGCCTACGATGACCTCGTAGTCGAAGTTGGTCTTCTGTCCCAAGAGACTGTCAAGACAGGCGGGCAGATATTTGGCGTGCTTATAAGCAATGACGGTGATACTGACCAGAGGTTGCATGATTTATATCCTTTCGGTGTTATTCAGTAGGTACGCCTTTTTTTCTTCGGGCGACATATGCTTGGTGTTGAAAAACTCGTCTTTGTGCTGCTCCGCGTATTCCTCCACGGTTTTGATGACGCGGGCGGGAACGCCCACGGCAATGGAGTTGTCGGGAATGTCACGGGTAACGACGGCGTCCACGCCGATAATGCAGTTGTTGCCCACGGTAACGCCCGGCATAATGACGGCGACTACGCCGACGTGGACGTTGCTTCCGATGGTGATCCTTCCGAATTTATCCACGTCCCGAAGGTCCTCGCGCAGATTGCGAAGGACCCAAACGCCGCCGTCGTGGGTGACCAGCTGCACGTTGCTGCTGATCCTTACCCGATCGCCGACGGAGATCAGATAGGGCTCGCTGCCAAGACTGGCGGAGGAATATATTTCGCACCCCTCGCCGATGGTGGCGCCGAGGCTTCTCCAATATTTTACGGGATTGCGGGACCGTTTGAATTTATCAAGTAACGCTTTCAGCATTTGTATTCTCCTCTCTGTTGTGATCGCACTGGGACTCGCGGAACAGGTTGACCGCCATAGCGCCTGCCGTGCCGATCACGATCCAGTTCCACTTGATACCGTAGCTGACGATACCGTAGTCGGTGATGAGTACTGCCAGAAGAACGGTGAGCATCATCAGATGCGCGGGGGTCGCGGTTTTGAAAATAAGTCGGAATTTTGCCAGAATATAGAGATAAAGGGAATAGAACAGACCGAAGCCGATGACGCCGTAGTTGGCAAGCATCTCGACAAAATTATTGTGAGAATACACGTGGAATCCTCCTACCTCTTTGAAGGCGGTCATGCCCCAGCCGGTGAAGGGCTTTTCGCGGAACATGGCAAGAGCGGATTGGATCATACCGTCGCGAAGCTGATCACCATAGTCCTTTTCTCCGCTGAGGAAACCGGTAAAGCGCTCGTACGCCACGCTGAAGATGGGCAGACGGATCACGAAATACAGGGTCAGCAGAACGATCGCCGACCAAAGGATCAGCTGTACGGGCTTCTTCAGACCGAAGCGGAAGAAAAACAGCAGGGCGGCGCCGATGAGGATGATGAGGATCGCCTTTTTCGAGCCGCTGGACAGGGCGAAGAAGAGGAACAGAAGGCTACCCGCGAGGCACAGCCATTTTTTCTTGTAGAGGGCGAGATACAGACCCGCCACGACGGCGTAGGAGAAGACTCTTCCGTAGGTGTTGGCGTTGGTAAACTCGGAGCCGATGCG
>JBGVFO010000032.1:0-5748 GCA_045121195.1 Eubacteriales bacterium
CTCTCCCTCACCCGACTTCGTCGGGAGCTCCCTCCCGGAGGGAGCCTCCGGCTGTATCCGCAAGATTGACTGCTCTACCGGTAATAGACTGTCCTTTAGAACCCAAAGCTTTTGCTTCCCGCTTTTCTGTTTTCAGAAAAATATATTTGCCTTGAAATCCCCGATCAGAGATTTTCCGTATCGAGCACCGCGTCCTGCGAGAGCAGAATTTCTCTGAGGCGATCCGTATCGATCTCTGCGGGAGAGATGCCCGCCTTCACCGCCATATCCGCGGCATCTCCGACCGCCTGCCCGACCGCCATGCACACGTTCATGATGCGGGTTGCGCCGAAGGTCATGTGATCCGCGCTGATCGGTCTGCCCGTGACCATCAGGTTCGAGAGATCCTTCGAGACGAGCGCACGATACGGGATGCCGAACGGCTCCTCGATCTCCACACGCGAGGTACTGCTGTTGCTTCCGTTGTGGACATCGATGAAGTAGCCGCAAAGCGCGACCGTATCGTACGGCTTCACACCGTTGACCGCGTCCTCCATCGAAAGCACGGTAAGACCCTTCATGCGGCGCGATTCTCTGACACCGATCGAGGAATTGATCGACGAGAGGTAGCAATTTTCGAAGCCGGGAACATGCTCCTTGAACATGCGGATCAGCTTCGGGATCTGCAGATGCGCCTCCATTTCGCCGCGGCTGAGATCCTCAAGGCTGGAGCCGTCAAAGTTCAGGATACGGATGGTATTGATCGCGATCTGTCCGGGGATGGGCTGCTTGATGAAGATGACCGTATCGCGCGAGATGGGACATTCGCCCTTTCTCCGAAGCTCCTCGATCAGGGGATTCAGCCCGAGGAAGATCGCGCTTTTTGTGTTGCGGATGAAGTCCGCGTTGTACCCCTCCTGAATGTTGGGAATCACCGCATGCGGAAGCTGCTCGGGATGCGCCTCGAGATAATCCGCAAAGCGATCGATATCGACCCCGCCGAGATTAAACATCAGGGTCGGGGGCTGGAGCATCTGATTTTCGTCGCCCTTTTCGCATTCTGCGCCCGCGAGATACGCAAGGTCTGCGTCGCCCGTGCCGTCCACGAAGATATCCGCAAGCAGCTCGACATGCTGACCCTTGCCCGTAACGGTAACCGAGGTGATGCGGCCGTTTTCGGTCTTGACATCCGAAAGCTCGCAATGGAGCAGAACCTCAACGCCTGCCTCCTTGACCATTTCGAAGGCGAGAATCCGCGCATAGAAGGGATCGATCAGGGTTGTGGAAAGATGATGCGGGCAGTATTCATGTCCGTATGAATAGCCCTCTCTGACGAGGCGGTCGGTAAACTCCTGTGCAAAGCCGCGGATGACCTGCCGCTTTTTCTTATCCCAGAAGGCAAGGAACGGAAGACCGCTTCCGAGCTGACCGCCGAGATATCCGTTTCGCTCCACCAGCAGCACCGAGGAGCCCTGTCTTGCCGCCGTGATTGCCGTCGCAAGCCCACCGGGGCCGCCGCCGATCACAACGATGTCTTTTTTGATTTGCTTCATGATTCTGTCCTTCTTTCACTGTATTTTTGATCGTACAGCATTGATTTGTCACTATTATATCCGTATTTTGCTCCACCGTCAAGCGGTTTACGCGATTTATTTACCGTCCTTCGCATTTGAGGGATTTTCCTCCAGATACCGCTGTGCCTGTGTGGTGAAGAGCTCATGGTAACGGCCGCCCTTCTCCATCAGCTCGCGGTGGGTGCCCTCCTCAAGGATCTTACCGTATTCAAGGACGAGGATCTTGGATGCCACCGTTGCGGACGAGAGCCGATGCGACACAAAGATCGTTGTCTTATCCGACCGAAGCTGATCGAACTGACGGTAGATCTCCTGCTCCGCGATCGGGTCAAGCGCGGCGGTCGGCTCGTCAAGGATCAGGATATCGGACTTTGCATAGAAGGCGCGCGCGATGGCGAGCTTCTGCCATTGGCCGCCCGAAAGCTCGGTGCCGTTCTCCTCGAAAATGCGCATCAGGGGCGTTTCGTAGCCGCAAGAAAGCTGCTCGATGTATGCATCCGCCGCCGCATCCCTTGCCGCCGCACGGATCTCCTCGTCGTTGATCTCACGGTCAAAATCACCGAACGCGATATTTTCCTTGACCGTGACCGCATATTTTCCGAAGTCCTGGAAAATGATGCCGAACATGCGGTAGAGATCCTTCACGTCGTAGTCCCTGAGATCCTTGCCGTCAAGGAGGATCCTGCCGCCTGTCGGGTCATAGAGACGGGTGAGGAGCTTGATCAGCGTGGTCTTTCCCGCGCCGTTCAGTCCGACCAGCACCAGCGTTTCACCGGGTCTTATGGTGAAGCACAGGTCGGACAGCACCTCCTTGTCGCTTCCCGGATAGGAGAACGAGACATGCTCAAATACGATCGTATGCGGTATGCCGTGCTCGACCTTGTCGGGGATCTCCTTCTGCGGGACGATCCGCGGCTCCTCCTTCATGAAGTCGATGAGGTTGTCGATGAACAGTGTTCCCTCGTAAATGGTTGCAGAGGTCGAGATCAGCGTTGAAACATTGGTGGAAATGGTGGTGAGTGCGCCCGTATACAGCGTATAGTCACCGAGCAGGAATTTTCCGACCGTAACACCGAAGGCAAACATGGCATAGAAGCAGCAGGAGATCACCGACGAAAGCAGTGCAAGTGCGACCATGATATAGCTCTCCTGCAAGATCAGTCGGCGAAGCCCCGCATAGTACTGCGTAAAGACGCGGTCAAAGCGATCGATGAAGGTCTCGGAGAGGTCAAACAGACGGATCTCCTTTGCAATGTCCTTATTGACGAGGACACCCGAGTAATAGTTCATCTGTCTGCGCTCCTTCGATCGGAAGCGCATATAGCTGTAATGCTTTCTGCGGTACACAAAGCTGACGATCGCGGACGGGATCGAGACAAGTGCCATCACAAGCGGCATCCACCACATGCCGGGAACTGTTGCGAGAACGATGATATACGAAACGAGGGAGATCACTGTGCTGACAACCGACAGCGTAGAGGACAGGATGGTGATCGGGCGGTTGCCCGCCTCTCGGTTTGCGTTTTCGAGCTTCTCGTAAAATGCGGGCAGGTCAAACGAGGAGAGATCCAGCGTCTTTGCCTTCTCCATGATCTGCAGCTTGACGGTGCGAACGACCTTTTCTCCCGCGACCCGCGTCACGGCATTGTGGATGCGGTTGACGATATTTTTGAGAATCCGATAGCTAAAAAGAATGATGAGGAGCGAGAATGCCGCACTGCCGAGAAAAACGGCAAGCTCCCCGTCCGGGTTCTTTCCGTAGTCCGCCTGCAGGTAGTTGACGATGGTACGGGAGATCAGCGATCCGACAATCGGCATGACGCCCTCAAACAGGGCGATCAGAGTCATGACGATCATGATCCACGGGCCTGTTCTCCACACCACGCCGAAGATGTAGAAGAGCCGGTGGAAAAATCCGCCGCAGACCTCGAAAAGATAGCGTGGAAGGTCACGTAGCCCCTTGGGCGGATCGACCTTTTTGTATTTTTGATTCATTCTTCCGTTTCTCGGTTGAAAGTCCATAGTTCCGCTCTGCCGTTTCCTTTTTACATTCGGGGAATCCCTCTTTTTTGTCATTATAGCACAGATTCGTTGCAATTGCAACCGTTTTTTGATTTTTCTGTTACAAAATATTTTGCTTCAGCGCGATATACGAAAAAAATCCGTAAATTCTCAAAGTAAATGCAACAGTAGCAAAGCCCTTGCATTTACTTTGAGAAATCGGTTGCAGTAAGTATGAGAAATGGAAGAGAAAGTAGCTAAACAAAGCAAAAAACGGTAAAAGAGAGCATGGCGAAAAAGCCTGAGAGGTCAATTTCTCAGACTAAATGCAACTATGGTTGCGTTTACTATGAGAAGAATTTTGCTAACAATTTTGGGGATTGAATCACTTCATTAGCCGGAACAAAGGAAATTCCTAAGGCAGATGCTAAGACCTCGGAATAGTAGAAGGAAAACATATCGTATGCGCTTTTAGCGTTAAATTGTTTTCGTTTTACAGCGTTAACGTGAGAGAAGATCAAATTAACCGTTTCCTGCGTGAAGTCGTCAAATGAAGTTCCGGTTTTTACAATGTCTCTGAAAAGAGTATGGTTTTTCTCGATCTCTGCTTTCTCGTGAGGAGAGCAAGGTTCGCAGAAAAACATGTTAGACTCAGCGTTTCCTTCAGCATCATTTTCGAAAGCAGAAACAATACTGAACTCGCCACCATTGTCGGTAAGTAAAAGCGGAGCAATATCTCCAAAATTAAAATCTAAAGCCTTCAAATCCGCTTTTAGCGCTTGGATTTTGGTTGCTGCCTCTGCTGCGGTTTTGTTTTCAAGCAGTAAACCAATCATAAAATCACTGTTTACGAAGTGAATCGTCATAATGACCTTACCCCCTATTCTGCCAATCACGGTATCAAGCTGTACAAGAGGTATATCACTGTTATCCTCAACAAAAGCAAGAAAATCGTCAAAAGTGCGACCTTCGCGAGCCCACTTAGGCACATAATCACTTTCTTTAGAGCTTCTCGGCTTAAATTTAACGGCTCTTGGAAGATCCATTGGAGTAATTGAATAATATCTCTTTTGGATATGCCTATATACGGTAGCAGTCGATATGGGAAGATTGTTGGATTGAATGATGTGGTAGATATGTTGCCCGTTTTGAACTGCTTCTGAGATGATACGTTCTGTTTCGTAGAAGCTTTCTTTGTTCAGCGGTATGCCTGTACGAGATTCTACCAGTACGGTGTCGTATTCAGCTTGCGCTTTCTTTGCAGTATATAGTTGCCGTCTATACGGGCAACTACTACGGCTTTTCTTCTCGCATCCGTTGCAAACGAACGGCGCTTTTAAGAGCTTGGGACACACCTCGTCTGTTCTCACAAAAGAATTCGTGTATGGTTCCATATGGATCTTTACTTCTCGGGAAACCGTTGTTTGGTTTTTACCGATCCTTTCTCCGATTGCCTTAAATGTCATTCCTTTGCTTAAACATTCTTGAATTTCAATTCGATCGTCAAGTGTCATGTGCTTGTTTTTCTTTTCGTTGTTCTTCATAGTCTGAGACCTCCTTTTCTCAGACTAAATTCTACCACAAAATCCTTCTCACACTAAATGCTACTCCTAAATTGCACTGTTGCATTTACTTTGAGAATTTACTAACCGTGATCCGTGCCTCAAAAGAAGCACCGACATATTGACAACCGTCTCTCCATTTGTTATACTAACATCATCTTACATTATTCAGGAGGATCCTATTATGCTCGCAGGATTTGCGGAACGAGAATATACCCCCATAGAGGGCATGGTACCCGGTCAGATCAAGGTCGGCTATGCCAAGGGTAAGCGTACCCCCCTCATGGCACATGTCGCCGTGACCGAAAGCAACGGCGTCGGCGCCGTGCTTGTCTCGCTGGATATTTTATTCGTCAGCGTGGACTTTGCCGCAAGGGTGCGCGCGCGCATCAGCGAAAGAACCGGCTATCCCATCGATCACATTCTGATCGCCAGCTCCCACACGCACACCGGTTGTGCGATCGACCTCGACTGCTGGGCATTCGAGGGCAAGCCCGAATATCTGGAGCCGGTTGAAGCCGCCATTCTCGACGCGGTCGATGCCGCAACAGAAAGCCGTCAAGAGGTCAAAATGGGCATCGGCACCGGCTTTGACGCACGCTTCCATTTCTGCCGCGATTTTTACACCACGG
>JBGVFO010000033.1:0-2257 GCA_045121195.1 Eubacteriales bacterium
GGTGTGTCCTTTGTAAAGGCGGCAGGCGCGGCGGCATTTGTGACCTACATCCGTGCGATCCTGCTTCGTGATACGGGCGCATCCATTTCTCCCTTTGCGGCGTTCCTTCTTTTGCAAGGAACGGAAACACTTTCACTCCGTCTGGAGCGCCACGCCGAAAATACCAAGAAGGTCGTAGAGTTTCTTGCAAACCATCCGCAGGTAGAAAAGGTCAATCATCCGTCTCTCCCCGACCATCCCGACCACGCGCTTTACGAGAAGTATTTCCCGAACGGTGGTGCTTCGATCTTCACCTTTGAGATCAAGGGCGGTCAGAAGGAAGCGCACAAGTTCATTGATAGCCTCAAGATCTTTTCGCTTCTTGCCAACGTGGCGGACGTTAAAAGCCTTGTGATCCATCCCGCAACAACCACACACAGCCAGCTCTCCGAGGAGGAGCTTCTCGATCAGGGCATCAAGCCGAACACCATCCGTCTTTCCATTGGTACAGAGCATATCGACGATATCATCGCCGATCTCGAGAAAGGATTTGAGGCGGTAAAATGAAAAACACAACGCAGAAGATCGTGATCTCTTCATTGTTTGCCGCACTCATTTGTGTAGCAACCATGCTCATTAAAATTCCTTCACCACTGAAGGGATATATCAATCTCGGTGACGGCATCGTGCTTCTTGCGGCGTGGGTTTTGCCTTTGCCTTATGGAATCGTTGCGGCAGGACTTGGCTCGGCACTTGCAGATCTCTTTTCGGGCTACGCGGTTTACGCTCCCGCCACCTTCATCATCAAAGCGTTGATGGCGGTCGTGGCATATTCATTTTACAAGTTCTTTGCGAAGAAAGCGAAAGGGGCGCTGTCAAGAGTGCTCAGCGGAATCTTTTCGGAACTCGTGATGATCCTCGGATATTTCCTCTTTGAGGGTATTCTGTACGGCTTCGTGCCGTCGCTCGTCAATATACCTGCCAATGCGGTGCAGGCGGTGGCGGGTATCATCATTGGTGTGGTTCTGATCACGGTCTTTGAGAAACAAAACATTATAAAATTACTGAAATGATAGGGAGATACGGTCATGAAAATATATCAAAACGCAACCGAGCTGATCGGCAAAACGCCGCTTCTCGAGCTCACACATATCGAAAAAGCACTTGGACTGAAAGCAAGAATACTTGCAAAGCTTGAATACTTTAACCCCGCAGGCTCGGTCAAGGACAGAATTGCCAAGGCGATGATCGAGGATGCGGAAAAGTCAGGCAAGCTGAAACCCGACTCGGTCATCATCGAGCCCACGTCGGGCAACACGGGCATCGGTCTTGCATCGGTCGCTACGGCAAGAGGATACCGTGTGATACTGACCATGCCCGAAACCATGTCGGTGGAGCGCAGACAGCTGATGAAAGCATACGGCGCGGAGCTTGTACTCACCGAGGGCGCGAAAGGAATGAAGGGCGCGATTGCCAAGGCAGAGGAGCTTGCGGCAGAGATTCCGAACAGCTTCATCCCCGGTCAGTTTGTCAATCCTGCCAATCCGCAGGCGCATCGTGAAACTACCGGTCCCGAAATTTACGAGGACACCGACGGTGAGGTGGATATCTTCGTCGCAGGTGTCGGCACGGGCGGTACGGTTACGGGCGTGGGCGAATATCTCAAGTCGAAAAAGCCCAACGTCAAGGTTGTTGCGGTTGAACCTTTTTCCTCTGCCGTGCTTTCCACCGGAGTCGCAGGACCTCATAAGATCCAAGGTATCGGCGCGGGATTCGTTCCCGACGTGCTGAATACCAAGGTCTATGACGAGATCATCACCGTCCAAAATGAGGACGCCTTTGCCACGGGCAAGCTGATCGGCAAGAGCGAAGGTGTACTCGTGGGAATTTCCTCGGGTGCGGCAACTGCGGCGGCAATCGAGCTTGCAAAGCGTCCCGAAAATGAAGGAAAAACAATCGTTGTTCTGCTCCCCGATACGGGCGACAGATATTTATCCACACCGCTGTTTGCTGACTAAAAGTGAGCTCCGATGGTCGTTACGGCGGCTGTCGGAGCTTTTGCAATCTACGAAAGGAGATGTTTATGAGAATTTATTTAGATAATGCCGCCACCACGAAAATGAGCGAGGCGGCAATAAAGGCAATGATACCTTATATGAACGAAATATACGGCAATCCCTCAAGCCTACATTCCGTAGGACAGGAGGCGAACGAGGCGTTACAAAACGCAAGAGAGAGGATAGCAAAGCTCCTTGGATGCGAGCCGAAAGAGATTACC
>JBGVFO010000034.1:0-18667 GCA_045121195.1 Eubacteriales bacterium
CACTTGTATGTATGGGATGAACCGCTCAACTTTATTGATGTGTACTCACGTATGCAGATTGAACAGCTCATAACGGAGTTTGCCCCGACCATGCTCCTGGTAGAACATGACAATGTTTTTCGAGATACTGTGGCAAGTAAAATTGTGAATATCTAAATTGGTTCTTCCGCAATTTTACGTTTTTGCTTTAATAAAAATGGAGAATGCTGATTAACACCGGCATTCCAGTATTGAAAAATTACAAAATACGGATAATTGCGTATCAAACAAATTCCAATTTACTCGAACAGAATAAGCGTAAAGCGTTGGCATGATTTTTTGTGCACGGCACTTTGAATAGAAGGTACACTCGATTTTCGGGTGTGCCTTTTTTTATTTACACCTCTCATTTTTCTTACTGGTTCTTGGATTTCAGCTTTGCACTGCATCTTGCCTTTGCCCTTGAAATTTTATATTTCGGGGGCAAACGCAGTATACAGGAAAACATAGCTTCACATTGCATCGTTATAAAAAATTATAACATATTTTTTCGAAAAATGTGTGAACTGATATGAAAATATGGGTGCCACCGAAGTGGCACCCTTGAGATTAACCAACGTGGCAGAGCAAATCGTTGTGCACGATTTCTTCAGCGGTCAGCTTGATATTGTTCATAGCCATCACCCATTGCATTGGACTCTGCGCTTTCAAATCCTCGCTAACACCTTGCTTTTCGGCAAGCTCCGAGATCAAACGCTCAACCATCTCCGCTGCCTGCAGGTCGATTTCGTGGAGATATTCATTCAATCGGCATTCCGTCAGCAATGTTGTATACGTGCCACGGCGGTGCTTTTTGAGAAAATCAAGATGCAGCTGACCGTATTTTCCAATGGTGTGCTCCTCACGCTCCGGCAAAGAAAGATTTGGAATCAGACAGCCATCTTCCTCTCGATACGTTCCACCCATCTGTTCAAAAATGCTTTTTTCCATAATGCTAAATCCTTTCTTGAGTTTTTATAGGGACATTTCCCACTTGTGATTTTTTTGTTTTGATTGACGAGCCTGCTCTTGGCGTTGCTCTTCGTCCTCTATTCTCTGATAGGCTATATCCAAGATCTCTTCGTACTGCTCGGATCCAAGCTCGCCTTTGATGAGCTTGAGTTCATCGGATTCTTTTTGAAGTGCTCGATTTTTGTTTGCTAATTTTTCGTTATCGTTACGCGCCCTCCAAAGCTGATCCTTGACACGCTGATACTCACGAGTCAGATCCAAGAACTTGCTGATGAAGGTTGCAATGACATCCTTCAGCTTTTTTACAAAAGGATCCACAAGCTTCTCCTTATACGTCTTAGCGCTCATCAAGCCTTTCGGTTCGGGCGTGCGCCACTCTTGACCGACGTAGTATTTCGACACCTCCGTTTCTACACGTTCAACCGTGTTTTTCATTGTACCGAGAGCATCGGTCAGAGCATCGTAACGTTCACGCGCATCCGCAATATCTTCCTCGACGCTCTCCTTGCTTTCTTGTAAGGCTTCAAGCTCGGTTGAAAGCTCCTCCACCTCTTGGGCTCGCATCTTTTTCTTGTAGTCAAGCACGGACAAATGCTCATCGTGAGTATCGAGCTGTTTCCATCCGATGCCGTGTCTCTCCATGATTTCGGCAAGCTGTTCCTTCTCTCTGCGAGTGAAAATGCTCCATTCGGTTTCGTACTTTGTACCGCCTGTAATACCTTGCTGAGCAAGAGCCGATTTCAGAGATACGCGCGTTTCAAGTCCTCGTTTGCTCCCGGTGGTGAAAGGAACAAAGTCAATATGCAAATGTGGCGTTGATTCGTCCATGTGCATATAGGCTGAAAACACTCGCAGGTGCGGATTGCGCTCTTGAAAGCCTTTCATATATTCGTCAAGGATCTCCGCAGCCTTTGCTCCAAATTCACTTTGTGCATTGGTATCCTCGTGATTTCCTATCTGCATAACAAGCTCGGTGAAGGGCTTTTCTTGTTTGCTCGTGCGGATCTTCTCGTAGTAGTTTTTTATTTTTCTATCCGAGCGTGTTTGCTTGGCATTGTATTTTTCTAACGCTTCTCCAAAGAGTTCCTCATAAACCTTTTTGATATTTCGGTTACAGTATCGTCGGTTCAGCGAGGTTCGTTCGGGATCGACGTTGGCAGCTTTGAACTGTCTTGAATTGTGGGCTACGGATCCCTTTCCCATTTCTGCACTTATCGTTCTTTCTATAATATCACCTTCCTATCTGCTGCCCGTAAGGGTAGCGGTTTTGTTACTTTTGTGATAAGTAACGCAAAAGCTCTTGTGACAGCCTAAAGGCCATCAAAAGCGCTATTGCGCTCTCCCGAGGGGGCGGGACGCTGCCCCTGCACCCCGGCACCGTGACGATGCGTGTCGGTGGTGACGATGTTTGATACACCTCAAAAACACCGACACGACCGTCACGGAGCGTCACGCCCGGCGCGGTTCTGCAAGCGATAGACTCACTCTGCGCCCGTCGTGACTACGGCTGCTCTTATAAAAAATACCGTATTCTTTGAGCAGCCGTCCTGCATTGATGTTCAACTTGAGTGAGAGAACGTTCGGCTTCAGATCAACACCAAGGAGAGTTACAAGCTCGGTCGGCGTACCTGACCAGCTTGTTCTATCGGCAGAAAGGAAAGAAGAAATCAACTCAAGCAACGGATCCTTCGGCTCAACCCAAAGCTCGTTCTCGGCTTTCTCAAGCTCCCACGCAAGCGTTTCCACGTTGCGCTGTAGGTGAAATCTTTGGTCGGGTTGGTCTCTGCCGACAACGGCAACGGTAGCACCGTTCCCGGTACGAGTTTCTTTGCTGATGATGAAAGCACCGTCAGCGGCACCCATCAGACCGTTTGTGCCGGATATCATATCAAAGATATCGTCTGCGTGTTGCTTTCTCGTATGATGGACGATCAGGAGAGCAATGCCCGAACCCTCGGTCATTGCCTTCAGCTTGGCAACGATATCATAGTCACTCGCATAGCTGTAATCCTTGCCACCCACATCGCGCACGCGCTGAAGGACGTCAATGATGATAAGCTTTGTGTCGGGATGGTTGCGGATGAACGCTTTGATCTGTTCGTCGAAGCCGTCACCGAGCACTCGCGCCTCGGTTGCAAGGTGGAGATTCGGCGTGCTGTCCGTTCCGAACATACGGTAGAATCTTCGCTGAAGACGTGCGTAATCGTCTTCAAGCGCAAGATATAAAACTGTTCCTTTGCGCACGGCATTGCCCCAAAGAGCAATGCCCGTGCTGACATGATAAGCAAGCTGAGCCATAAAGAAGCTCTTTCCAACCTTGGAAGGACCTGCGAAAAGATACGTTCCCGGATAGAGAACACCCTCGATTATCGGAAGGTTAACATCAAAGGTCGTTTCATAAAGCTCGTCCATCGTAACGGTCTTCAAATAGGAGGTGTCATTCGCCAAAAGCCACTCTCTTTGAAAATCGTAAGAAAAATCGTCAAACCCCTTGTTTTCTTCTTCGGTTTGTGTTATAATATCTGTGTGAATATTGTTGAATGGCTGTCCTGCATCTGCGCCAACAGATGTTGCAAGGGCAGTCATTTCTTTTTCGCTCATACGTTCGCTCCTTTCATACCGTCCATTGTAACGGTGATAAGGTTGATTGTTTCGAGCAATTCGGGCGTTATTTCGCCCGCTGTGGCGAGCCTGCGGAGCTCTGCGAGTACTTCCGCCAACTGTTCCTTGAGAGCCTTGTAGACCCTTGGGTTGCCCTGTACGACCACATCACGCTCAAGGCAACGGTTGCACACGTAGTCCTGCTTTGTGAGTCCCGAAAGCTTCACGGCAATATCGAGCTGTTGGCTTTCCTCGGGTGACATTCTGAATGCAATGGTATGGCAACGCCATCTTTGATACTTGTCTCGATTTTTTGCTGACATAATATTAACCTCTTTCTGTGTTTAATTTGTTTGCGATTTCTTTCTGTGTGGTAGGGAAAAGGTGTGCGTATCGGTAGGTGATATCGATACTCTCGTGACCTACACGGTCTGCGATGGCTACTGCAGAGAATCCCATGTTAATGAGCAAGGACACGTGCGAATGGCGCAGGTCGTGAATACGGATACGCTTCACGCCTGTAGCGTTGCAGCCTCTCGTCATCTCATGGTGAAGATAACTCTTGGTGATCGGGAAGATACGAGTATCGCTCTCCACGTTATACAAGGCGTTAAGGTAGTCCTTAATCTCATCCACAAGAAAATCGGGCATTTTGATATTGCGAACGCTTTTCTCGGTCTTGGGATCCGTGATAACGTCCTTGCCGTGAATTCTTTGGTAGGATTTTGTAATATGGACGATACCATCCTTCAGATCAAAATCGCTCGGTGTCAGAGCAAGAAGCTCACCCATACGGAGTCCGCACCAATAAAGCATTTCGAAAGCATAGAAGGAAATTGGCTTGTCCATAATCTCCTCGACGAAGCTCGTGTACTCTTCCTTTGTCCAAAAGAGCATTTCTCTCGTCTTTTCCTTGCCCATATTACCTGCCTTTGCCGCAGGGTTGCTTGCAAGCTCGTAGTAGCGAACGGCGTGATTGAATATCGCGCTGAGCTGATTGTGGATCGTTTTCAGATAGGTGGGCGTGTAAGCATTGCCGTCCTCATCCCTATATGCCATGATCTCCTTCTGCCAAGCAATCACATCCGACGTCTTGATATCGCACATACGCTTGTTTTTAAAATAGGGGAGGATCTTTTGGTCGATCACGCTTGTTTTCATAATCCAAGTGCTGAGCTTGAGTCTGTCCTTCAGATCTTCCTTGTAAAGCTCTAAGAAGGAATCAAATGTCATATCAAGGCTTGCATTTTCCTTGAGCAGAAATTTTCTCTCCCACTCAAGAGCCTCGCGCTTGGTTGCAAAACCTCGCTTGACCTTTCGTGTTTTCTTGCCCGTCCAATCCTCGTAGCGAACGGACACGTACCAAGTTTTAGCATCTTTTTCTTTGTAAGCTGGCATTATTACGCTCCTTTCATTTCTGTCTGCATACCGTAGATTTTTTCTTCATAATACTTGCGGCTAACCTTGCCGGAAATTGTGATATAACCCTTTGCCTCAAGCTCTGCGTTCAGACGTTTGATCAGGTTATATGCATAAGCGCGGGAAACACCGAGATCAGAAACGATCTCAACTGCGGTGACCATAAGTTTTCTTTCCATTCAACGTACCTCCTTTCCCCAATAGTTTCAATTTCATAAAACCGCCTCCTTTCTTGACTTTTGGATAATCTTGATTTGTCTATCTCACATTGTCCAAATACATTATACAAGACTCTTGACAAAATTGCAATAGTATTGTATAATGTTTATTGGAGTGATGTTGATTGTCTAAAACGAGTTTGATTTACATTTTCTAAAATTGAGAGGTGTTCGTATGGCAAAATTCGATATGTCTGAATATCAATATAGCGAATATGAAAAATATATGGCTTTGCGTAGCAATTCAAAAGGTTTGATACTTAATAATTCAAATTGTAATGTTCATTTTAGCAACGACGGAAAAACAGTCCGCATATTTGTTGACCCGTACTTTGCAAAACACTATGAAGAATCAGAAGGTCGAGGTCCCGGTGTTTATACAGGAGAGGAAATTCTTTCTCACATAGAAGAAAGTAAGCATAAGGATGAAGAGGATGATGTCGATGACGAACCAACTTCAGCCGAAGAAGAATTGGCAAGATTATGCAAACGTTTTGAAATACATTTCTATGACGAGGTAGAAGAAGGAGAAGAAATACCCAAACACTATGACCATGAATATTACGCCAATGCCTTGAGCGGAAGTAGTATTTTTTATCATCTCGGAGAAGGCATATTAGACTTTTTTTACTTTGACATAGAAAAGCATATTTCCTCTTTGCAATTTATGTTTGCGTTACTGTCGAGCAAAGGGAAAAAGCTGATTGCAAATATGGTTGATCGAGAAGAACCGAATAATGAGCCTATTAAAATTAAGAATTTAGATGAAAAGGGCGAGTTTATTGATCAACAATGGAGAATTACCAATGAGTTCTGTAGAGATTATTTCTATTCATCACTCTATACCGCTATATTTACTCCCGTCATCCTTGATGTTGAAGCAACTTCTTTGAACCGCTACATCAATTACATAAAAATATTGCAAGATGAGTTCAAGGAAAAATTGACTTTTTGCTTTGACCCCGACTTTTACCCGTCTTTACTTGGGCATTTATACCCGGCTGAAAGATATCGGTTATACAACGATTTATATAGCGATGGTCCGTCTACACATATGCGCCGAGAGAAATTTAGCGTACATCGCCGAATTTCCGGAGAAAGCGAAATGCCATTCGGATATAACATCGAGCTTGTAAAGCAACGCATGGCTCTAAAAATTGATACAACATCTAATGAATATAGAGAGTTTGAAGAAAAATATTGTAAAAAGAACAAGTTGGTTGATGTTGTTTTGAAAATCCCTTCCTGCATAGGTGTACAATATGTCTGCTCAAGTATTTACGAAATGCTTGAACTTGAGTTTACCAAAATGCTTGAATCCAATATCCGGCTTCGCAAGTGCAAACGTTGCGGTAAATACTTCATTATGAAGGGTAACTACGATACGAACTACTGTGATCGAGTTGCAGAAGGTCAGACACGTTCTTGTCAAGATCTCGCAGCTCAAGAGAACTACAAGGCGAAAGCGGCTGAAAATCCTGCACTCCCGATTTACAGTAAATACTATAAGCGTTATGCAGCTCGTGTACGTTCTCGTCAGATCAAAGAAGCGGACTTCAAGAAATGGAAGTTCCAAGCTCTCGCCAAGCGCGATGAATGTTCGGACGGAAAAATCACCGTCGAGGAATACGTTGCTTGGATGGAAAGCTGTTTCCCGAACAGAACGCCTAAAACCTAAAAGAATGCAAAAATAGCCTCTCTTGCTGAACTTAAGCGGTTCAACAAGAGAGGCTATCTCTTATATTGAATTTGTTATGAGAATAATACCAATGGTATCAAAACGGTATCAAAAATCCGTTTGAAGTGCCGAAAACCCTTGATATATAAGGCTTTTTCGACTTGCGTTTATTATTCCCACTCGATCGTTCCCGTAGGCTTGGGCGTAATATCGTAAAGCACGCGGTTGATGCCCTCGACCTCGCTTGTGATACGGGCGCAGATCTTATGAAGCACTGCGTAGGGGAGCTCCTCGATGGTGGCGGTCATAGCGTCCTTGGTATTGACGGCGCGGAGAATGGCGGGCCATCCCTCGTAGCGGCTGTCGTCCTTGACGCCCACGCTCTTGATGTCGGGGATCACGACGAAATACTGCCATACCTTTTCGGCAAGACCGTTCTTATCAAACTCGTCGCGGAGGATGGCGTCTGCCTCGCGGAGTGCCGCAAGACGGTCACGGGTAATAGCGCCCAGACAGCGAACGCCGAGACCGGGGCCGGGGAAGGGCTGACGGTAGACCATGGCGTGGGGAAGACCCAGCGCCTCACCGACAACGCGCACCTCGTCCTTGAAAAGCAGCTTGAGAGGCTCCACCAGCGCAAACTTCAGATCCTCGGGCAGACCGCCCACGTTGTGGTGGGATTTGACAGCCTTCTTGCCCTCTGCCTGCTTGATGCTCTCCAGAATATCGGGGTAGATGGTTCCCTGCGCCAAAAACTCAACGCCCTCCAGCTTTCTTGCCTCGTCGGCAAATACCTCAATAAACTCCTTGCCGATGATCTTTCTCTTGGATTCGGGATCGGAAACGCCTGCCAGAAGGTCAAGGAAGCGATCGGTGGCGTCGATATAGATGAGATTGGCTTCCAGCGCGTTACCGAACATATCGATAACCGCCTCACTCTCTCCCTTACGCATCAGGCCGTGATTGACGTGAACGCAGACGAGCTGCTTTCCGATGGCCTTGATGAGAAGGGCGGCAACGACCGAGGAATCCACGCCACCCGAGAGGGCAAGCAGAACCTTCTTGTCACCGACCTGACGGCGGACCTCTTCAACCTGCTCGGCGATAAAGGCGTCGGCAAGGGCTTTCGTAGTAATACGTTCCATGGTTTCGGGGCGTACGTTGTTGGACATAACTGTTCCTCCCAAAATTTATAAAATCGGTTGTTTTAACAGGATTATTATAGAGTTTATTATAACAAAAAAATTTTTCGCTGACAAGTATTTTTTTGATTTTTTTTGCCGCTTTTCGGCGGTTTTTTTTGTCTAAAATCACCGAAGCGCGATTTTTATCCAAAAACAGGCGCAAAAGGCAGAGGACGACGGGAAATTTCACGCCGATTCGGTTGACATGGCGGCAATTTTGAAGTATAATAAAAATGAATTTAGAGTAAAGGGGATTCTACGATGGAAATTAAGCAGTTGTATGAATTGTGGAAGCAGAAGACCGAGGGGGACGCACAGCTTTCTGCCGATCTTGTGGGGCTTTCGGAGGAGGAGATCTTCGACCGCTTCTACCGCGAGCTGGATTTTGGAACGGCAGGTCTTCGCGGCGTTCTCGGCGCGGGTACCAACCGTATGAACATTTACACCGTGGCACGCGCCTCGGCAGGTATCGCGGCGTATCTGTTGTCCGACGGAACCAAAAAGAGAAAGTGCGTTGCCATTGCTTACGATAGCCGCAACAATTCCGAGTTGTTCGCAAGAACCGCGGCGGCGGTCTACGCGGGCGAGGGGATCAAGGTGTTCCTCTATCCCTATCTGATGCCCACCCCCGCCCTTTCCTATGCGGTGCGGAATCTCGGCTGTGACGCGGGCGTCGTGATCACGGCAAGCCACAATCCCGCCAAGTACAACGGCTACAAGGCGTACGGTCCCGACGGCTGTCAGATCACCGAGGAGGCGGCTGACAAGATCCTTGCCGAGATCGGTAAGGTGCCGTATTTTGCCCCCATTTCCGATTTTGACGCGCTCCTTGCAAGCGGCGACGTTGAATATACCAGCGACGAAATCATAAACGGATTCATTTCCGACGCCGTCGCCTGTGCCAAGTCCCCCCGAGAGGGCGCTCGCTCCCTGAAGCTTGTATACACGCCTCTCAACGGCGCGGGTAGAATGTGCGTGACAAGGGCCCTTGATATGTGCGGCTTTACCGACGTGACCCTCGTGCCCGAGCAGACCGAGCCCGACGGCAATTTCCCCACCTGTCCCTATCCCAATCCCGAGATCCGCGAGGCGCTTCAGTTGGGACTGGATCTGATGCAGAAGACGGGCGCCGACCTGCTTCTTGCCACCGATCCCGACTGTGACCGCGTCGGCACCGCCGTTCCCGTGGGCGATTCCTATCGCCTCATTACGGGTAACGAGATGGGCGTGATGCTTCTGGATTATCTGTGTCAGCTTCGCGCCGAGCAGGGCACGATGCCCCGCGATCCCATGGCGGTCAAGACCATCGTGACCTCCGATATGACCTACGAGGTGGCGAAAAAGTACGGCATCCGCATCGTTGACGTGCTGACCGGCTTCAAGTATATCGGCGAGCAGATCGCCCTCCTTGAAGAGAAGGGAAGCCCCGAAAGCTATCTTCTCGGCTTTGAGGAGAGCTACGGCTACCTTTGCTCCCCCTTCGTTCGCGATAAGGACGCAGTTTCCGCATCGGTGCTGATCTGCGAGATGGCGAACTATTATCGCGGACAGGGCAAGACCTTGGCCGACAGACTTGACGAGCTTTACGCCGAATTCGGCGCGTACCGCAACACCGTGGAGAGCTTTGCCTTTGAGGGTAGCTCGGGTATGGATAAGATGCGCTCCATTATGGAAAAGCTTCGTGACAACCCGCCCTGCCGGGTGCTGGGTCGCAAGCTGATCGGCGTGAACGATTATCTGAAGAGTGAAAGCGTTGCGGAGGACGGCACAAAGTCGGTGATCGACCTGCCCAAGTCCAACGTGCTCAAGTTTATCTACGAGGGCGGTCTTGGTATTATCGCCCGTCCCTCGGGTACCGAGCCCAAGCTGAAGATCTACTATACCATCAAGGCGGATACCATGGAAGCCGCCGAGGAGATCTGGCAGAAGCTTTCGGGCAAGGACGGCGCCTTTGCGTCGGTTGCTCTGAACTGAATTCTATTACGATGAAGCCGAAGGGGACTCCCCTTCGGTTTCGGTATTGTAGCAAAAAAGGAGACGGAATCATGTATGACGTGGTAATTATCGGCGCGGGCGTGGTAGGCGGACTTACCGCCAGGGCGCTTGCGAGATACGATCTTCGCGTATGCCTTGTAGAGAAGGAAAACGACGTTGCCATGGGTGCCACCAAGGCAAACAGCGCTATCGTTCACGCGGGCTTTGACGCGAAGGAGGGAAGCCTTAAGGCAAGGCTGAACGTAAAGGGCTCCGAAATGATGGAAGCGGTAGCGGCAGAGCTTGGCGTAAAATACCGCCGTAACGGCTCTCTGGTGCTTGCTTTTTCCGACGAGGATATGGAAACCGTAAAGGAGCTTTACACCCGCGGCGTTGCCAACGGCGTCAAGGAACTTTCGGTTCTTGACGGAGAGGCGGTGCGCGCTATGGAGCCTGCCCTTTCCGAGAAGGTCAGGGGCGCTCTTTACGCACCCACGGGTGCTATCGTTTGCCCCTACGAGCTGAATATCGCGGCGGTTGGAAACGCCATGGATAACGGCGTGGAGCTTGTCCGCAACTTTGAGGTGGTGGGCATCGACAGGGAAGCCGACGGTTTTTCGGTGCGCTCTGTAGACCGTGCCATCAAGACCCGCTACGTGATCAACGCCGCAGGCGTGCATTCCGACGACGTCGCGCGTCTTGCGGGGGACGATCGCTTTGCCATTCATCCCCGTCGCGGTGAGTATATCCTCATGGACAAGACCTGCGGTGACACCGTGAGCTGTACCATCTTCCGAACCCCCTCAAGGCTGGGAAAGGGAATCCTCGTCACCCCTACGGTGGACGGCAATCTGTTGCTTGGTCCTACTGCAGAGGATATTGAAGATAAGGAAGATCACAATACCACGGCTGACGGCATCGCAAGCGTGCTGAAGAACGCCGCCGAGGTGCTGACGAATGTACCCGGCGCCAAGAATATCACCTCCTTCACGGGGCTTCGCGCAACGGGAAGCACAGGGGACTTTATTATCGACAATCCCATCCACGGTTTTATCAACGCCGCGGGCATTGAAAGCCCCGGCCTTACCTCGGCGCCTGCTATTGCCGAGTATATTTGCGAGCTTCTTGAAAATGACGGACTGGCTCTTGCGAAAAAAGAGAACTTTAATCCCGTCCGCAAGCCCTCCCACGCCTTCCGTGAGATGAGCATGGCGGAGAAAAACGAGGTCATCAAAAAGGATCCCCGTTACGGCAAGATCGTTTGCCGTTGCGAGGGCATCACCGAGGGCGAGATCGTAGCGGCGATCCGCGAAAATCCCCCCGCCCTGGATATGGACGGCGTCAAGCGCCGCACCAGAAGCGGTATGGGACGCTGTCAGGGCGGCTTCTGTTCGCCCTACGTGGTGGAGATCCTTGCGCGTGAGCTGGGCATTGCTTACGAGGACGTGACCAAGTCGGGCGGCGCATCGGTCGTCAACTTCGGTAAGACCAAGTGAGGAGGCGCGATATGGAGAAGAAACAATTGGTAATCATCGGTGGCGGCCCCGCGGGCATGGCGGCGGCTGTCAGCGCCTACGATCACGGCGTCCGCGATATGGTCATTCTGGAGCGTGACGCTCAGCTTGGAGGCATTCTCACCCAGTGCATCCATAACGGCTTCGGGCTTCACCGCTTCGGCGAGGAGCTGACGGGTCCCGAGTACGCTTGGCGTTACGAGGAGATGGTGCGCGAACGCGGCATCGAGGTGATGACGGGTACTATGGTACTTGATCTTGACGAAACGAGAAGAGTCACGGCGATGAACAGCGAGTGCGGTGTATTTGAGATCGAAGCGGATGCGGTCATCCTCGCTATGGGATGCCGCGAAAGACCCCGTGGCGCGCTCAACATCGCGGGCGCAAGACCTGCTGGCATCTTTACGGCGGGCACGGCGCAGAAATTCGTCAACGTCAAGGGCTATATGCCGGGACGCGACGTGGTCATCCTCGGTTCGGGCGACATCGGGCTTATTATGGCGCGCAGAATGACTCTGGAGGGCGCCAAGGTTCACGCCGTTTGCGAGCTGATGCCCTATTCGGGCGGACTTGCCCGTAATATCGAGCAATGTCTGAACGATTTTAATATTCCCCTGAGGCTGAGTCACACCGTGGTGGAGATCCACGGTTGCGAGCGCGTTACGGGCGTGACCATCGCCAAGGTGGACGAAAACCGACGCCCCATTCCGGAAACCTTTGAATATATTCCGTGCGACACTCTGCTTCTTTCCTGCGGTCTGATTCCCGAGAACGAGCTGACCCAGGCGGCGGGTATCGAGATGGACGGCAAGACCAACGGCGCGGTGGTGGATCAGAACCGCCAGACCTCAATCGAGGGGGTATACGCCTGCGGCAACGTGCTTCACGTCCACGATCTTGTGGACTACGTTTCGGGCGAGGCGGAGATCGCGGGACGTGCCGCCGCCGAGAGGATCCTCGGTAAGGGCGGCGACAAAGCGGATATTGCCGTAGTTACCGACGGTCGCGTGCGGTATACCGTACCGCAGAAGATCGCCTCGAGTGAAAACGCCGAGATCTACTTCCGCGTGTCCGACGTGTTCCGCGACGTGACCTTGACGGTCAAGGACGGCGACGAGGTGCTGTACAGCGCGAAGAAGATCAAGATGGCACCAGGTGAAATGGAAAACGTAAAGCTCAAAAAAGAACTGCTTGCGGGACGGGGCGGACATACGCTCACCGTTTCGCTGACCGAAAAGGGAGGGGATGCAAAATGACCAGAGAATTGACCTGTATCGTGTGTCCTCGCGGCTGTGATCTTACCGTGACGATCGAGGACGGCAAGGTGATCTCGGTGGGCGGAAACGCTTGCCGCCGCGGCGTGACCTACGCCGAAAACGAATGCACCCATCCCGTACGAACCGTCACCTCCACCATGGCGTGCGAAAACGGCGCGGTGGTGGCGGTCAAGACCGACAAGCCCATTCCCAAGGAGCTGGTCTTTGACTGTATGAAGGTGATCAACGCCGCAAAGGCACCCGAGGGAACCAAGATCGGCGACGTGCTGATCAAGGGCGTTCTCGGCACCGATGCCAATATTGTGGCAACCGCAAACGCATAAGAAAAAAAGCAAGGAGCCGAGCATCTGCAATATTAGCGGTAAAATTGAAAAGCCTTCCCCAGTAGGGGAAGGCTTTTTTGATATGCAGAAAACAAAGAAAAGCCCCGCGCGAGGCGGGGCGAGAGGTTATTCGCTTAGGAGTTGTTCAATTTCTTTTCGTTGTTCGGTTGTGTACTCGTAAACGGTAGACTTGAACCACTTGTTTTCAATGAAATCTTCCTCAAAAGCATCCATTACTTTGAGTGCAATTTTAAATTGAGAATTTGCTTTTTCATGTTCGCCGTTCTTTTTCAAACACTTACCTACGACAATCAGCATATCGATCAAATCCTCTGCGGAAAGATTTTTTTGCTTTTGTGCTGCCTCATAGCTATCCTCTCCGTCCAAAAGGGATGCCATCAGCTCCAATTTGGAAAAATAAATTTCGGGGATGATTTCAAGTGTGGGCTTTACCAAATCATTCTGACCGTTTTCCTTATAGCACGATGCAAGAATGCGGCAGGCGTCATATTTTACGGAATCATCCTTCGTAGACTCAATGAGGGTTTTGCAAAGAGTGATTACCTCATCTGCTCTCGTCTGATAATCCAACGTATATAGCAGATTATTCAATATGATGTCATTCCCGGGGAATCTCTGCAATCCTTCGCGCAAAATACGTTCAGATTTTGCTCCATCGGTGAAACGATATTTATATGCCTCATGACAGATTGCCTCAACCTGCTTTTCTATCTCAAACAGATTAAAATCAAACAGCTCGTCTGTTGAAACACCGAAGAAGGAGGCGATTGCGGGGATCATAGTCACATCCGGCATTGTGTTACCGTTTTCCCATTTTGAAACAGCTTGAAAAGACACACCAAGATAGTTAGCAAAAACCTCTTGAGATATGTTTTTCTGTTTTCTTAATGATTTTATTTTTTCTCCAAGTTTAATCATTGTTGTTCCTCCAAGATGTTTTGGATCAGCGCTTATCCTACTACTATTATAGCACATTTATTCTTGAAAACAATAACTCGTTTGGAGAGAATTTTTCTAACACAGGTTGAACTCCCATTTTTCTTTTCCAATGCTTGCCCCAGACGCGAGAATTGAGAGATGCCGAATCATAGTTGAAATTTTCAACTGCCAGTTTAATCGTGTGACTTATCCGTCTCTTGCAAAGGTCATATTTATGGTGTATAATCTGCTCAGAAGAACCGGTGATTCAATTCTTGAAAACGAGGTAAACAATATGCAACTCTACATTGGCAATCATATCAAACGTCTTCGCAGACAAAAAGGTATTACTCAAGAGACGCTTGCAGAACGTATGCACGTTTCAACGGCGGCTGTTTCCAAATGGGAACGGAACGAAGCGCTCCCCGATATCGGCATGGTACTTTCGTTGGCCTCCTATTTCGGCGTCTCCACCGATGAACTGCTTGGGCTGGATGATGCCAAAACCGAGGAAAGAATCCAAAAAATCCTTAACGAGCGGAATCGTTTGTGTGCGCTCGGCAAAGAGCATGAGGCTTTTGATTTGATCGTGCGTGCTTATCAGGAATTCCCCAATGATTGGCGGATCATTGAGGAATATATGTGGAAGCTCAACTACGATCCGAATTGTGTGGAGCCCTACGGCAATGAAGTACATAAGGAAGAACTGTACCGCCTTTGCGTACGGGTACTGGATGAGTGTACAGTCGATCATGTGCGCTACACTGCGCTTTCGATTCTCGGCGGCTTATATGTACTGGATGGTCAGCTTGACAAGGCGATAGAGACGTCCAAGCGTTTTCCAACCTTGCCTTTTACACAGGCAAAAGAATTGCAAAACTGTTACGCAAAGGGCTCGAAAGAATGGTGGACACACACACGAGCCGGTCTGGCGGAATTCGCGGAGTATCTGATGGTGGATATTCGTAATATGGCGTTGGAAGCGGGCGACCTGTGTGAATCCCTTCGCATTTTGAAAAAAGCGATCGCGTTTATTGAGCTTTTGTTCGATGACGGGGACTTTTGTTTCTGGAATTATCATTTGGCCGAATTGCATATTTGGGTCGCTCATCGGTATGTTCGAATTCACGACTTAGATGCGGCTTTTGAAAACTTTGAGAAGGGCTTGCAGTATGCCAAAGCATATGACGATCTACCTCAGATTGCCGTACACACATCTTTCCTTGTCCGAGGTAATGTGTTTGATGCGCGCAACATCAATTCCGATATGGAGGAAAACGATGTAGCGCGAGAGCTTGGATATCTCCTTCAGAGTAGTTCGTATCAAGAGTTAAAGGACACGCCGCAAATGCAAGCAATCATTGCGAAATATCAACCCTTTGTCGGAAAGAAAAAGGATTTCTCGTGATACAATTTCGCCCCGCCTCGTGCGGGGCTTCTTCTTTGCTTTCTGTATATGAAAATATGAAAAGCCACCACGGTTTCGTGGTGGTTAAATTCAATTTTAATTGCCGTATTGGATGCGGATGTCCCGCGCGACGATCTCGGGAGGTCTTGCCGAGGTGTCGATCTTTATGGTGTTGAGATTTTGATAAAGGGGGAGCCGCATGGTGCTTTTCATAATGATGCTTTCATCGCGAAGCCCGTGGGCAATATCCTTTTGCAGGCGGCTGGTAAGGGCGTCCATGGTACAAACGAGAGAGATGGGAACCACCTTGCAGCCGTCGGTGTTCAGCCGTGAGAGAATGCTGTCGATAATGCTTTGCTCGTGCATGACCCAACAAAAGATCACGTTGTCGTAAGCGGAGCAAGCAACAAAGTTGTTCAGAAGATGGCAGATGTTGTCCACCACCATTTCTCGGGTTTCGTCCGTTACTTGGAACGGATCGGCGTCCCAGCACCAGTCGCCGTCGAGAAATACGGCGTTTTTCAGTTGCTTTTTGAGAAGCATACAGGTGGTGGTCTTGCCGACGCCCATAGTGCCGCCGATCAAATATAAATGCTTCATAGCTCTCCTTATCCGAATACTTCGGCGGCGGCAACAACGCGAAGGCGGTCGGGGTCAAGCTTGTCCCGTCCGTAGGCGTCGAAAAAGCGCTCACGGTATTCGTCGGTCTTCAAATTGAAATTCAGCGTCCACGCGCCCCAGAACAGGTCGACGTGACGGTCGCCTACGCCGCCGTTTCCAAGGTCAATAAAGCCGCTGAAGCGCCAATCGTACAGCAAAATATTGGGCAGGCAATAGTCGCCGTGGAGCAGGACGTTTTGCTCGAAAAGATGCTTGCCCTCCTCAAGGGTGCGCCACGCCTCCTCGGCGGAGGTATAGCCCCAGTTGTCGGGGAATAGGGAGGTATCGTAGAGTCCGTTCCGATAATTGTGCGCCGCCGTTGTAAGATAGGTCTCGATGCGGTTAGGTACGGGACAGTCGGTGGCGTCAAGTTCGTGAAGCGACCGAAGCAAGGTGGCAATTGTATCGCACAGACGCTTCGGGTCGTCAAGATACCTGGCAAGGGTGCAATCCTCACCGCCTACGCGCTCGGTCAGAAGCCAATCGCGATCCTTCGACAAATAGGAAAGAACCGCTGCGGAAAGCCCCTTCTTATGGAAATATCCGTCAAGAAGCGCTTCGGCTTCCAGGCTGTTTTTCGGCGCGGACTTGAGAAAATAGCCGCCGTCCTTGTCAATAAAGATCACCCGCGCCTCGGGGGAGCAGCTGCTGTCGTATACGGCGGCGTTTTTTAATAAAGGATGAAATTCCGCGGGGATGGCATCAAGGTTGGGCGTAATGCGCGTTCGTTTCATAAGCCCTCCTTACTCGCAGTCAAACCGCGATCCCGTGACAGAGGGGATCGACTTGCCCGCCGTCATCTCGCTGATGCGGGCGGTCACCTCGTCCACGCGGATATCACGAACGGCAAAGGCGACCGTCACGTTGTCGGCGAAGGCGGTGTCGTCCACAAGGGCGCCAAACTTGGGAAGCTCGGCGGCGATCTTTTGATAATCGGGATACGAGCAGACGAGAGAAAGCTCGGTATAGGGCAGAAAGGTGGCGATCTCGGCGGCGTCAAGCGCCATTTTCGCGGCGGCGGAGTAGGCACGGACAAGACCGCCCGCGCCGAGAAGGATGCCGCCGAAATAGCGGGTCACCACCACGCAGGCGTCGTCTACGCCCGACTTGCGGATCACGTCAAGGACGGGAATGCCTGCCGTGCCCTGGGGCTCGCCGTCGTCGGAATACCGCGCGGTCACGCCGCCGCCGAGAGTATAAGCAAAAACGTTGTGACGGGCGTCGCCGTGCTTGCCGCGGATCTGCTTGACGAACTCCATCGCCTCCGCCTCGGTTTTGACCGGCTTTGCGTAGCCGATGAACACCGAGCGTTTTTCTTCAAATTCTGCGCTTGCCTCGTGGCGAAGGGTCACGTAGGGTTTGGATTCAGCCATTGTCGTTGCCTTTCTTAATACTCTTCGGTCTTGGGGGGATTGGTGTCATACTTGCGGAGCATACCGCGCACCTTGGCGTCCACCGTGGCGCGAACCGTCACGCCGTCGGCGCCGTATTCCACGTCCTCTACGGTGGCGTTTTTGTAAAGAATGTTGAGGGCGCCCTGCTCGGCGTTGGGAATGACGAAGGTCGCTACCGTTTTTCCGCTGTGGAGGATGCCTTCAAGGGTTTCTACCAGCTCGTCCACGCCCTCGCCGCTCCTCGCGGAGATGCACACCGTCTTTTCCTCGTCGGTGTTGAGAACGGAGGAGGGAGGGCACGCCATGCCGCGGTCACATTTATTGAAGACGTAAAGGGTGGGCTTGCCCGCCGCGCCAAGCTCCGCAAGAAGCTCCTGCGTCACGCGAAGCTGGGTGGGATACTCCTCGTCGGAGGCGTCCACCAGGATCATCAGCACGTCGGCGTAGACCGCCTCGTCGAGGGTGGATTTGAACGCCTTGACAAGGTGGTGGGGCAGATTACGGATAAAGCCTACCGTGTCGGTGAGAAGAATGCTCTCACCGCCGGGAAGCTCGAATTTTCTCGTTGTGGGGTCAAGGGTGGCGAACAGCTTGTCCTCGGCAAGGATCCCCGCGTCGGTCAGACGGTTGAGCAGGGTAGACTTGCCCGCGTTGGTATAGCCAACGATGGCTACCTTGGCGATGCCGCTTTTATCCCGTGCCGCCCGCATGGTGCGTCGGTTTTTATCCAGCACCTTCAGCTCGGCCTCAAGGGCCGCGATACGGCGGTTCATATGACGTCTGTCACTCTCCAGCTTGGTCTCGCCGGGTCCTCGGGTGCCGATACCGCCGCCAAGACGGGACATTTCGGTTCCTTTTCCCGTAAGACGGGGAGCGGTGTACTTGAGCTGTGCCAGCTCGACCTGCAGCTTACCCTCACCCGTAACGGCGTGGAGAGCGAAGATGTCAAGGATCAGCATAGAGCGGTCGATGACGCTGATCTCAAGCTCGTCCTCAAGATTGCGGATTTGGGAAGGGGAAAGATCAATGTCGAATACCGCAAGGGTAATTTCGTTTGCCTCGCAGATCTCCTTCAGCTCCTGCACCTT
>JBGVFO010000035.1:0-2933 GCA_045121195.1 Eubacteriales bacterium
CGTGGATTTTGAGCTCTACCTCTTTCCAAACTCACCGATAAATCCCAATTTATCAGCCTACTACAAAAGCGGCATCTATTTCGTAGGGCGGGGGCTTTTTTTCCGCCGTTACAAAGGATTTGATTTTTCATTTCGGCGGGAGCAAGCCCAACGAGGTAGACGCAGATTTGTTACAAAGCGCCTATCTCCAAACTTACCGAGAAATCCCAAATTTTCAAAACCTTAAAAACTCAATCCTGTGCGGAGCCCGAGCCTTTTCTTTTCACAAACCGCCACGCGGCGCGAAGGAGGATGTCCAGCATGTGCCAGACCCGAAGCGAGAGAACAATGTGAATATCCGCCGAGGTCTTCTCGGCCGTGAAATCGGGTGCCACAAGAATTCGGGAGCTCTTGAGCCCCTGCAGCTTTCCTGCAGAATCCAAGATCTCGATGATCGCCGCAACCGCCTGATTGACCGCGCCGAAGAGAATGGCGGTCTTGGCCGCGTCGTCGGTGGCGACCTTGATGATAATACGGGTAGCGCGTAGCTTGACATGGTGAGTAAAGCGTGAAAACACAACGGTCAACAGCTGGCGGATCACACCAAGATTGTCAACCAACCCCTTCTTTTTTTCGGGGGCAGGGGAGGCAGACTGCTGCTTTTTCTGTTTCCTTTGATTCTTTTTCGCCTGCTTTTTCGCCCGACGTGCTTGCTTTGCCGCCTCACGTCGCCGCAACCGTGCCAGCTTCCGTGGCGTGTAATCGTCCACATTAACCTTTTTCTTCTTCTTAGGTCGGCAGAACAGCGTAACCCCAAGAATGGTCACCCGCACCGAAAGCGTCTCGCCATATTCAACAACGACCCGCCCCCGCACCGAAAGCAGGGCAACCAAAAGCACCGCCACACACAAAATGATAATAAAAGCGATCATCCTGTCGCCCCCTTTCAGAAAAAATTAGATTTTTAGGTATTTTAAATTTGATTTGTCGGTGCGTTTGATGCGGGCGACCACAGGTCGCCCCTACGGGGAAAAACGAAAAATCAACAAAATCAGAACCATTAAAATGTTACCGCCAAATCCGTAGGGGAGACCTGCGGTCTCCCGTCATCAAATTTTGATTTGTCGGTGTGTTGCGATAGAGGCACCGAGCAAAATTAACGCACAAACTTGTAGGGACAGGCGTCCTCTGTCAAGAGCAAGATTGTAAACAATTGTGCAAGAGGATTGTATACACATTTTATGTTCAATCTTTACGCTTTTGGAAGCCGAACGGAGCGTAGCGGAGAGAGGCTTCCAAAAGCGGCGCGCGGCTCAATCGAGGCGCGAAATGCGGCGGTTGAGCAGTTGCTCGGTCCGGAGATCGATCTCTGCGATCTTGTAGTTGCGGTAGCAAAGCGATGCAAAATCCGCGCCCTCCGGCCGCATCTCCAATTCTGCTCCCACCATGGATTCGCTCAAGTAAAACACCTTGCTGTCGAATCTCAAATAACCCTTGAAATTAACCTTGAGAACGCGGTGCAATCCACTGTATTCGTAAGATTTTATTGTGTCGGGGTATTTCCTCTCGCTCGGTATGTAAATGTCCGCAGGACAACGCATATCGATCGCCTCGTGAGGTCTGACCTCGTTGTACTTGGTACGCCATTCTTTGAGGTTCTTATCCGCGTCGGCAAGGTCGAAAAAGGCATTTCTTTTGAGAAGCTCGTTCTTCATCGTACGGTGAAACCGTTCTATCTTTCCTTGAGTTTGAGGGTGCAACGGGCGACCGTGGATCGGAAGCACGTCAAGATCCATAAGCCAACGTTCAAAGAGCGTATAACCGCCCTTAAAACCTGCAAATGCACCGCCATTGTCGGATAAAACAGCCTTCGGAAGCCCATATTGCTTAAAAACAGCCTCAAATGACGGTATTATCCCGCCTGCCTTTTCCTTGGCATCTATACACAGACAAAAGCGTGAGCAATCGTCTATGATGTCAAGTGGAAAGCAGCGCGTACCGTCAAGTAAAAGAAAATCCCCTTTGAAATCTGTCTGCCAAAGCTCGTTACAATGTTCTCGTTGAAACCTCAAAAACTCTTTGCGTTTTTGCGATTCTGTTTCGCTGATACAACCATTTCTTTGAAGAATGTTATTCGCGGTGCGAATGCAAGGCAAATCGGCGTATCCGTTGTTTTCGAGCACTTTTAAGATCGTTTTTGCACCCCATTCAGGATTGTCGGCACGAACTCGCAAGATAGCCTCTTCAATTTCGGCAGGCGTTCTGCCGGGAACGTGAAGCGGTGCATGACTTCTGTCTGACATCGAGCAAGATTGATTGTTTCTTTCCACCCACTTGTAGCCTGTTGCGCGTGTGATACCGAACTCACGGCAGAGTGAGCTGAAGTTTTTTGAGGTCTTTGCTGCCTCTACAAATTCTTTTCTTAATTCTTCCACAGTTTTGTCCTTCCAAGGCATTCGAACAACCTCCTTTGCGGCCATTTTCTTGCCTTTATTATATCACAAAACTGTATACAATCATCTTGCACTACCTGTATATAATCATACTACACTGTACAGTCCTCGACTGTCCGTTATCGGTCTTATTTTTATTTTCCTTTACCCAAAGCAAAAAATGGATGTGGTTAGGCATTATGACATATTTTTCAACCGACAAATGTTCATAGAAATCATTTAATTGTTTGATGTATTTATCCGCAATTTCTCCGTATTGGGTTAATTCGATTTGCGGACAGTCGAGGACGCCTGTCCCTACAACGCGAGATAGGATGCTTCGCCTATTTTGCGTGCAAATCATTATAAAATATACTCCAACACTATTGTAATCAAAACTTTGATATCTCGGTGTTTTTCTCTTTTTAAGTTCATCCATTTTTATCACCAATATCATTATAACACAAATCGGCAGAGAAAACAACATCTCTGCCGAAATTTATGTGTATCCGTAGGGGAGAC
>JBGVFO010000036.1:0-2903 GCA_045121195.1 Eubacteriales bacterium
CAAAATTGATGTTTGTCAGCGCAACGTCTTTTCCGTAGGGGCGAACAGTGTTCGCCCGCCATGAACGACAATTACCCAACGAACGGGCGATCAATGATCGCCCCTACGGGTTTGTGCGTTACCTTTTCGTATATGCAAACTCACCGATCAATCAAAATTTAACCCTCAAAAAGAGAAAAGGACAGGGAGCGGAGGCTCTCTGTCCTTGTTTTTTGGTTTCGTCCAAGCCGACACGGGGGCGGTTATTTCGCCTCGGGCTTCTTTGCGGGGGTCTTCTCCACGATCTTGTAGCCGTTTTGGGTCAGCAGCCAGTAAGCGTCGTCAAGAAGCTGATAATCGTACTTGATCACGTCGGTCTCCAGCTCGCTCTTGCCGTCACGCTCGGCAACCATCCGTCGGAACTCCAAAAGGCCCTCAAAGGTGGTCAGATTGCCGTGCCGACGCAGGTCGTAGCTCTTACCGTTTTTGCCGCCGAAAAGGATCTGCTCGCGGGAGGCGGGCACGAAGCCCTTGGAGATCATAAAGGAATTCCAACGATAGTGCTCGTGGATCGCCATCGTGCGGCGGCGGGACTCGGGGAAGTCAAGGTCGTACTTGACGATGGGCTTGCCGTCCGCCTCGATCCCCTCGTAATAGGTGGGCAGATCGGTACCCGCATAGCGGGCGAGGTAGGTCTGCTCGTCAAGCGCCTCTCCCTCCTCCGACACAGGTCGGTAATCCAGCCCCATCATATGGAGCTTGGGGCGCAGACTCAGGCAGGCGTACAGGTTGGATTCCCGCTCAAGGCGCGTCCTTCCCTTTTGGTTCTCTCGCTCAATGTACCAGTTGCAGTCCGCCTGATCGTAGACCTCGCGGATCAGCGCCTCGTCGGGCGTTGCCTGGTTTTCGGTCGCCTCGCTTTCTAGGGAGTAGATGCGGTTTCGCATCTTTGCCATGGCGGTGATCACACCGTCATCCAGGGTCTTCATATTGTAAACGGCGGTCTTGTTGTCGCCGATGGGATAGCAATCGTCGCGGCGGAACAGGGGGAACGCCTCGGCACCGTTCCGCACCTTGACGAACACGTAGGTATCGGAAAGACCCCATTCCAGCTTCTTCTCCACCAGCTTCTGCGCCATATCCAGATTCTCAAGGTCGGTGCCCATAGCGATCACGATATAGTTGAAGCTTCCCTCCCCCGACAGGGCGTCCTTGACCGCCTCGTAGAAGGCGGGCGCGTGGATGTCCACGGGCTTGTCACCCAGTCGCACGGCGGGAAGCGCGGGGAACGGCAGGTACTCGGAGTTTTGCGGATCCTTTTTCTGCGCCTCGATCTGCGCCGCCATCTCGTTCTCAAAACGGGCGTAGCCGTGATTGAAATTCTTGTTGTTTCCCGCTTGCTTGCGGTCGAAAATATGATACTTGACCTGCTTGAGGACCGGCTTGCCCCCCTCCTCGGTCAGAAGCTGATTGTTCGCCACCGACGTGAGGAAGATCTGTCGGTTGGTCTTGCCGAAGCCTACCAGAACCACGTTGACGTCCACCTCGGGACGAAGCAAAGAGGTAGTGGTATCAAGCTGCTTGTCGGTCATAAATCGGGTCAGCGGATAGCGGTCGATAAAGTCCATGGCGATCTGCAGGTGGCGGTTGACGTACCGCAGACAGCTTCGGGACGCCTCCTCGATGCCGTGATATACCGTTTCGTGCTCGGGGTCGCCGAAGACGTAGACCCTAACGCGGGACAGACGGTCTGCCGCCGCCGCCGTGTCCGCCGTTTCGGTAAACGCCGAGGTGACCGTAAGAAGCGAATGGCAAAGGGCGATGTTTCTCTCCTCGTCCCCCGTGTTGATCACGATGACGCACCGTCTGCGACGGCTCTTGAGGCTTTTCTTCAGCAGGTCGCAGCAGACCTCGCCGATCTCCTCCTCGTGCGCCTTCCCCTTGGCGATAAAGCGCATCTTCTTGGCGTACAGGTCGGTCTTTTCCGCGTCGGACAGGACGCCGACGATCATGGTTGCGCGCTTGTCCTCCGAGGCGTAAATCTGACGGTTCTGCTCGTTGTTTCCCACCAGAAGCAGCTTTTCCTTTCTCGACAGGTACCAGCCGATCTTGCGGAACCAGACCCAAAGCTTCTGCAAGAAAAGGGACAGGGCAAACAGGATGGCGTTAAGGGTCACCACCACGAAGCAGGTGTACATGGCGATGCGAAACAGATCGTTGTCGTCCGCCAAGGATTGCACGCTGGAAATATCGTAGCTCAGCACCACGAGGCTCAAGCTCTTGCGAACCGAATCAAACAGGGTCAGAAGAAGCTCGGGCGCCTTCCCCGCCACCTGCTTTTCGTAAAGCAAGCCGAAAAAGTATAAGGGGATGGCGACAATGTAGATAATGACGCAGCTTCCCTTTTTGAAGGTGCGGATGAACTCGATCCGCTCGGCTCTCGTCTTGCGCAAAAAGTTGATCACGCAGCCCAGAACGATCACGCCAAGCACGGCCAGCGCCAACAATGAAAGCAGTGAATAGTAATACATAAACGTCCTCCTCGCTCCGCGTCACCGCAAAAGCTCTTTGTACCTTATTATAATATCTTCCTCCCCGCTTGTCAACTCGTTGGAGAAGAATTGATGGCGAAGGGGGAAATTGAAAATGGAAAATGGAAAATGGAAAGTTAAGGGTGAAAACACAAAACGTTTTCAAATATAAATTGATGTTTATCGGTGTGTCACGGCTACGTACAAAACGAACGAAAATATCTAACACCGTAGGGGTCGACGTCCCCGGCGACCCGAAAACAACGAAATTTGATTTTGTTCATGGCTACGTTCAAACCCTTATCACAAAAGGCTTTCACCAATTTTATAATTGCAAATCCGTTCGTCGCGGGGCGCCGAGGACGTCGCCCCCTACAAGGTTTGTATGTCGCC
>JBGVFO010000037.1:0-10719 GCA_045121195.1 Eubacteriales bacterium
TTCTTACGGGAAACGAGGGCAACGTCCGAGGGGATAAAGGTCAGATCCTCATCCACTCTTCCCTTCCTCGATTCGTGCTTGGCGTAACCGCGGAGGGCAACGCAGACACCGTCCTTAACGTGCTCTGCCAGTGCCTTCGCCTCGTCGATCTCCATATAGTTATTATGTACCTCTATGGAGGTATAGCCGTTTGTGACATTATAAACGATATTCATTTTATCCCCGTTGCGGGTGGTGTCCTTGGTAAAGCCAAACACCTCGCCGACAATGACGCCCTTCACGGGATTCTCGATCATTTCCAGAGAGATCGGCGTGATCTCAAAGGGATCGCCATAGCAATAATCGGGCTCGGAAATATCAAATTTCATATGTCCCGAATAGAAAATACCGTTTTCAACGTGAGGCTCAAAACCCTGTGAGCAAACCGATACCGTTCTGGGAAGCTGGGGCTCGGCGGGAGCGGCTGGCGTATTACCGTATGGTCTTTCCTCGCTACCGCGTGGACGGCTTTCATAAGCGGCGCTCGCCTGTGCCAGCTCGTCCGCGATCCGTGCCTCTTCCCTTTTCTGTGTATCCTCAAAGACCTCGCGGGCGAGCACCTCGTCCCGCTCGATGGTTACCGAACAGGCAACCTCAAACTCGGAGAAGACGATCCGCTCAATGACTCTGGGGGTATTGGCGTCGTACAACAGCATAACGCCGCCGTCCGAAAACGGAATTTTAATGGAAAGATTCCCGTCGCGAAGCTCGTATTCACAATGGGAGAAAAAGCCCCGCCCAACCGTTCCCGTTCGCTCTGCCTCCATAAGAAGCTGCGGCACGTAGGACGAAGTCAGGCACGCGGAGGGATAGGTGGGCAAAATACGAACGCAGTTCAGGTTATAGGTGCGTTCCATTTCCCGTTCCACGGCATAAAGAAGGGATTTTTCCATGATCTCGGGAAACCGTCCGCGAATCTCCAGAAAGCGCTTCTCGCGATCCGCTCTCACCTTGATCTCCTTGACGGCAGACAAAAGGTCCTCGGCAACGGTAAGCTCGTCCGAGGGCGTATATAAATTGAATATCTCAAAGAAATTCTTTTCCGACATTCTCGATTCCTTTCTTTTCGTTATCGACGGACATTTTCCGCCATTTCCTTGATTTTTGCAATCAGCGTGGGAATGATCTCCTCCTCGGAGATCTTATAGAGGACCTCGCCACGGGAGAACAAAAGCGCCTCGCCCTGACCGCCCGCGATCCCGATATCCGCCTCCCTTGCCTCGCCGGGTCCGTTCACGATACACCCCATCAGCGCAACCTTGAGAGGAATATCCTTCAGCCCCTCCGCCTCGATCGCCGCCTCAAACCGCTTCACGAGAGAGATCAGATCGATCTTGGTTCTTCCGCATGTGGGACAGCTGACAATATTCATTTGGCGATGTCCCTCTATATCGAGGGCGTTCAGAATCTCCTTGGCGGAATCGATCTCCAAAAGCGGATCATCGGTCAAGGAAACGCGGAGCGTATCACCAATGCCGTCGGCAAGCAGACTTCCGATACCGATAGCGCTCTTGACAAGCCCACGGCGTTCGCCACCCGCCTCGGTGACGCCGAGATGGATGGGATAGGACACACGGTCACTCAGCATGCGGTTCGCCGCGATCATAGTGGGTACGTCCGACGCCTTGATGGATACGGCGATATTTTCAAAGTCATAGCGCTCCAGCAGGGAGATGTGATACAGTGCGCTTTCGCAAAGCGCCTCCGCTGTAGGCGCACCATACTTCGCCAGTATATTCTTTTCAAGCGATCCGCTGTTTACGCCGATGCGAATCGGGATCCCGTGGGCGTTGCACGCACGGCAAACCTCTCTCACACGCTCGTCGTCTCCGATGTTTCCCGGGTTGATGCGGATCTTGTCCACGCCAAGCTCGGCGCAGTGAAGAGCGATCTTATAATCAAAATGGATATCCGCCACGATAGGCGTAAGAATTCCCTTTTCCTTGATGGCACGCACCGTATCCGCCGCCTCAAGGGTGGGAACGGTGATCCGCACGATATCGCAGCCCCGTGCGGCAAGCGCCTCGATCTGTGCAACCGTTGCCGCCACGTCGCAGGTATCGGTATTGGTCATGGATTGGATGGCAATGGGATGCGCGCCGCCAATGGACACACCGCCGACCAATATTGCTTTCGTCTTTTTTCGAATCGAATTATAATTCATGGTCAAAACAACCTCAAAATATCGTTAAAGGTCACTACGAGGATCAAACCCAGCATCAGAAGCAAACCCACAAGATGAATATAGCCTTCGACCGTCTTGTTGATCGGTCGGCGAATGACTGCTTCGATCAGAAGGAATAACAGTCTGCCTCCGTCCAATGCGGGAATGGGAAAGAGGTTAAACACGCCAAGATTGACGGTGATCACCACGAAAATATAAAGGAAGCTGGAGAAGCCACCTGCCGCTGCCTCACCCATAGTCTGCGTGATCCCCACAGGACCCGACATTGCCTCCATTCCGTATTTGCCGGAAAGAAGATCCACGAAGGAATCCACGATCATCTTTACGGTAGATAAAGAGCGGAAAAACGTATGCTTGATCACGTTTCCAAAGGTGAACCGCTCCTGATTCGCGTAAAAATCAATGCCGCCGAACAAGACGCCGCTTTCCTCGACTGTGGGAAACAACACATTCTCCACCACAAGCTTTTCGCCGTCGCGAAGCACCGTTACGTTTACCGCCTCGGCGCCTTGGCGCATGATCTCATACACCAGCTCGTTTCTCGTATGGACCGCTACCCTTCCGATCTTCAGAATGGTATCGCCCTGTTCAAGTCCCGTGCTTTCGCTCAGTTGGATATTTTCAAGATCGCGGTAATCGACCTGCGTACCGTACAGCTCCCCTGCCGAGGTAACCATAACGACGGTTGCCAGAAAGCCAAGCAAAAGATTCATAACGGGACCGGCGATCACAATGAGAATGCGCTTCCAGACCGATCGGTTGCCAAAAGCATCCTCCCGCTCCGATTCTTCGTCCTCTCCCACCATGCTCACGTATCCGCCTACGGGGAGGGCGCGAACGGCGTAGCGAGTACCCGTCTTTTTTGAGGTCCACGAAAGGATCTTCGGACCCATTCCAATGGCAAACTCGTGAACGCCAACGCCGCAAAGGCGCGCGCAGAGAAAGTGTCCAAGCTCGTGAATAAATATTAAAAGTCCAAAGACAAAAATCGCAAGTAAAATATACCAGAACTGTATAACCCTCACACCTCTTTTCCGTTGCGCGCGATCCACGCCCGCGTTTCTTCTCTCGCTTCTCTGTCCGCCTCAAGAAGGGCTTCCAGACTGCGAGAATCTCTGTGCTTCTTCAGACGCTCCACCGTTGTCATTACCGCCTCGCCGATCTGCAGGAAGGTAAGCGAATCCGAAAGGAAGCCGTCTACCGCCACCTCGTTTGCCGCGTTGAGCACCGCCGCCATACCGCCGCCCATCTTTTGACATTCGATGGCGCAGGCAAGCAACGGAAACCGCTCGGTATCGGGCGTGTAGAAGCTTAGCGCGGAGAGCGATGCCAAATCAAGCTCTTCAATGACCGCCTCGGGTCGCGCGCCTCCGAGAATGCCGTACTGAATACAGAATCGCATATCGGGCACAGACATCTGCGCGATCATACTGTTGTCAATATATTCCACGATGGAATGAATTATACTTTCGCGATGAACGATGGGGCGAACGCGATCCATCTCAATGCCAAACAAATGGGATGCCTCGATCAGCTCAAAGCCCTTATTCATCAAAGTGGCACTGTCAACGGTGATCTTCGCGCCCATCGACCAGGTGGGATGCGCCAGCGCATCCTTTGCCGTCACTTCTCGCAGCATTTCCTTTGTATGCGCGAAAAAGGGACCGCCCGAGGCTGTGATCCAAAGCCGTTTTACCTCCTCCGGCTTTCCGCTTCGCAAGCACTGATGAATGGCGCAATGCTCACTGTCCACGGGGGTAATGATCACCCCGTTTTGCTTCGCCCGTGCCATCACGATATCGCCTGCTACCACCAAGGATTCCTTGTTGGCGAGCGCCAGCCGCTTCTTCCCATCGATAACGGACAAAGTCGGCAGAAGCCCCGCTTGACCGATAATCGCGTTGAGGGACACGTCGGCATCGCTCTTTGCAATCATCTCACAGATCCCCTCCTCGCCACTGAGAACACGAGTGTCAGTATCGGCAAGGGCAAGTTTTAATGCTTTTGCGGACGACTCCTCATACATGGCGCAAAAAGCAGGACGAAATTCTCTCGCCTGCTCTTCAACGCGTTTATAGTTTCTACCCGCACAAATAGAGCGGATACGAATATTCCGTTTTCTCGCTACGTCGATTGCCTGCTCTCCGATCGAGCCGGTGGAGCCAAGCAGATCGATCCCGTTTACCGTATATTCCATCTTACCTCTTTTGAATGCTTAAATAAACACGCTGGCAAATCCGTTGAGAACCAGCAAAACCAAAGCCACTGCCAAAATGGAATCAAAGCGATCCAGCATTCCGCCGTGTCCCGGGAACACCTTGCCGAAATCCTTGATGCCGTAATGCCTTTTGATCGCCGACATACAAAGATCGCCGATCTGCGATACGACGGCAACAATGACACCGTACGCAAACAAAAGCAACAGATTCATACGGCTTGCCTGCTCTACAAAGCGGTCAATGAGAACGCCGTAAAGGATAAAGGCACCGCCGCAGAACAGGGTTCCGCCAATGCTTCCCTCCACGGTTTTCTTGGGGCTGACCTCAGGAATCAGCTTGTGCTTGCCGAACAGCATGCCACAGAAATACGCGAAGATATCGGTGATCCACGCCCCAATAAACACCAGAAGATATGTATAGGCGCCGCCCGTAGAATCGCGAAGGAACAAAATGGAGGCAAACGCCGCCGTGATATAGACCGTCATAAAGCCCGAAACCGCAACGTCCTCGATGGTAACTCCGTTTTTCGAGAAGACCATAACGGCAAGCAGATATAGCATGGAAATGAGAAGGACGGGCAAGGTCACCTGAGTAAGGGAAAAGCCGTCAAATAAATGCTTCAGGGGACGCACCGCCAAAATAACGAGGGGTGCCACGAGCAGCGAAGGAACAGAGATCCAGAGCTTTTTCAGCGTCCCCACACATTTTAACATTTCAAAGACCGAAATGACGCAACAAACAGCAAGCGCCAGATCGAAGACAAACGTATTTGAAAAGATCAGAACAGGAATCAAAACGCAAAGCGCTACCAATCCCGTTATCACACGAGTTCGCATCAATGCTCTCCTCTCAAATTCCGCCATATCGGCGTTTTCTTGCATAAAAATCCTCGATTGCCCGATCCAAAGCATCCTCATTGAAATCAGGCCAGAGGGTGTCCGTAAAATACAGCTCGGCATATGCCGCCTGCCACAAAAGGAAGTTGGAGATACGAAGATCTCCGCCCGTTCGGATGATCAGATCGGGATCGCCGCCTCTTACGGTATAAAGCTCCGCGGAAATATCGTCTTCCGTAACGTCGGTCTTGCCCTGCTCCGCAAGACGGTTGAACGCGCGAACGATTTCGCTTCTGCCGCCGTAGTTGAAGGCAATATTCAGCACGAATTCGTTGTCGCGGGTCTTTTCCTCAATGCTGCGGATCCGCTCTTGAAGCCCCTGGTCAAAGCGACTTGTGTCCCCAATAAAATGATAGAACACGTTATACTTTTTTATGTCCTTTTCACACTCGGAAATATATTGCTCAAGAAGCGACATGATGGAGGCGACCTCCTTTTGAGGGCGCTTCCAGTTTTCCGTGGAAAAGGCGTATACCGTCAAGCACCGCAAGCCGATCTTCTCACAGTAGGTAAGAATTTTGCGGAAGGCAACGGCGCCCTGCTTGTGTCCAAGCTCTCGCGGAAGTCCTCGCTTCGTTGCCCAGCGTCCGTTTCCGTCCATAATAATGGCAATGTGCCGAAGGCGCTCATCCGCTTGTATTTGATTCTTCACAGGCTTTCTCTTCTTTCACGTAAATTAAAATTCGGGGCGGAAACAGACCGCCCCGAAAGTTTATATTGCCATGATCTCGTTTTCTTTCTTGGTGGTTACCGCTTCTACATTCTTTATGTATTTGTCGGTAAGATCCTGGATCGACTTTTCCGCGGACTTCTGATCGTCCTCGGTCAGCTCGCCGTCCTTCTTCATCTTCTTGGAAAGCTCCATTGCATCGCGGCGGATGTTACGGATCGCAACCTTTGCATCCTCGCCTTCCTTCTGAACCTGCTTGCGAAGCTCCTTGCGGCGTTCCTCGGTAAGCTGAGGGAAAATAAGGCGAATGACCTTACCGTCGTTCGTGGGGGTGATTCCCACATCGGAGGCAAGGATAGCCTTCTCGATCGCCTTCAGGGTCGTAGCGTCGTAGGGGGTGATGGTCAAGGTTCTTGCGTCTGCCACGCGGATATCTGCCATCGTGGAGATAGGTGTGGGAGAGCCGTAATACTCAAAGGATACGCGGGAGAGCACCGAAGGGTTCGCCTGACCTGCACGGATGGAGCCGAGATTATACTCGTAAGCGGCGATCGCCTTCTGCATTTTTTCTTCATGAGCCTTGGTTTCAAATTTCATATCGGTTATCCTTTCAAAGTTGTTTATTTATGTATCTCCGTGCCGATCTTCTCGCCCAGCACGACGCGATAAATGTTCTCGGGGTCCTTCAAACCGAACGCATAGCAGTTGATGCTGTTTTCCATACAGAAGGTAGCCGCCGAAAGATCAAGGGCCTTCAGCTCCTTGTCTATGATCTCCTTGTAGGTAAGGCTGTCGTATTTGACTGCCGTGGGATCCTTCTTGGGATCTGCGGAATAGATACCGTCGATGTTCTTTGCCATCAGCACCACGTCCGCCTCGATCTCAGCCGCGCGGAGTGCCGCCGCCGTATCGGTAGAAAAATAGGGAGAGCCGGTACCGCCGCCGAAGATGACGATCTCGCCGTTCTGCAGATGCTCAATGGCGTGTCTTGCCGAGAAGGGATCAGCAACCGTGTTCAACTCAAAGGCGGTCATGACGCGGGTGGGAATGCCCATTCCGATAAAGGTATCCTGAAGCGCCAGCGAATTGATGGTGGTAGCAAGCATACCCATCTGATCGGCACGCACGCGGTTCATTTTACCGCCCTGTCTGCCGCGCCAGATATTGCCCGCGCCAACGATAACTCCGATTTCGACGCCAAGGTCCAGGCACCGCTTCAGCACCTCTCCTACCTTTGCGACAAAATCAAAATTCAGAATGCCGTCACCGCCCTCGGCAAGCGCCTCACCGGACAGCTTCAACAAAATTCTTTTGTATTTCGGCTGCTTTGTATCCATACTGTTCTCCTTGAAAAGTTGCTATGTATATATTACTACAAATTTGGCTTTTTGTAAACAGGTATTTGTAAAATTTTTTAAATTTATAGAATTTATATATACGCGTCAGAAGCGAGCGGGATATTTTCTGCTTCGAGTGAATATACTTTGAAAAACACCTGCAAGGAGGTCTATTTTATGCAACAAAAGCGGACGGTGGGCGGTCGCCTTTCCCTTTCCTTTTTGCTCTTTTCTCTGCTTTTAGGAGCTATCCTTCTCATGTTCGGTGCGATCACGCATCATTTCTCCGCCCCCGATACCACCGACGCGGACGTGCCGACCGCCAAGGAGTACACCGTCATTCTTGACCCCGGACACGGCGGCGAGGACGGCGGCGCCGTCGGAAAGAACGGCGTTTATGAAAAGGACCTGAATCTCGCAGTCGCGCAAGAAATTGAAGCCGCGCTGGAGGAAAGAGGCATATCGGTCATCTGCACACGAACCGAGGACATCCTGCTCTACGATAGGAACGTCGACTACAAGGGGCGAAAAAAGATGCTGGATCTGGCGGCGCGCCTCAAGGTCGCCAAGGACACGCCCGATTCCGTTTTCATCAGCGTTCATATGAACTCCTTTCCCCAAACTCAATATAGCGGACTGCAGGTCTATTATTCGGGAAACGATCCTCGCTCTGCCACCCTCGCCAATCTGATACAGAACGAGGTGCGCCGACAGCTCCAGCCCGAAAACGCGAGGAAGACCAAGCAGGCATCCTCGAACATCTATCTCCTCGATCGCATTACCTCGCCTGCGATTCTTATTGAATGCGGATTTCTATCAAACGCCGAAGAATGCGAGAGACTCTCCACCGAGGCGTACCGAAAGGAATTGGCTTTGGTCCTTGCGACCGCCATCGCCGATTATGTAGATTCTCTCTCTTGACGAACGGAAAATTTTACAGTATAATAGGGAGGAATACAACAAAAGGACGGAATTATGAAAGGCTTAAAAACAGTTTACATCTGTGAAAATTGCGAATATAAAAGTCCGAAATGGCTTGGCAAGTGCCCCTCCTGCGGCGAATGGAACACCTTTGTGGAGGACGTGGTAGAGGCTACGCCCTCTGCCGCCGCCGTAAAGCGCACGTCTGCTATCAGCAGTGGCTCCGTGGGTGCAGTCGCCTATAAAGAGCTTTCCCTGCCCGATTTTATCCGCACCGACACGGGGCTTCATGAGCTTGACCGCGTGCTTGGCGGCGGTCTTGTAAACGGATCGGTGGTGCTTCTCTCCGGTGAGCCGGGTATCGGTAAATCTACCCTGCTTCTCCAGATCTCCGACAGCCTCGGAAAGAGCCACAAGGTGCTCTATATCTCGGGCGAGGAGTCCTACGGACAGCTTAAGCTCCGCGCGGGGCGTCTGGGCATCGACGGTACCAATCTGTTTATTCTCACCGAGACCAGTATGGAAAACATTCTCGGGCAGATCGATAAGGTCAAGCCCGACGTCGTTATCGTAGACTCGATCCAGACCATCTTCAGCGAGAAGATTGCGTCTGCCCCAGGCAGTCTGACGCAAGTCAAGGAATGCGCCCTTTCCTTTATCGAGCGCGCAAAAAGCCGCGGCACCTCGGTGATCCTCGTGGGTCACGTCAACAAGGAAGGTAGCATCGCGGGTCCCAAGACCCTTGAGCATATGGTGGATGCGGTGCTTTACTTCGAGGGAGAACGTCACCATTCTTACCGTATCATCCGCGCTATCAAAAACCGTTACGGCCCCACCAACGAAATCGGCGTATTTGAAATGACCGACGGCGGTCTTGAGCAGGTAGAAAATCCCTCCGAGATGCTTCTCTCGGGACGCCCCAAGAATATGTCGGGCAACTGCGCCGTCTGCACTATGGAGGGCACGCGCCCCATCATCGCCGAGATTCAGGCGCTGGTCACCAAATCGGTGCTTCCCGCCCCCAGAAGGACGGCAAGCGGTCTTGACTACAACAAGATGTGTCTTATCATTGCGGTGCTTGAAAAGCGGCTTGGTCTGCGCTTCTCCACCTGCGACGCCTTTATGAACGTAGTCGGCGGACTTCGCCTTGACGAGCCTGCCGTGGATATGGCGGTGGCTCTCGCTATGATCTCCTCCATCACCGATCGCGTGATTCCCGACGACCTCATTGCTATCGGCGAGATCGGACTTGCGGGCGAATGCCGCGCGGTATCGAATCTTGAGCAACGCCTCAAGGAGGCGGCACGTCTCGGCTTTACCCGCGCCGTGATCCCCTACAAAAATTTTGAGAGCAAAAAGCTTGATTGCGGCATTGAGCTGATTCCCATCAAGGGCATCTACGAAGCAATCAAGGTGCTATTGCCGAATGAGAAAAACGATTAAGAATAAAAAGCCTTCTCCCGTGAGAGAAGGCTTTTTTCTAACGTTTTAATCTTTACACTTCAAATGGATCGATATTTAACTTCTTGCAGATTAAAACCACAACATCAAACGAGGCTCCACCGATATCACGAGATAAAAGTGTCATCAGCGTACTATATGGAACGCCTACCTCCTGTGAGAATTTACGCAAACTCTGATATTGATCCAATATCAGATTTCTTAATCTTTGTTCCCGCGTCATTTCGACTCCTCAACGACAATTACCCGAACGCCCTTTTCTTCTATTGCGGATATTTGGTCTTCGACACATTCCCAATCGGTAATAACTGTATCAAAGGCGTTGATATCACAAACCTTTATAAAAGAATCCACTCCCACTTTGACGCCGGGAATCAGCAAATATTTTTGTCGACTGTTTTGAATAACAGAGCGTTGAAAGCTTGCAGTTTCATCCGTTCCGTTCGACAGACCAAATTGCGCAGTAACGCCAGCCCCCGTAATAAAGCAAGTATCAAAGTGCAATCGGCTGACAAATTCGCATGCCAAACTATCCACCAAAGAACCGCTTTGGCGCATTTTCCCGCCCGCAACGTAAACATCGAGATTGGCAAAAAAACGGAGTTCTTTTGCCATGTCAACCGAGTTAACAACCACAGTATAGTGGATATTCTGAGGAAGAAATGAGAGCATAATATATCCGAATGAACCACCGGCTAAATATATAGTGTCATTTTCTCGAATCATACCTGCCGCCGCACGCGCTATTTCCTTATAGTTGTCAAAAATCGGCATTTTTTCAAAAACACGGTCAACGGGCGGTCTTACGCTCACCTGTCCGCTCTTGATGGCACCGCCGTGGGTTCTCTTGCAAAGCCCTTTTTGTTCGAGCAGGCGAAGATCTCTTCTTGCCGATTCATCCGATATACTGTATTTTCTTGTAATTTCCGCAATCGTTATTTTCCCGTTTGCTTGAATCATTTGTATAATCTCTTGATGTCTCTCTTCCATA
>JBGVFO010000038.1:0-10146 GCA_045121195.1 Eubacteriales bacterium
AATTGGTGAAATCCTTCTGTGATGAGGATTTGAGCGTAGCCATAAACAAAATCAAATTTGGTTGCTTTCGGGTCGCCGAGGACGTCGACCCCTACGGTTTTAGATGGTTTCGTTCGTTTTCGGCGTAGCCACAACTCACCGACAAACATCAATTTAACGAAAAGGCGACCGCAATGCGGTCGCCTGTGTTTTATTGAATTTCCTGTTCCAGTTGCTGAAATTCGGGGGTGTTGAAAAAGTCGATCAGGGTGATGCCAAACCCGTCGCAGAGCATTTTGATCGTTACGATCCCAGGATTGATACTTTTTCCGTAGAGAATGTTTTTGATCGTAGATGGGGGAACGGCAGATTCCATAGCCAGCTTGTGAATGGACATTTTATGTTGTTCACACAAGACCAGCAGGCGGTTTTTTACAGCGGTATACGTGTCCATAGTATCTCCTCCCAAAAATATTATGGACTAATTATAGCCTTTTCCCCTTGACATAATGGGCTATATATGATACAATGTGGGCTATAGATAGACTGAAATCGACAAAAAACGTTCTGCTGACAAGTTTGAGGGAGGTATGAGTGTATGGTTAGAAAAGTTCTTGTTCTTATATTGACAATTTTTATGTTGGCTTCTGTTTGTGGGTGCGAAGAAAACGCTCCTATATTGCCCAATACGGTGACCTTTGTAACCAACGGGGGCGTATCCGTAAGTCCAAGAACAGTTACTGCTTTGGAGAATGCTCCTGTGACCAGCAGAGAAGGGTATGTTTTTGCTGGTTGGTATTTGGATAAGGTTATGTCTGTACAGGCAACCTTTCCTTTGATCGTGACGTCGGATATGACGCTTTATGCGAAATGGGTAAAAGTTGTTTACTGTGTTTCGTTTGATTCAAACGGAGGAACTTACATTTCGGATGAAGAAACTGATTTTCTTCAATCAGCACCTTCGCCTCGAAGAGCAGAGCATGAATTTGAAGGCTGGTACTTAGATTCTACTCTCACTACTCCCGCCGCATTTCCTTTAACCGTGGACAAGGATATAACTCTTTACGCAAAGTGGCTGAAGACAAGCGGTATTGCACATTATAAAGAAGGAAAAATTAAGTTTCTGGATGATGAGTTAAGCTCTTCAATTCGGTATACGGTGACTCCCAATGGCTTTGATCTTAGCACGCTGGCTGCCCAGGGGTACCATGTCAATATTGAGGTTCAATACGATGTGCGGTATGAAAAGGATTACAACGTCTGGTTAGACATCGGATACGCCGGTTCACCCAAGTATGAGGTTTCTTTGATGGGTGATGAAGGATATGGAAAGCATCAAAACGATTTGGGGACTAATAAGAGTGCAGATACAAGAACCATTAAAACCCAGTGCTCCGCGTCGGCACTTATGAGTGAAAACATATATCTGAGATTTTCCACCGATAATGTTCAAAATATTATATACTTTGAGAACATAGTAGTTACATATGATTGGTTTAAGTAATTAGAACGAAAAAGCGCCACCGCATACGCGATGGCGCTTTTTTTATTTCTTTTTCCTTTTTGGCTTGGCACGATTGCCTGTCCGTTTGACGTCGGGCTTGCCAATGGGATGTGTATGCTTTTTTACAGTAGGCTTTTTGCCAGCCGGGCGCCCATGTGAGGAGGTCGCGGGCTTTTCGGGGCGGACGAGGCATTCGGGACCGTAGCCGATGAGGTCGGTGCGTCCCGCTTTTGTGAGAGCCTCGCGGACAAGGGGCGCATTCTGCGGACGGTTGTACTGCAAAAGGGCGCGCTGAAGCTGCTTTTCGTGATAGTCGGTAGTGACGTACACCTTTTTCATATTGAGGGGATTGATGCCCGTGTAGTACATCACCGTGGACGTGGTGCCGGGGGTAGGATAGAAGTCCTGCACCTGCTCGGGAGCGTAATGATCGCGCTTTAAGCAGAGCGCCAGCTCGATGGCGGCGTTAAGGTCGGAACCCGGGTGGCTGGACATGAGATAGGGAACGAGATACTGCTCTTTGCCAAAGCTTTTCGTCAGCTCGAAATAGCGGCGGCGGAACGCCTCGTAGACTCCGAATTCGGGCTTGCCCATACAACCGAGGACCTGCGCCGAGCAATGCTCGGGCGCTACCTTGAGCTGTCCGCTGACGTTATCGCGAACCAGCTTTTTGAAGAAGGTGTCGTCGGGGTCTGCCATAAGATAATCAAAGCGGATGCCCGAACGGATAAACACCTTTTTGATCTTGGGAATACGCTCGATCTGCTCGATAAGGTTGACGTATTCCTCGTGAGAAACTTTCAGATTCTTACAGGGGGTGGGTGCCAAGCACTTGCGGCTCGGGCAAACGCCATCCTTGAGCTGCTTATCGCAGGCGGGATAACGGAAGTTTGCCGTGGGACCGCCCACGTCGTGGATGTAGCCCTTGAAGTCGTCAAGCTCGGTGATCTTGCGTGCCTCGGCAACCACGCTCTCGATACTGCGGGAGCGCACGGTGCGTCCTTGATGGAAGGCGAGGGCGCAGAAGTTACAGCCGCCGAAGCAGCCGCGGTTATGGGTCAGGGAGAACTTGACCTCTTCGATGGCGGGTACGCCGCCCAGCTCACGGTAGGAGGGATGGAAATCACGGGCGTAAGGCAGAGAATAGACCCAGTCCAGCTCCTTTCTCTCAAGGGGCGGCATGGGGGGATTCTGCACCAGCATCTTGTCGTCGTAATACTCGACGATGGCTTTGCCCGTTATGGAATCCTGATTTTTATACTGTACGCCGAACGCCTCGGCGTATTTACGCTTGTCCGATTTCAGCTCGTTGAAGTCAAAGGCGGCGGCAACCTCGTAATGGATCTTGTCCTCTCGCTTGCCGAGGTATACCGTTCCGCGCACGTCGCGGATCTTTTTGACGGGTACGCCGCGGTCGAGCAGCTCTGCGATGCGGATGAGAATATTCTCGCCCATGCCGTAGGTCAGAAGATCGGCCCGGGAATCCACAAGGAGGGAGCGGCGGATCTTATCGTCCCAATAATCGTAGTGGGCGAAGCGGCGCAGAGAGGCTTCAAGACCGCCAAGAATGATGGGTACGTCGCCGTACGCCTCGCGGATGCGGTTGGAATAGACGATGGTGGCGCGGTCGGGGCGCCCTCCCATCTTGCCGCCTGCCGAATAGTAATCGTAGCTTCGTTTTTTCTTGGAAACGGTATAGTGGGCTACCATAGAGTCAATGTTTCCTGCCGTCACAAGGAAGCCAAGACGGGGGCGTCCGAACTCGCGGAAGGCGTCACAGCTCTTATAGTCGGGCTGGGAGAGGATGGCGACGCGGAAGCCCTTTGCCTCCAGCACGCGGGAAATAATGGCAACACCAAAGGACGGGTGGTCCACGTAGGCATCACCCGTCACATAGACGAAATCGGGTCTGTCCCACCCGAGGGAAAGCATTTCCGCCCTACTTACGGGCAGAAAGCAAGGGGTAGCTTCTGTCATTTGGAGATCCTTTCTTTTGCGACCTCGTTACTTGCCCGACTTACGGATACCGAACAGTCTTCGAAGAAGAGGCGCCAGAATACTTGGCGATTTGACAACAACGATCTTCATAAGCGATACCTTCCTTCTTTGCAATAGTCTTTCAGTGTCATTATATGACAAAGAAGCGAAATTGCAACCGTCAGGCGGGGTCGCGGCTTTCGACGATAAAGAGTCCGCCCTTTTTGACCGAGATAAGCACGCAATTTTTCTCGATCTCGTTGGATACGGCGAATTGGTTGGCGCGGCGAAGGGTCGCGTTCTTCAGGGGGTATTTTCCCCCCTCTACGGTAACGCCCTTGACCCGCTCGTCGGCGGCGAGAAGGGAGAAATAGCGGTAATGGCTGCGGGGGATCAGCTCACTGGTGGAGCGAATGAAGCGAACGCGGTTATTGCCGTCAAGCAGGGTGGCGCGAACGCCCTTTGCGTAAAGCTCCTCCAAAAGTCCCAGATTGGAAAGGGTATGATCCAGCCGTCCACTGATGCCGCCGATGATAAACAGGATCGTGGCGCCGCGGGATACGGCAAGCTCTGCCGCCATCTGGGTGTCGGTGAAGTCCTTCTCGGCAGGGACGGTCAAAAGCTCTACGTCCGTACCGACGCCGTCGCGGGGGAAGGAATCGAAGTCCCCGAGAGCGGTCTGTACCTTGACGCCGAGACGCTCCGCGGTCTTGTAGCCACTGTCGGCGGCAATGACCAGATCTCCCTCCTCAGGGAAATCGGTAATGCCGTCCGCGGCAACCAAGCCGCCCGTATAGATAAATGCTCTCATTTTTTCCAGTCCTTTTTATCCTTCAGAACGTTATAGATTTCGATAAAGCTGTCGTAGCGGGATCGTGCGATCTCACCCGTGGCGACTGCCTCGCAGATGGCGCACCCCTCCTCTTTGGTATGGGTACATTTTTTGTAGCGGCAACAGCCGATATAGGGACGGAATTCCCGAAGCGTGGAGGGGAGATCCTCCTTGCCGAAGAAATCGAAATGGGCGAAATCCAGCATGGAAAAGCCGGGGGTGTCGGCAAGATAGCCGTCGCCGTCACGGCAGGGGAAGGTGAACAGCTCCACGTGGCGCGTGGTGTTCTTACCCCGCTCGATCTTCTGGCTGATCTCACCCGTTTCCAGATGAATATGGGGGAACAGGCGGTTGAGAAGAGAGGATTTTCCCACGCCGGAGGCGCCGGAAAAGGCGGCAATTTTTCCTGTGAGATTTTCCTCTACGTAGGCGCGGACGGCGTCTACGCCGTCACCCGTGAGGGCGCTGAGCAGGAAGACCTCAAAGCCCGCGCGGCGGTAGATATGGGCAATGCGCTCGGCATTTTCGGGGTCCAGCTCGTTCTTTCCAATGATGATAACGGGCTCGATCCCGTTGAATTCCGCGATGAGGATCAGCTTGTCCACCGTGGGAAGCAGAGGGGCGGGTGCCGCCGATGCCATGGCGATAAACAGTACGTCAAGGTTGGCGAGGGGGGGGCGGATCAGCGAGTTCTTGCGGCCAAGGATCTTGCTGATCATAATTTCCGTGGCAGAGTCGTCACTGTCCTCGGCGTCAAGTGTATTCAGCGTGCGCTCGTTGTAGGTGATCTCCACGCGATCGCCCACAAGGGGAGGCGTTCCCGTATGGCGGAATTTTCCTCTGGCGCGACAGGGGACGACCCTCTCGGAAAGCGGATCGTCCTTGGAGAGATCGACGGCGACGAAATACAGTCCGCCGACGCCTTTTATCAGTCTTCCGTTTGATTTGTATTCCATAAATACTTCCTATTCGTTTTCTCGCCAGCCGGCGCTTACGTAGACGGTAATGCCGTGGGTGGTCTGCTCGCCTGCGGCGGGCTTTGTGGCAATGATCTCGCCCTTTGTTATATAGGCGTGGATCTCCTCGACCACCGTCACCTCACAATCGTAGGCGCGGAGGATCTCGGCGATCTCCCCGTAGGACATACGGCGAAGATCGGGCATGGTGGGGGGGAGGGAACGGCAGGCAACCGTCAGCTCGATCTGCGTGGCTTCGCCGTCCTCCAGCCTTCTGATGCTTCCTGCCTTGGGGGACTGTGCGATGATGCGTCCCTGTCTTGCGTCATCGTCCACGAAGGTCACCGAAACCCGATAGACCGACGGGTCAAGGGAAAGCATCGCTGCGGAATACTCGTGGTTAACAAGGTCGGGAACCTTCAGTCTCGTAGGCTCGCGGCGCTCGGTCAGAAGGGCGTCCGACAGGATGCCGAGTCCGATGACAACGGTGACGAGAAGGGCGCAGAGAACGCCCGTGATCAGGGAAGGAATGCTCAGTCCGTGCCAGTAGTCGATAGCGAGATCTTTACATTTTTGAAGAAAGGTGAGAGGGGTGACGGGGGCTTCCTCCTCCGGCTCCTCGGGCAGGGGGGGATTGTGCAACGCCTCCGCGAAGCGCTCCAGCTCCTCCCGCATGGCGCTTGCCGAGGGGAAGCGGGCGAAGGGAAGCTTTTCCATAGCGCGAAGAATGATCCGCTCAAGCCCTTCGGGAACGCTGGGATCCAGATGGGAGGGCGGAATGGGCTGAAGACGCACGTGCATAGTGGCGATCTTCTGGGCGCTTTCTCCGAAGAAGGGAAGAATGCCCGTAGTCATTTCATACAGCATAATGCCAAAGGAATAGATGTCGCTCAGATGGTCGAGGGCTTTTCCCTCTGCCTGCTCGGGGCTGACGTAATGCACCGTACCCACGGCAAGCTCGGAGCGTCCCTCCTCCTCGTTGTTCTCGGGAAGCGGATCGTCGCTGAAGATGCCGCCGAAGGTGGGATCGTCCGCGGCGGGCTCCGTAAGAACCGCCAAGGGCTTCCGCGTGTCCAGCGTGGCGATGCCGAAGTCCATCAAGCGGATGCTTCCGTCACCGAGGACTACGATGTTCTGGGGCTTGATATCACTGTGTACCACGCCCTTATCGTGAACCTCCTCGAGGGCGGAGAGGATCTGACGGGAGAAAAATAGGATCTCCTCGGTATCAAGGGCGCCGCGGCTGAGAATGTGCTTTTTGAGGGTGATTCCCTCAATGTATTCCATGGCGAAATAGCGAACGGGGGCGTCAAGACGGGTTTCGTAGATCTTGACGATGTTGGGATGGGACAAAAGCGACAGAATATTGACCTCGGTGGCGAAGCGCTCGGATACCACGGGGTCCTCGTTGTATTCGGGACGGAGGATCTTGATGGCAACCGTGCGGTCTTCTGCCGTGTCGTAGGCGCCGAATACCACGGAGTATTCTCCTGCGCCGATGACGTTGATCACGGTATATTTTCCGTCGAAGCTTTGCCCGATGTACGAATCAAAGTTTTCCATTGGCAATCTCTCCGAGGTCGATCATAACCAGCGTAATGTTGTCCGAGCCGTCGATCTCCTTGATGTGGGAAACCAGCTCGGTGACCTTTTGCTCTATGCTTTGGGACGGATCGTTGATCTTCTTCATACAGGCTTCCTCGTCAAGGGCGCCCGAGAAGCCGTCGGAGCAAAGGAATACGTGGGTCATGGCGCACTCCTCTCCCGAGAGGGGGAAGGTGTCAATATCGGGCTCGATCTCGTCCCCGATGCCAATGGCGCGGGTGATCACGTTGCTCATCGGGTGATTCTTGGCTTCTCTGTAGGTGATCTCGCCCGTGTCCACCAGATACTGCACGTAGGAATGGTCGCGAGAGACCTGAAGAATGTCGCGGTGATCCACCGTGTAAATGCGGCTGTCACCCAAATTGATCCAGCTGACGTTTGCCTGTCCGCCGAGATCGACGATGAGCGCCGCCACGAGGGTCGTTCCCATTCTGTCCACCTCGGGATGCGCGCTACGGTAGTCCATGACCGCGTGATTGGCGCGGGTAGCGGCGTTGGCAAGGATGAGGTAAGCGTCGCGCTCCGACAGGGTCAGCTTGCCTTCGGCGATCCGTCCGTGGCAAAGTCTTGTCACCGTGTCGGTAAAGCTGTCGATCGCCAATGCCGAGGCGACCTCGCCGCAGGAAAGACCGCCCATTCCGTCGCAAACGACGGCGAGCAGGGCGTTGTCGGCTATGGAGAGGACGCGGTAGCTATCCTCGTTGACCGTTCTGACGTTTCCCACGTCGCTGATGGCAAAATACTTCATAGGGTGTCCCTTTCTTACTGTGGATTGGTTGCGGTCTCGCGCCGAAGCTGACCGCAGGAGGCGTTGATGTCGGCACCCAGCTTGCGGCGCACCGTGGCGCGGATGCCTTGCTTTTCCAGCGTGGCGGCAAAGAGCGCCACCGCTTTTTTATCGGAACGGACGAAATCCCGTTCCTTCACCTCGTTGACGGGGATGAGATTCACGTGGATGGGCATCCCGTCCCGTCCCGAGCGCAATTTTTCGTTAAGGATCGCTCCCAGCTTTCTTGCGGTATCGGGGGAATCGTTCTTGCCCGCAATGAGGGTATATTCAAAGGAAATGCGCCGTCCCGTGGTCTTGTAATAGTCACGGCAGGCGTCGAGAAGCTCCGATACGCCCCATTTGTTGTTGACGGGCATGATGGCGGAACGGGTCTCGTCATCGGCGGCGTGAAGCGAGATGGAAAGGGTGATGGGGAAGGCCTCCTTCGCCAAGGCACGGATCCTCGGAACGATGCCGCAGGTGGACAGGGAAATATGGCGATAGCCGATATTGAGTCCGTCGGGATGCCCCACGAGGCGCAGAAATTTGATGACGTTGTCGTAGTTGTCAAGAGGCTCGCCGATGCCCATCATCACGATATTGGAGATGCGCTCGCCAAGGTCGAGGGTGGCGGCGAGGATCTGACCGAGAAGCTCGGCTGGCGCGAGATCGCGCACCTTGCCGTCAATGGTGGAGGCGCAGAAGCGACAGCCCATACGGCAACCAACCTGAGAGGAAATGCAAATGGTGATCCCGTGCTCGTAGCGCATAATGACCGATTCCACGCAGTTTCCGTCGGCAAGGCGAAACAGATATTTGACCGTGCCGTCAAGGGCAGAAACCAGCTTGCGCTCCACGGTGGGAAGGGCGTAAAAGGACACCTCGGCAAGCTTTGCCTTGGTTGCCTTTGAGATATTGGTCAGGCTCTCGGGGGAGATCCCCTTGTGCATACCCGTGAATAATTGCTTGGCACGGTATTTCGGCTCGCCAAGCTCCGTCATAAGGGCTTCCAGCTCGTGAAGCTCCAGAGAAAGGAGATCGGTTTTGGATTCGTTCATATTATATCTCCTTTCGCGTGAATTTAGCAATAAAGAAACCGTCGGTTCCGTGCTCCGAGGGGAGTAGGGTCAGCATCCCGTTACGGGAGCGAAGCTCGCCCACCGTAAAATCGCAGGGAACCATATCGGGCGTGGCGGCGAGGAAGCGCGCCACGTTTTCCTCATTTTCCTCGGGGAGCAGGGTGCAGGTGGAATAGACCAGCGTGCCGCCAACCTTCAGATACCGCTTGGCGTTCTTGAGAATGGCGAGCTGAATATCGGGGAGAGCGGCGGAGTCCGCGGGATCCTTGTAGCGGATCTCCGGCTTTTTGGCGACCACGCCGAAGCCCGAGCAGGGAACGTCGCATATGACGCGATCGGCGATCCCCTCAAGAGCGGGATCAAAATCGCGGCCGTCACGGGCGGAGGTCTTTATGATCGAGATGCCGAGGGTCTCGGCACCCTTTGTGACAAGGGAAAGCTTGTTTTCGTGAAGGTCGAAGGACAGCACCCGTCCTTCGTTATTCATGTCCAGCGCCGCGCCGAAGCTCTTGGAGCCGGGGCAGGCGCACATATCGATCACCGTTTCGCCGCGCTTGGCGCCAAGCGCCTCGGTGCAGATCTGGGACGCCTCGTCCTGAACGAAGCAAAGACCGTCAAACAGTCCAAGCGCCGCGGGGGAAGCGCCAAAGGTGCGGATGCCCGTTGCGGCGTAAGGTGTGGGAGTAGCGTCCACGCCCTGTTCGGTAAGGGTGGCGAGAAGCTTGTCCCGCGTGGTTCTCAAGGAATTGACGCGCAGCGTGGTGGGGGACGTCGCCTCCCAGGCGCGGAATATCTCTTCCGTTTTGTCAAGACCGAAAATCTCACAAAATCGTTTACAAAGCGCCACGGGATAGGAGTAGGTCACGCTCAGATAGGCGAGGGGGTCTTGTTCCTTTTTGGGGAAGCCGAAGTCGGCGGCAAGATCACCCGTGCGCTTTCTTTCAAAACCGCGCAAAAGGGCGTTGACAAAGCCGCGACTGCGCTTGTTGCAAAGGGACACGCTCTCGCTTACGGCGGCGTGGGCGGGGATGCGATCAAGGAAAATGAGCTGATACAAGCCCATGCGGAGAATATTTCTCGTGGTGCGTTCGATCTTGGAAGGAGGAAGGGAGGAAAGCCCGTCAATGATAAAGTCCAGGGTAATGCGACGCTCGATGACGCCGTACACGAGGACGGACAAAAGGCGGCTGTCCTTGCCGTCAAGACCTTCGCGGGAAATGGCGTTGTCTACGGCGATGTTGGAATACTGTCCGCTTTTTTCGTTTTTGTCCAAAAGATCCAATGCCAGCTTTCGCAGATTCATGACGGCTCCTTTCTTTTGATTTTAAATTCAAATTTTGATTTATCGGGGAGTTTGATGTGACAAAACGGCGACGCACAAACCCGTAGGGGCGATCATTGATCGCCCGTTCGTTGGGTAATTGTCGTTCATGGCGGGCGACCAA
>JBGVFO010000039.1:0-2622 GCA_045121195.1 Eubacteriales bacterium
CGACCGCGTTGGAAACGGTGTTGGGGGCAAGTCCTACGCCATCCATTACGATGGTGAGAACGGGACCCTTTACGCCGTCAAAGGAAGAAAGCTTGTTGAGTTTGTTAGCCATAACGTTAACCTCCGTAAATAAATCAAACATATATAGTATACATTATTTTCGGCAAATATCAAGAGGATTGTGAAAAATTTTACAACTATTTTTCGCCGAAGAACGTTCACCAAGACATATATTGCGGAAAATAAGGCAAAGATTTGCCAAATTTTCATAAAGGTCTTGAAAAATAAAAGAGCAGGGGGTATAATGATAAAGATATATTTACCCCACGAAAGGATGTTAACCATTATGGCAGAAGGATGTACACATAACTGTTCCACTTGCTCCAGCAACTGCTCCTCCAGAACCGCGGAAAGCTTGCTGGCGCCTCTTAACGAGCTCAGCAGCGTTAAGCACGTCATCGGCGTTGTCAGCGGAAAGGGCGGCGTGGGCAAGTCCCTCGTAACCTCTATGCTGGCGGTGCTTATGCAGAGAGAGGGCTATAAGACCGCTATTCTCGACGCGGATATTACGGGTCCCTCGATCCCCAAGGCGTTCGGTATGAAGCCTGGCGTAGAGGGCGGTCCCGAGGGAATGTTCCCCCCCACAACCACAACGGGCATCGATATGATGTCGGTCAACCTGCTTCTTGACGACGTGAATAAGCCCGTCGTATGGCGCGGCGCGGTGATTTCGGGAACCGTCAAGCAGTTCTGGACCGATACCATGTGGAAGGATATCGACTATATGTTCGTCGACTGCCCTCCCGGAACGGGTGACGTACCCCTTACCGTGTTCCAGTCGATCCCCCTTGACGGCATCATTATCGTAAGCACTCCTCAGGAGTTGGTTTCTATGATCGTTACCAAGGCGGCAAACATGGCGAAGATGATGAATATCCCCGTCCTCGGTCTTGTGGAGAATATGAGCTACGCCGTCTGTCCCGATTGCGGCAAGCACATCAACGTATTTGGCGAAAGCCACATCGAGGAGGTCGCCGACAATTTCGGTTACGATCTGATGGGCAGAATTCCTATGGATCCCAAGCTTGCGGCACTGGTTGACCGCGGTATGATCGAGCTGGTGGAAAACGATTATCTGGATACGGCGGTCAAGCTGATCAGAAACCGCCTTGAAAAGTAAGAAAGCGAGGATGACTATGGAAAGCAAGAAGTATGACGTTGTCGTTGTCGGCGGAGGCTTTGCGGGCGTTGGTGCCGCGATTGCCGCCGCACGTCAGGGAAAAAAGGTTCGCTTGATTGAGAAGTATAACTGTCTTGGCGGTGCCGCCGCGTATGACCTTGTGAATCCCTTTATGAGATATTGGTCGTGGAAGGATGATGAGCATTCCGGCAAGATCATGCTCAGCGAAGGCATTTTCGCCGAGATCATCCAAAAGCTCGGAGAGATGGGCGCTTTCCGTAAGGGAAATAAGACCCACTTTAACGAGGAGATCCTCAAGCTGCTCTTCAACCGTATGATGGTCGAGGCCGGCGTTGAGCTGCTGTACCAGACCTACGTGGTCGGCGCGAAAATGAACGGCAAGAAGATCGAAGCCATCACGGTATCCAACGTGTCGGGCACCTATGATATTGAGGCGGAAACCTTTATCGACGCAACGGGCGACGCGAATCTCGCGCACCTTGCGGGCTTCCCCTACAAGGTAGGTCGTGAGAGCGACGGACTTTGCCAGCCTATGACCCTTTGCTTCCGCCTTGCCAACGTGGATGCCGAGGGCTACCAAAAGATCAAGCCGGAGGTCAACGAGCTTTACAATAAGTTCCAGGCTGCGGGCAAGATCACCAATCCCCGTGAGAACGTGCTTGTCTTCAACTGCGTTGCCAAGAATATGCTTCACTTCAATACCACCCGCGTGGTCAAGCTGGATCCCACCAATGCCGAGGACGTTACCAAGGCGGAGATCATCGCTCGCGAGCAGGTGTTTGAAATGGTCAACTTCCTGCGCGAGAACTTTGAGCCCTTCAAGGACGCCGACCTCGTTTCCACGGGAATCCAGATCGGTGCGCGCGAGAGCCGTATGATCGTGGGCGAGCATATTCTCAATCAGGAGGAGATGCTGGCGTATACCAAGTTTGAGGACGGTATCGCCGCTTGTAACTACGATATTGATATCCATAGCCCCGACGGCTCGGGTACCAGCCACTACTATTTCCCCTCGGGAAAATATTACACCATTCCTTACGGATGCCTTGTTCCCAAGGACAGCGAGAATCTGCTGGTAGCAGGCAGATGTATCTCCACCACCCACGAGGCACAGGCTTCCATCCGTATTATGCCTACCGTGTGTACCCTCGGTGAGGCGGCAGGCGTTGCCGCGGCAGTGGCTTGCGAGGATAAGACCTCCGTCAAGAACGTGGATGTTCAGAAGGTTCGTGCCATCCTTCGCGAGAACGGTGCCGTTATCGACTAAGCGCTACATAAAACAGCCGCCCTTCGGGGCGGCTGTTTTGTTTAGAAGATTCAAATTTTGATTTATCGGTGAGTTCGCAGATACGAAAAGGCAACGCACGAACCCGTAGGGGCGACCATTGGTCGCCCGTTCGTTGGGGAATTGTCGTTCATGG
>JBGVFO010000040.1:0-3396 GCA_045121195.1 Eubacteriales bacterium
CCACAACTCACCGACAAACATCAATTTATGATAAAGGAAACAGCCACGACTTGATGCCGTGGCTGTTGTTTGTGAAAATTATTTGATTTTTTCAAAGACGGGCAGGGTGTCGAGGGGCGCGTCCACCGTGACGAAGCCGCCGCCCGTGAGGGTCTCGCCCGTGATGACGTGCCGCCACTCGCCGCGGGGCAGGTAGAGGGTGCGCTCGGTGGCGTGAAGCTCGGTGACGGGCGCCACCAGATAGCGGCTACCGAACATATACTGGTCCTCCACCGTCCAGCAGATCTCGTCCTCGGGGAACTCGTAGAACATAGCGCGAATGAGGGGCGCGCCGCTCTCGGACGCCTCTGTCATCAGCTCCTTGACGTAGGGCTTGAGAGAAAGACGGAGGTCAAGATACTTGCGAAGGATGCCGTAGACCTCCTCGCCGTAGCTCCACAGCTCGTTGGGCGGGAAGTAGGGCTTGTCGAAGGCGATTCTGCGGTCGCCGTGCATACGAAGGATGGGAGTGAAGACCGAATACTGGAACCAGCGGACGAGAAGCTCGCGGAAATCGGGGGATTCTATATTGCCGTTCGAGAAGCCGCCCGTGTCGGTGGTCCACCAGGCGAAGCCGCAAAGACCCATATGGATGCCCGCCTGGACCTGGTTGCGGAAGGCGGCGAAGGTGGATTCCACGTCGCCCGACCAGACGAGGGCGCCGTAGCGCTGGCTACCCAGCCACGCGCTTCGCACAAGGCTCACGGGAACCTCCACGCCCTCGGCGCGGAGTCCGTCGTAGAACATCTTGGTGTAGTGTCTGGGGTATTCGTTGCCCACCAGACGTACAAGACCGTCGGCGTAGCGATAATTATCAAACTGGTGTCCGCGGAACTCCGGCTCGGCGCAGTCCAGCCAGAAGTTTTTGATGCCGTGGGAAACGTAGCCCTCCTTGATGCGATCCCACACGAAAGCGCGGGCATCGGGGTTGGTCATATCCACGTAGGCGAGGTTATAAAAATCGGTATGGATCGGCAGGCCTCGGTCGGTTGCTGTCACGTAGCCGTTTTCGTGCAGAGGCTTATAATTTTTGCTGCGGCGCTCCACACCGGGCCAGACCGACACCATCAGCTTGGTGCCCGCCGCCTCCACGCGGCGGTTCATCTCGGTGGGGTCAGGGAAGCAGGCGGGATCCAGGCACCAGTCGCCGAAGGCGGGCCAGTGTAGATAGTCGATGACGATCACGTCAAGGGGAATGCCCCTCTTTTTGTATTCCTCGGTAACCTCAATGACCTCATCCTGGGAGGCGTAACGAAGCTTGCATTGCCAAAGTCCCAGATATTCGTCGGGCATGACGGGCACGCGACCCGTGACGGCGGTGAGGCTCTCCACGATCTCGCGGGGGCTGTCGCCTGCCGTGATCCAGTAGTCCACGCGGTCGGCAAGGGGGAACTGCCACTCGGTCATGTTCTTGCCGAAGGACACCTTGCCCACGTTCGGTACGTTCCATAAGAAGCCGTAGCCGAGGGAGGACAGGACGAAGGGGGTGGTGATCTGTCCGTTGCGTTGCTCCAGATCCAGTACGCAGCCCTTGAGATCGAGGTCGGGCTGCTGATACTGACCCATGCCGTAGAGATGCTCGCGGCGGTCAGATTCAAAGCGGAGATTGAGGGAGTAAGCGCCGCCGTTTACAGCGGAGAACTCTCTTGCCTTGAGATAGAGGCTGTTGATTTGCTCACCGGGAACCGACTTGATGCGGTAGAATTCTTCCAGAAGTTTCTTGTCGCCGCGGTAGAAGGTCAGCTTGCCTGCGGCGGAAAGGGTGGCGCGGAGCTTGCCTACCGTGATGGTGGCGTTGCCTCGCTCGTCCATTTGGCAGTCGGCAGCGACGGGGGCCACGGGAAGCAGAGCACCGTCGGGGTAGGCTTGTCCGCGGATCTTTGACGCGCGCACGCGCAAGGCGTTTTCGCCGTACGCCTCTACGGTGAGGGTCTCGCCGTAGCCCGTGTAGATCAGCCTGTTGTTTTCAATCTTCAGCATATCGTTTTCCTCCTTGGATCGGTTGAAATTTCGGTTGGAATAATGGGTTTCAAATTTTGATTTATCGGTGGGTTTATGACGTCAAAACGGCGACGCACAAACCCGTAGGGGCGATCATTGATCGCCCGTTCGTTGGGTAATTGTCGTTCATGGCGGGCGACCAATGGTCGCCCCTACAAACCATCAATTTCGTTTTACAAACTCCCCGACAACCATCAATTTACAAAAGGGGCGGGAACAGATCAAGCAGTTCCTCGGGGCGGTCTACGATGTGAGCGGCGCCCTCCTCACGCAACACCTCGGGGCGGTATCCCCAGGATACGCCGACGGCGAGGAACCCCGCGTTCTTGGCGGTTCTCATATCAATGTGACTGTCCCCTACGAGAGCGCAACGCTCGGGCGTCGTTCCCAGCTCGCCGCAAAGGGCAAGGGACACGCCGCGGTCGGGCTTTGCGGGGGTGTTAGGACGCTGACCGCGCGCGAGGGCGCAAACGCCGTCGGGAACAAGCTGCTTCACAAGCTCCGTGACGAAGAAATCCTGCTTGTTGGAAAATACGGCGACGGTGTAGCCACGGCGGGCAAGCTCGGACATGACCTCTCCCATGCCGTCATATAGGCGATCAGTCTCGCGGAAGGTCTTGGCGTAGCATTCCTCGTAGACGGCAAACGCCTCATCAAGCGCTTTCTCGTCGTCCTGCACGTCGGCGGGCAGACAGTTCTGCACGAAGCGGCGCGCGCCGTAGTTGATGGCGCCGCGGATCTCCTCGCGGGTCTTTTCGGGATAACCGAGGCGGCGCATGGTCATATTCATGCCGCTCTTCAGCGCATCTATGGTATCGGCAATGGTGCCGTCAAGGTCAAAAATAACCGTGTTTATCATGGGGACAACCTCTCTTTTCTTGTCGCTCCCATTATACCATCCCCCCCTTTGTTTGTCAACTAAGAGAATCAATTTTGATTGATCGGTGAGTTTGCATATACGAAAAGGCAACGCACAAACCCGTAGGGGCGATCATTGATCGCCCGTTCGTTGGGTAATTGTCGTTCATGGCGGGCGACCAATGGTCGCCCCTACGATAAAGACATCAAACCGACAAACATCAATTTATATTTGAAAACGCCCTGCGTTTTCCGCTTTGATTTTCCATTTTCCATTTTCAATTTGCGCGAAGCGCGACAAACGTCAGTTTCCTGCACGAAAGATGGTAAAATCAACAAAAAATCCTGCGTGGGGGTGGAAAAAATCGTCGTTTGGTGTATTTTCTACACAAAAAAATCGTGATATAATATATTGTTACATTTCGCAAAAAGGAGAAAAAGAAGTGATCAGAGAGGATTTGCGCAACGTGGCGATCATCGCCCACGTTGACCACGGAA